>JAFTXE010000107.1 GCA_017461745.1 Clostridia bacterium | reverse complement strand
CTCGTTCGGTTGGACAGTCATCAAGAATATCAGCGCAGACAGCAAGGTAAAGCTTGACGGTCTTACCGCTGAGAATGAGTATTATATACTTACCCTCAACGAGCAAGGACAGATAGTAAGGCTCTATGACAAGAGAGTGCAGAGAGAGGTTCTCACAGATAAGGGTAACGTACTCGTTGCCTTTGAGGACTATCCCACGAAGTACGATGCTTGGGAGCTTGAGGACTACTATAAGCTCAAATCATATGAGCTTAACGAACAAGTAACCATCACTCCTATTACCGACGGAACAAGAGCAGGCTTTGTAATTGAGCGGACATATATGCACTCAACCATAAAGCAAATCTTGTGGCTGTACTCCGAGAGCAGCCGCATAGACTTTGCTACCGACCTTGATTGGCACGAGCATCATCAGGTGCTTAAGGCTTATTTCTCGCTTGACGTACATACGATGAACGCAACCTTTGACGTTCAGTACGGTCACGTAACCCGTCCTACACACGAGAATACAAGCTGGGATAAGGCGAAATTCGAGACCTACGCACACAAGTGGGTTGACGTATCCGAGAACGGCTACGGAGTTGCAATGCTCAACGACGGAAAGTACGGTCACGCAGTTGAGGGAAGTAAGCTGTCTATTACGCTCATTAAATCTGCGACCGATCCCAATCCAGAGGCAGACCAAGGAGAGCAGAGCTTTACCTATTCTCTTATGCCCCACCTTGACGATTTCAGAAAAGGTGGTGTGATAGAGGAAAGCTACGTCCTCAATCAGCCGCTTTATGAAAGAAAAGTCACCGCGAACAACGGTGACCTTGCAGAAAGATATTCTTTCGTATCGGTGGATAAACTCAACGCAGTTATTATGGCAGTTAAGAAAGCGGAGAAGTACGACAGCCTTATAGTCAGATTCTACGACTCTTACGATTGCAAGTCCAACGTAACGCTGATCGTCCCTAAGACCTATAGCAAGGCATATCTCTGCGACCTCATGGAGAATGAGATTAAGGAACTAATGGTAAAGGACGGAAAGGCTACTATTCCTACCTCAAACTTTGAGATCGTGACGGTGAAGTTTACAAAATAAAAACCACAAATAATATAGGAATCTTATAAACCACATTTAATAATATTAGTAAGATAAGGTAATTTTGAGAAATTTGATATGAAATATAAAAGAAGTGAGTGGCGTGGATTTGAGGTGCTTGAATTGCATCTATGCGAAAGAAAGGCGATACTCGTTTGCCCAAAGACTCCAAGAGCGGACAAAAAATGGCTATTCAAGACCGAATACTTTGGCGCGTTTCCAAGCTTTGAGCTTGAAATGCTTAAACGCGGGTATTACGTTGCACATATAGAAAATATAACGCGCTGGTGCTTGCCTGAGGATACGGATGCAAAGGCTTTGCTGTGTGAATTTCTCATAAACGAGCTTGGGGTTTACCCGAAGTGTATGACGGTAGGCATGAGCTGCGGGGGGATGCAGTCGGTATATTTTGCGGCAAAATATCCGCAGTACGTGGCAGCTATGTACCTCGACGCTCCCGTTCTCAATCTGCTGAGCTGTCCTTGCGGACTCGGTGTGGCAGAGGTTAATTTCTATGATGAGTTCGTAAAGGCAACAGGGAAGACCGTGTCCGATCTTCTCAATTACCGAGAGCATCCGATAGATATGGTAGACACTGTAATTGCCGAGGGTATTCCCACAATACTTGTCTGCGGAGACAGCGATAAAACTGTACCGTATATAGAAAACGGCAAACTGCTCGCTGAAAAATACCGACAAAGCGTTGTACCTTTTGTCGAGATACTAAAAAAAGACTGTGACCATCATCCTCACGGACTTGACGATTTGTTACCGCTTATACGATTTGCGGAGAAATATTATTGATATTATTTACACACCACTTATCGCAACTATAAGGAATTATAAAATTGGGAGGATAAGACTATGAAAAGTACAAGGAGGATTTTTATACTCTTATTGGTTCTTGCCTTGCTGCTTACAGCTTGCAACAATACTTTACCGAGCTCTACGAATATGGTAGCATCAACTGATACGGAAGATAGCGGCAGTGATGAAACTGTGTCCCGAGAGTTGACTGAAGAGGAAAAGCTTTTAATATCTCTCAAAGGGGACATTAAATCCGCTATGACGGAAAACACTAAGGAATACAAGGTATTGTTTTGTGATGTTTCCGATAATCCAACGCTTGCCGCAGATGAAAAAGCTATTTGGGTGGTTGAGCTTTTTAAAGCATATCCCGATTCTACTGATGAGGCAGAGGCTGCAATTACCGCGGTGCATATTTATTATCCTATGCATGATGACCCGTCTGATTATACCGATTCGGAATTAAATACTATGGGTGTAATACGCGTTTTCGCATATATGGGGATTCCCGATAATGCAACGTCGCAAAATAAAGTACAGGGAATAGTTTGCACCCACGGTGGCGAAGGTCATGCTTACGCTAAATATTGTCTTGAAGCGGTACGCCACGGATATGCGGCTATTGCATTCGATACCGAAGGATATCATGCGTTAAATGGTATTGAGGCAAATGAACGCGATTTGTTAGGACACAAGGAAAAGGATAATTTTTCTACGGCGAAGAACAGTATTAAAGAGCAATGGATGTATTACGTCATTTCAGACTGCGCTTTTGCAAATACAGTTTTGCGTTCGCTTGATGCTGTTGATAAAGATAAAGTGGGAATTACGGGAATTTCATGGGGAGGCCTTGCAGTAACCGTTGCAAGTTGCTACGATTCACGTTTTGCTTTCTGCGTTCCCGTATATTTGAGTTACTTTGTAAGCAGTCAGACTAATGACGCATTTTTTGGGTCAACTGAATATAATCCTGATTTTGACAAGTTTGCCGCTGATTTGTGGCAAGACGCGGAAACTCTTGAGGGTAATACTGTTCCAACACTGCTTATTAATAGTCAAAAGGATAGGTTTGCCGATATCTCGTCTACCGTGATGACCTACAAAACCCTCAAGAAAAATAACAGTAAGGCTTATGTGCTTATTAAGCCCGACCTTCCTCATTCACAAGAGGCGGGCGCATCGCAACCTGAAATTTACCGTTTCGGTGATTGGGTATGCAGTAATTATGGAAATGAAAAGAGCTTTTTTACGATTAATAAGCAAATAACGAGCGAGCTTGGCAGAAGCTATCAGATAAGTATAACTGTTCCCGAAAACATTACAAATGTTTCAGCGATACTTTATTACACTACAGAGCCGCTGTCATATTCTTCAAGCTATACTCTTGAGCAATCATTTAAAAGTGTTTTTATTTCAGCGGATGGGGTTCAAAGTAGGGGAGACGGCAGTTCGGTATATATCTATACCGTGACAGCTCCGGATAACGCTTATCTCTATTATGTCTCATTTTACGGTGAATCAGCGTATGACAAAAATATTCCGATTACCTATACATATTCAGGTAGCTTTGTGTTTAATGGAATGATTTTTGGATCCTCGGCAGTAGTTGTGGTTAATAATGGTGCAATAAACAAATCACCGTAAAATGAGTAGTTTCTCAAAGTGATGAAGTTTGTTCTTTTGTTAATAAGATATTTATTGACTTTTACATATTACAATCTTAGTAAGAAAAATGAAATTATTTTCTGAAGGAGGACAAGTATGCCATACAACAAAGAACAAAAAATAAAGCTGCTTGTCCTCTACGATATTCTTTGCCGTAAGACAGACGAGGAGCATGCATTAAACACGGAGGACATAATAAGTGAACTGTCAAAGCTTAACATAGAGCTATCCCGTAAAACTCTTCCGTTGGATATAGAACTACTCAATGAATATGGATATGAGGTACTTTCATATCGCAGTGACAAAAACTATTATTATGTAGTTGACCGCAAGTTTGAAAATGCTGAGGCAACTCTGTTATCCGATGTAATAAAGGCATCCAAGCTCAATCTCGGTCAGAAATCGTCCTTGATTCAAAAGCTCACCGAACAACTCGGAGAACACAAAGCGATGAGTATAGCCGAGAATATAGTAAATTACGATATGCCCAAGCACAGCAACAGTCCATTATTTCCAGCGTTGATTCAATATCTACCGCTATCGACGAGCGTAAACAAATATCGTTTCTGTATTATTCGCTCGACTACAAGAAAAATAAAGTTTATCGCAGAGACGGAAAACGGTATGTAGTAAATCCGTTATTTATGCTAAGCTCGGTATTTCGATACGTGAACGCTCTTGAAAAAGAGGGAAGAATTGCAAAGACCACTCAAGGCAATATCGCTACACCGCAAAATCTACGTCGAGGTGGTACGACTATAATACCGCTTGTAGGCTCTGTAGCTTGCGGAGCGCCCAATATTGGAGTGGAG
>JAFTXE010000106.1 GCA_017461745.1 Clostridia bacterium | reverse complement strand
GGACGCGGGGGACGCGGGGGACGCGGGGGGACGCGTTGTCGCTTTTCGAGAAAAGCTCCGCAAAAGCTTTCTTGCAGGGTTGTAGCCCTTTATAACAATTATAAATCTAAGAATAGCTTTAAGGGCTACAACTCTGCAAGGAAGTTTTTTGCCAAGCTTTTTTTCAAAAAAGCGGAAATCACGTCTCCTCGCATCCCCGATAAATCATAATTTGTAAAATCACATTTCGAGCTACCCCGTAATATTCAACTCTATTTCAACCTCCTTGGCGATATTCTCTATACTCTCGACCGTAGCGTTCAGAATATACTCCTCGCCCTCCTTGCGTCCCGATATGCGTTTTCCGACCATCTGTGCCTCGGGACAGTCCTCAAAGAATTTTTGCCACAGCAAAAAATTCGCCTGCTCATACGCCTCGTTCTCGCTTCTCGTAGCTGTCTGCGTCTCGTATTCCACGTATCTCACGGTACGTATTCCGAAGGGCAACTCTCCAAGTCCGAAAAGGTTAAAATATTCCACTGTATCTATTGTATCACAAGTAGCATACAAATTTCCACTATTTCCGAAAAATTTTACTTCTTTTTCAAAGAAAATAAGCGATTTTTTTATTTTTTGCTCTCCCGTGTACACTTTTTTCTCAAAATTCATGGGTACGGCAATGGAATATTCACTCTCACACAGAGCCATGACTCTACCGCTTGACCTCACGAATCGAAGCGCCTCGGTATCCGAGCCGTACATTCCGCCCACCAAAAGCTGTCCCTCAGATACCGCCTCGCCGAGCGTTACCTGAATATTGCCCTTCACCTTATCAAACTCAGCAACGATACCGTTTTTCGTAGCAACGAGATTTGACGAAACGATATCGGGCTTTTCCTCGGCTACCGCTATCTCTCTTACCTCGACCTCCGCAACCGTTCCTATAACGTTAACGCTTATCCACGATATCTCGTCGGACCTTATAAGAAATCTGTTCTCCACGGAGTCTATATCAAGCTCTGTCTTATCGCATCCGACGGACACGCCACATTCCTTAAGAACGGTCATTATGCGTTCGTCAGGCACGGTGTTGTTGCCCTCAATTCGTATATCCCACAGCACCCGTCCCGAAAGAATTATAATAAAGCAGCAAAGCACCGCGCCGACAACAAGACCCGGGCGCTTCATAAGCCTTGACAGAAGGAACGGAAGTCCTGCTTTTTGGTCAATTCGTATTTCTATCCCAATACTTTCGCACAGCACGCTTATGCGCATAGCGCTGAAGGGGGTTACGCGGAGTCGTATTCTTCTGCTGCCGTCGCTATCGTTATAAGAGCCGATAACGTGATAAACGATCCCCGCCCTTGACAGTGCGTTTACAAGATCGGCGCAGCGCGCCTCTGAGACGGACATAACGCAATAACCCAGCAAGTATAAAAAAGGTCGTATCATTCTTGACCCTCCTCAAACCAAATTCCGCACACGTATCCGTCGATAACCGCTGCTCCCTTATGGTATGCGGTGCAGCACAGCCGCCGTCCCTTAACGCACAGCTCGCCGTCGGCGCACAAAAGTCTTATTTCCGTTTCCGTGTATTTACTTACTCTGCCGCACCCCTTTACCGTCAGCGAATTTCTTCCCCTCAGCTCAACGAAGGTCTGACGCGGAAATATATCGGGCTGAATATCCAAGCTATGACACAATCGCTCCTTAAAATCAGCTTTGTCCTTATTTCTCATAAGCTCTGCTTTCTCCTTTTCACTTAGCATATTTGCGGCGCTTCCGCAGTAAAATTTAACGGATACGCCTTGGCTCTGTCAGTTCTATGAATATTCTATGATTGGGGGAACGGGGGAATGACTTTAACTCCCACAAAAAGCCCGTCAAGCCGAGCAACAGTTCGGTTTTGGAAACGCTTTGGCGCGTGTTATATGTGCCTTTTTCTTATACTGCTGTTTTTCAGGAATGCAAACGCCGCGTCCCTTTGGGTCTCCGAGGGGCTTGAGCTTTGCGCCAAGCGGCTAATACCCTCTCTTTTTCCCTTCATGGTAATATCGTCGCTTACAGTATCCAGCGGCGTCGGACGGTATATTTTTAAAATACTTGAACGTCCCTTCGGGTTTCTGTTTGGAATAAGAGCCGAAGGCGTTTGCGCAATAGCGCTCGGCTGGCTCTGCGGCTTTCCCGTAGGCGCAAAATGCGCAGGGGAGCTTTATGACGGCGGAAAAATCGGCTTGTCCGAATACCGCAGAATAGTGTGCATATCGTCAACGCCGAGCCCCGCGTTTTTGATTGGCGCGCTTGGCAGCTCAATGATTGGAAGCGCGCGCTCGGGAGTAATTCTGTACGCCGCTTCGATTTTCGTCGCTACCGTCTTGGGAATAGCTTTAAATCTGCTGACGAAAAAGGACCAAACACTTACCTCAATAGCCGTATCCGACGCAAAAAGACCAAGCTTTGCAGAGGCGCTAACGCGCGCTGTGGGAGAGTCTGCCATTGATATGCTCAGAGTATGCGCCTTCGTGGTGTTTTTTTCGGCGTTCCTCGGTGCAATACAGCAAACACTTGCCTGTTTTTCACTTTCAGAAACAGTCGCCGCACTGATATTCGCTTTCTTTGAGCTTACCACGGGTACGGCAAAACTCTGCGAAGTAACGGGCTCTTATGCCCCCGCACTGTGCGCGCTTGCGGTAGGCTGGTCGGGGCTGTCGGTACATTTTCAAACTATGTCTATCTGCGGCTCAAGAGATTTTCAATTTAAGCAATATTTCTTGTTTCACGCCGTCCGCGCAGCCCTATGCCTCATTATTGGCTTCTTAGTGTTTTGAAAAATCAGCTTATTGGGGACGCGATTTTTGGGGTCTTTCTTTCGTAGAAAGACCCCATACCCCAAAGAACTCGAAAAAATAAATATTAGGGTTGTTGGAATTTTGTGCTGTGCTTAATTGGGATTACGCATTTTCCGAGGTGGAAACCGCGTCAAACGCTGCTGCACGTTTGACGGGTTTCTTTTTTATTAAAAAGTTGGCGCGGACATCTGAAAAGGCTCTCCTCGTAGGAGAGCTGTCTGCGCAAGCTTACTGAGTATCCAAAGCAATCTCATTGCTATGAATGCAGTGTTACTTTTAATTATTATTTGATTAAAAATTCAAAAAATCATCTTTACATAACGGGCAAATTATGATATACTATTCTTTGTATGTAGACCTATATTTATTTTATATATTAAAAAACATAAAAAAATTAAGGAGATTCGACATGAAAACGGACATTCAAATCGCCAAGGAAGCCACCATGCTTCCAATCACTCAAATTGCGGACAAGCTCGGTATTACGGACGACGAGCTTGAGCTGTACGGCAAGTACAAGGCTAAAATCAACGATGCGTTTCTCAAGAGAACCGAAACCCGCAAAAACGGTAAGCTTATTCTCGTGACTGCCATCAACCCTACCCCTGCGGGCGAGGGTAAGACCACGACGACCGTCGGTCTCGGAATGGCAATGAACAGACTCGGCAAGAACACTGTTATCGCGCTTCGCGAGCCCTCACTCGGACCCGTGTTCGGAGTAAAGGGTGGCGCCGCAGGCGGCGGATACGCACAGGTAGTTCCCATGGAGGACATCAACCTTCACTTTACGGGTGACTTCCACGCTATAACCGCGGCTAACAACCTGCTCTGCGCTATGATAGACAACCATCTTCAGCAGGGCAACGAGCTTGATATCGACCAGAGAAGAATTCTTTTCGCTCGCGTTACCGACACCAACGACCGCGCTCTGCGTAACATAACCGTTGGACTTGGAAGCAAGGTTGACGGTATTCCGCGTCAGGACCACTTCATGATAACCGTTGCAAGTGAGATTATGGCAATACTTTGCCTTGCTGAATCCCTTGACGACCTCAAGGCAAGACTTGGCAACATTCTCGTTGCGTACACCTACTCGGGCGCTCCCGTATTTGCGCGCGACCTTCAGGCTAACGGCGCTATGGCGGCTCTTCTTAAGGACGCTATAAAGCCCAACCTCGTTCAGACGCTTGAAAACACTCCCGCTATTATCCACGGCGGTCCTTTCGCTAACATCGCTCACGGATGTAACTCGGTAAGAGCTACCAAGCTTGCGCTTAAGCTCGGCGATTACGCTATCACAGAGGCAGGCTTTGGCGCTGACCTCGGCGCTGAAAAGTTCCTCGACATCAAGTGCCGCAAGGCAGGTCTTACACCCGACGCTGTAGTTCTCGTTGCGACCGTTCGCGCGCTCAAATACAACGGCGGCGTTGCAAAGCCCGACCTCGCAAACGAAAACCTTGAAGCTCTTAAGGCAGGCGCTGTTAACCTTGAGGCTCATATTGACAATCTCCGCAAGTTCGGACTTCCCGTCGTTGTCGCTATCAACCGTTTCGGCACGGATACCGACGCAGAGCTTGACTACATTCGTACGGTTTGTATCTCCAAGGGCGCTGAATTTGCCCTCTCCGACGTATTTGCTAAGGGCGGAGAAGGCGGAATTGAGCTTGCCGAGAAGGTTATCGCCGCTTGCGAAGCCCCCAAGAACTTTACCTTTATGTACGAGTCGGATATGTCCATAAAGGATAAGATAAAAGCTGTTGCTACCAAGATATACGGCGCGGCTGACGTCAAGTATGACGCTGCTGCCGCTAAGACGATTGCCGAGATCGAGGCTATGGACCCCAAGTACTCGACCTTCCCCGTCTGCATGGCTAAAACTCAGTATTCTCTCTCCGACGACGCGACCAAGCTCGGTCGTCCCGAGGGCTTCACACTCACAGTTCGTGAGGTCAAGCTGTCCGCGGGCGCAGAGTTCATCGTGGTTCTCACGGGCGCTATCATGACCATGCCCGGTCTTCCCAAGAAGCCCGCCGCTATCAACATCGACGTTGACAACGACGGAAACATCACGGGACTGTTCTGATATGCCCTTTCCAAAAGAAGTTCGCACGCTCTCTGCCGAGAAAACTGAAAATATCGGCAGGGAGCTTGCGTCGGAAATACTCAACGACACCTCTCTGCCTCGCTTCGTCGCCCTCTTTGGCGACTTAGGCGTTGGAAAAACGGCTTTCGTCCGAGGCTTCACATCGGAGATAGCGCCAAACGCGCGCGTCAAATCTCCAACCTTCGCCCTCGTTAACGAATACAAAGGAGAGCGGCTTTCCGTCTTTCACTTTGATATGTACAGAATAGAGGACGAGGACGAGCTTTATTCCATCGGCTTTTACGATTATCTTGACCGCCGTGGCGTCTGCCTTACGGAATGGAGCGAAAACATAGAGGAGTCTCTGCCCGAGTCTTACGTCAGAGTAGAAATAACCAAGGACGACCCCACGAGCCCAGACAGCAGAAGCATTTCTATTGAGCTTGTGGGTATCAAAAAATAATTCGGAGTAAACTTTAATGAAAATTCTTGCCCTTGACAGCTCCGCCGCGGTTGCCACCGTCGCGCTTTGCGAAGACGACCGTCTGCTTGCGGAGTACACGGTCAATAACGGAAATACGCACAGCGAGACTCTTTTGCCAATGATAGAGCACCTGATCGGAAATTTTTCCATGACCGCAAAGGATATAGACCTTTTCGCCGCCTCCTCGGGCCCGGGCTCGTTTACGGGCGTGAGAATAGGTGCGGCTACCCTGAAGGGTCTTGCTTTTTCCATGAACAAGGCTTGTATCGGCGTGTCCACGCTTGAAGCACTTGCGGAAAATCTCGCATTTCATAAGGGTCTTATCTGCCCCGTAATGAACGCAAGGCGTTCTCAGGTCTATACGGCGCTTTTCCGCTCAGACGGAAGAAGCCTTGAAAGACTTACCGAGGACACGGCAATATCAATAGCCGAGCTTGACGAAAAGCTCTCCGAGTACGGCGAGCCCGTAGCCTTTTGCGGAGACGGATACGATATAACGGTTAACGCATTGCAAAACACCGAGGCTATATACGTCCCCGAGAGGCTCAGACATCAGTCTGCTTTCTCCGTTGCGGCAGTGGCTTACAGATATCATCTTGAAGGCAAATCGGTCAGCGATACCGAATTTAAGGTAACGTATCTCCGTCCATCTCAGGCAGAACGTGAGCTGAAGGAAAAGGCACGGGCGAAATCATAAGGCTATTTTATACTAAATATAATACCATTTCCCACTCAAAACTTTGCAAAATCTTCCCTCTGTGTCATTCTGAGCAGATGAGACTTAGAGGGTGTATCTAATAAACAGTGCAGAATCTTTGCGACGTAAGGAGCAACTATTAACTGTTTATATTGGGAGATTTCTTAAAGTACAAATGATTCCCACCTAAGTCAGTTGTTGCCGCTTGAGCGGCAAAGATCCTTCGAATTGTTCTTTCGGTTCTTAGGTGCGTACGCTCAGGATGACACGGAGAGAGTGCAACGACAGCAAAAACACCCGCTATATCGCAATTTGAAACCGAACTAAAAATCACCGTTTAACAATCTTAAAAAATGAAAAAGAGGAAAATAAAATGAAAATAGTTATAGGCTGCGACCACGCAGGATACAATATCAAAAACGCCGTTAAAAAGCATATTGAGGAAAAAGGATACGAGGTCGTAGACGTCGGCACTAATTCCACTGATAGCTGTCATTATCCCGTATTCGCCTCTGCCGCTTGCAAGAAGATTCTTGACGGCGAGTGCGAGCTCGGTATACTTATCTGCGGTACGGGCATAGGCATGTCCATGGCGGCAAACAAGCACAAGGGCATTCGTGCGGCTTGCTGCTCGGACGTATTCTCAGCAAGACTTACCCGCGAGCATAACGACGCAAATATGCTCTGCTTCGGAGAGAGAGTGGTCGGTATCGGAACGGCTCTCGACCTCGTTGACGCCTTTCTTGGCGCGGAGTATCTTAACAACGGAAATCACGTAACGAGAGTTGCTATGCTTTCCGACATAGAAAACGCTCAGAACTAATTAAACTTATATAGACTCAATTTCTTTGAGGGGAGGACAAACGGTTTGTGTATTAAAAAAATTACGGGTGCGCTCAGAGCTATATCGGGTACGCCCCATCCCAAAAATTTCACGTCTGCCATCATCGCCGCAGCAGGTCTTTCGGAGCGCTTTGGCGGTGACGTCACAAAGCAGATGACGGAGATAAGAGGAGTGCCCGTGCTTATCCATACCCTCAAGGCGTTCGAGCAGGCAGACTGCATACATGAGATAGTGGTCGTTGCCAAGCTTAACGAGATATCCGCTTGGGAGATACTTTGCAGAGAGCACGGTATCACCAAGGTCACAAAAATCGTTCAAGGCGGCTTTACGCGTCAGGAGTCCGTGCTGTGCGGACTTGACGCGGTGGATAAAAAGTCCAAGTTCGTCGCTATCTCAGACGGCGCAAGATGCCTTATAACTCCCGACATTATCAATTCCGTTTGCCGTAGCGCCTACAAATATAAGGCGGCAACGGCGGCACATCGCTCAACGGATACCGTCAAGATAGCGGACAAGAAGGGCTTTATCGACTCCACCGCCGACAGAGATACCGTATGGCTTGCGCAGACGCCTCAGGTATTCAAGACAAAGCTTTACCGCGCCGCCGCATATACGGCTCTCAAAAAGGGATTTACCGCTACCGACGACAATTCTCTGGTGGAGAATATCGGTCACCCGATACGCCTCGTTGAGTGCGGAGCGCAGAATATCAAAATAACTACGAGAGAGGATATTGCCATCGCCGAAGGAGTTCTCTGCGACCGCGAAAAAATAGCCGCTCTCGCGGAAACGGAGGACGAATGATGCGAATTGGTCACGGCTACGACGTCCACAAGCTCGTCGAGGGCAGAAAGCTGATAATCGGCGGCGTTGATATTCCTCACGATAAAGGACTTCTCGGGCACTCCGACGCCGACGTATTACTTCACGCTGTATCCGACGCTCTTCTCGGGGCGGCGGCAATGGGCGATATAGGCAAGCATTTTCCAGATAACGATGAAAAATATAAGGGCGCTGACAGTCTCGTGCTTCTTAAAAGAGTGGTAACTAAGCTTTCCTGCGCAGGCTACAAAGTAGTAAACGTAGACGCAACGGTTATAGCCCAAGCGCCAAAGTTTGCGCCGCATATTCCAAAAATGCGATCGAATATTGCAAGAGTGCTCGACGTTGAGCTTGATTGCGTAAACGTAAAGGCAACCACCGAGGAGCACCTCGGCTTCACGGGCGAAAAGCTCGGGATAGCGGCTCACGCGGTTTGCTTGATAGAAAAAGATAGTTTGTAAGGACGCGATTTTTTGGGGTCTTTCTTTCGGAGAAAGACCCCATACCCCAAAGAACTCGTAAGAAATATAAAAAATAATTTATATACTGTTGAAATAAAGTGACGTGGCAATCTCATTGTGCGTTTGAAAACACTTAAAATTACGCACAGCACTAAATTCCAATAATCTAATATTAATTTTTCACGAGTTCTTTGAAGGTGTCGGAAACTTTCTCGAAAGAAAGTTTCTGACAAAACGCATCCCCCCCCAAAAAACTCGGCGTAAGACAACTCCTACGCCGATGAAAAAATATACGGTGCGTGTAAACTTCACTACCTTACGTCTACGTAGTTTGGGTTTCCTTTTTACACACGTCGTACATAATTTCTCATTACATAATATGCGTCCGACGACGCTTTGACACCAAAAAATATAGGAAGGTAACACATATGCTTATTATTTCTCCTTCGGTTCTTGCCGCTGATTTTTCAAAGCTCGGTGAGGACGTGAACAAAGTACATAAGGCGGGCGCTGAGTACATTCACCTCGACGTAATGGACGGAATTTTCGTTCCCAACATCAGCTTTGGGCCTCCCGTGATCTCATCGCTGAGAAAGGTTACGGACATATTTTTTGACGTACATCTTATGATAACTCAGCCTCAGCGCTACATCAAGGACTACGTTGATGCGGGCGCAGACCTCATAACCTTTCATTACGAGAGCTGCTTTTCACCCGCCGAGGTAATAAAGCAGATAAAGTCCTACGGAGTAAAAGCGGCGGTATCCATAAAGCCCGCGACCTCGCCAGAGGTGCTTTTCCCTCTGCTTCCCGAGCTTGATATGGTGCTCGTTATGACCGTTGAACCCGGCTTTGGCGGACAGAAAATGATTCCCGAGACCATTGAAAAGGTGAGAGTTATCCGCGAATACGCAAACGCTCACGGAATTGATATAGACATTCAGGTTGACGGCGGTATAACCCCCGACAACCTCAAATACGCAACCGCGGCAGGCGCTAACGTCATAGTTGCGGGATCGGCAATATTTAAGGCTGAAGATCCCGAAAAGGTAGTAAACGATATGATAAAGGTCGGAGAGGATTATCCCTTCGGCGCTGACGTGGAGTAATTAGTTTTTTGAATACGTTCAGGGGTCTTTCGCGGAAAGACCCCTGAAAAATTATGAGCTGACTATCTCCCTTACCGCTTTACAGAAAAGGTCAGCCTCGGGAAGTCGGTTGAACATTCCAAGGCTTGCGCGGACTGCTCCGCCGTCGTCCGTGCCGAGCGTTTTATGCGCAAGCGCGGCGCAATGATATCCGCCTCTGACGCATATTCCCTTCCCGTCAAGCAGAGCAGCTGTCTTTTCCGAGGGCAAGCCGTTAACGTTGAAAAGAACTATACTGCCCGTATATTGCGGCAAATACACCGACACACCCTTGGTGTTGCACAGGATATCGCAAATACGTCCGCACATTCGTCTTTCATTATCGGCGATATTCCCTATTCCATAGCGCTTAACAGCCTTTATTCCCTCGCAGAGCCCCGCAATGCTCGGAGCAGCAACAGTACCCGCCTCATATCTTTCGGGCGCTTGCGAAGGCATTTCGGGCATCATAGAGTCAATTCCATTGCCACCCTCAATAAGAGTGTCAAGCGTTATTCCACGTCCGAGAACGACAGCGCCGCTTCCCTGAGGACCGTATAAACCCTTGTGCCCCGGGACACAGAGAGCGTCAATATTCATATCCGCAATATTTATCTCCTCGTGCCCCGCTGATTGAGCGGCGTCAACGGCAAACAGCACGCCGTATTTGTGACAGAACGCCCCTATCTCCTTTATGGGCAGAATCTCTGAGCATATATTAGACGCATGAGTGCAAAATACCAATCTTGTATTGGGACGCAGAAGCTTTGCGATAGAGGCGCATATGCGCACGGGAGACTGACGGGCGTCACCCGTGTACGTCTTAAAGACGTCGTACTCTATTCTTCCCTCGTTTGCCATTTTCCATACGGGTCTGAGGACGGCGTTATGCTCCATATCCGAAATAATTACGTGGTCACCATCATGAAGAAGCCCTTTGAGGACGGCGTTGATACCGTAGGTGGTATTGGGCGTAAAAAACACTCTGTCTGCGTCCTCCGCACCGAAAAGCTCTGCAATAAGCGACCTGCATTCAAATACCTTTTCCGCCGCCTTCAGCGATAGCGAATGCGCACCTCTGCCTGCGTTTCCGCCGTAGCTTTGCATACACTTTTTTATTTCTTCAACAACTACCGCAGGCTTCGGAAAGGTAGTTGCCGCATTGTCAAAATATATCATCCGAGCCTCCCCACGACCTGACGTTTATTCCCGCGGAAGCAAGAACGGTTTTGACGTTCTCCGTCTGGTTGCAGGAAAAATTAACGCTCCAGACACACCCTCTGTGAGAACGCGAGGTCTCCGATTTGGTTACGCTCGATGGAATAGCCGCCTGCGAAAGCGCCCTCTGCGCCTTTTGCGCGTTAGTCAGCGTTCCCATCTCCGCCGAACAGTTCTTATATTGAAACCTTTTTCTGTCCGTCATTTAAAAACACCTCCTTCACACACAGTATATGCCCGTGTCGAAAAAAAGGTGTAGCGTTTATATAAAAAGGCATATCAATAGTCAGAAACGTTCCTTCTGCTGTTGCTATGCCTTTTATTCTTAATTATACAAAGCTTTTATTCACCGAACAGTGACTCCCAGCTCCTATATACGCAATCCTTGCTGTCCGTCGCTGACGTGCCGCAATCGTTGCCCGAACGCACGTTCACGCATTCCCATTCGCCGAACTCACTTGTTCCGTCCTTATAAATAGCGTACGGACGATAGGTAAAGCATATGATATTATCCGTTGGCAGCTCTGAAATTCCATGGGCGAGGAAGTACGTTCCAACACCCGCCTCGCACGGCTTGCCGTCAGCCAACAACGAGGTATAGACGCTATTGCATTTAAGCTTTTTATATACCGTCTCACCGCCATACTGAGCGGTAACCTCAAATCCAATTTCCTCAAGCGTCTCCACATCGCATTTCAGCTCGCGCACGAAGCGTATCTTAGAGCTTCCATCGTTGGAAAGCTGATATTGATTGTAGAATTTGAACGTATCGGTGTTCCCCGCGTCTCTGTCAAACCAGCCGTCAACGCATTTTACCGTCAGATATCTGCCCACGCTGTTTTCGTAGACCACGTAAATCTTTCCGCCGTTGTCTATAGCTACGTCGGAATATCCACCGTCCGAGGTCTCAAGCTCCACCTGTTTTTCCCAAGTCTTGCCGTCGTCAAAGCTGCAACGAAGCGTCAGATTTTGTCTCTTGGTTTTGTTATTACAGTTTGTGAACAGCAAAGCGTGCTTATTTACGCCGTTTACCGTAACGCCTTCTGAGCAAAGGCTTCCCTGACAAGCAGGGTCGGCGAGCATCGTTACTTCAGTAGCCGACCAATCGCTCACACCGTCAGCACTGACGGACACACGGCGGTATGCGTCGTTCTCGCCCGTAGGTCTGGTATGACCCGTGAGTGTACTGTCATACGAAACGCCAAATTGCCTTGAATTGACCATTATACTTCCATCGGAAAGCTCTGCTAAGGTGCTTTCGTTGAGGTTATCCGATACTTTGTCTCCCATTGCCCACGTTTTTCCGTTGTCGTCGCTGTATACGGTATAAACGTCGTAGCTTGCCGTCGAGCTCATGTAACACCAAGCGGGAGCAATAAGGCGTCCGCGGTGCTCTCCGTTTTCAACGCAGATACCGTGAGTAGCACCGAAATTGAACATACTCCAGCCAATACGGTTTCTACCAAGCGCAACGGAAATATCAACGGGCTCGCTCCATTCAAGTCCGTCCGCTTCTCTTTCACTGCGCATATAGAACACACCCGAGCTACCCGTATTGCAAACGTACAGCAAGTGAATATTACCGTCGTTGTCCACGATAAGCGTGGGATTGGAGAGAGAGTACGGTGACGCGTAGTCTGTTCCTTCAAGCGTTAGAACGGTTTTAAATTCTCCTCCGTTTCGGGAGCGCATAATTATAATGTCGTGCGCTCCCGTGTCACCCGTAAGGTCGTATCGCGCTTCACAAGCAATGAGTATTGAATTTTCCTCGGTAATTACCATGCTTGGAATTCTGTAAAGCTGATGCTCACCCGAGGGCGTGAGCGTAGCCACGGTTGAGGTTGTTTGCGCGCTCACTCCGCAGGATAAGCCCAATACCGCCAACAGTACCATGACCATCGCTAAAAATATACTCGTTATTCTTTTCATTTTTATACCTATCAAATTTATTAAGATTTAAAATTATGATTTGTCGGGGGAGGCGGGGGGGACGCGTTGTCGCTTTTCGAGAAAAGCTCCGCAAAAGCTTTCTTGCTATGCTGTAGCCCGACTAAGCTATTCTTGGAAATATATATATCTAATCGGGCTACAGCATAGCAAGGAAGTTTTTTGCCAAGCTTTTTTTCAAAAAAGCGGAAATCGCGTCCCCCGCATCCCCGACAAATCATAATTTATTAACAACAAAGGGGCTGTCTCGTATTGACTGCGGGACAGCCCCTCCCTCTTACGTTAAGAGGGATATTTCAAATGCGGCACAAGCTTGGGGGTACTTGCGGCGCTGGTTGAAATTATTCTCCGAAGAGATTGCCCCATGAGGTATATCCGCAATCCAAATCAGTACTGTTTACCGTTATAGGAGACGCGGTTATGAGGTCTGCGCTGTTCATGTATATAACTTCTACGTTAGGCTGTGTATACTTTTTCATATCTCACACCTCCTTAAGAATTTTGCTGTAAAACGCCTGCTGTTATAGTATATTCAGCAGATGCGCCGTAAACGGTAGTAGTTCCGTCAAGGAGTACGACGTAGGGGGTTACCGTAACGGTACCCGAAACGGTCGTGGGAATATCCGAAATACCGTAAGCTATGTAATACTTACCCGTGGGTGTAAGGGTCTTATAACCGCCCTCAGCCTCAGCGTCGGCAGCCTTAAGAGAGGTGTAAACCACCTTGCCGCCAATCTCAGCAGACTTTGTAGAGAACTCAACGACGTATCCCGTCTCAGAGAACGCACTCGCACTGAATCCAAGCTCGGAAACAAAACGGATATTGCCTGCGTTCTCATCAATGCCGTTCTGTGCGAAGTTGTTGGAGAGCATTGTTGTGGTGGTAAGCTTGATTTCATCGGTGGTGGCGGTACAGTTATCAGCAACAGTAGGCTCAGGATTAACTGTCTTTGTTCCACTTACATTTAAAGTAATATTGCGAGAGGAATCATTAGCTGCAATAGTACCTGACCATACTGCTCCAACTGCTCCGGGGATTTGAGTGGGGGATACACCTGTTTCAATGTAAATAGATGCTTTGGAATTGGTAAACGTGCAATTTGCAAGATTATCAGAAACAAAAGCTGCAAACTTATCACCTGAAACACCTGCACTATGATAGATATTACACATTACCGTACAATTTTCTACAAACAAAGGATTCGTTCCTTTCGCACCTATAAGTCCACCCACATTAACGAGTTTATTAGTACAATTAACGTTTATATTTCCATTTACCCAACAATTAGTGACATTAATATCATACGCTGTATGAGAAGTTGCAGTATTAATATTACCGATAAGCAATCCTACTTTTGCAACAATGTCATTTCCACCGTTGTCTACCGTAATATTAACATTGCTGAAACAATTGTTAATATCTGTAGAGCCCATAGCACGACCTATTAATCCACCAACACTAAATGCCGCAGTTTCATAAGTAACGTTAATATTTCCACTTGCTATTCCAAGATCGTAGATAGCTGAATGATGAGTAAGATTAAAGAAACCACTATTTTCATTTGATTCTACTTGAAGATTATAAATCACATGATTATTTCCTAAAAAGATTCCTTCAAAACGATGTGCCGTTCCAGTCGCATCACCTATTCCAACCCACTTGTGACCGTTCATATCAATATCACAAGTTAGTGAAAAGTACTTTTCCCATGTTGCAGAACCATTTTGTATTGCTTTTGCAAGATTTGCCAAAGAAGCTGCACTTTCTATAATATAAGGATTTCCAACAGTACCATCTCCTCCCCAAGTATTGAAGGCTTGATGCGTCTCTGGCAAAGTTCCGTCCCACTTGCTGACGGTTTCGGTGGTCGTATCCGCAGATACGGGTATGGCAATAGCTAAGCTAAGAAGCATAGCTATTACCAAAACGATAGATAAAAGCTTTTTCATTTTTTGATTTTCCTCCTAAATTTTATATTGTTTTTTAATAAAAATGCGCTTGGGTAAATCAGTTCTGTGTTTGCTTTAAATAGGTTGTAAATTATGATTTATCGGGGTAGATTATTTTTATGTCTTTATGTGTTCGCATTAGCTTACCTCAACGTGTCATCCTGAGCGGAGTCACAACGCACGGATTTTATTAAAGCGAATGAACGATATCTTGTGACGCAGTCGAACTTTCCGTGAGGAGAGGAACGAACCGAGCGGAAAGCAACGAGCAACGCGAGGCAGGGATCTACTAACGGCTTTCGATAACCTTCTTTTCGCAAGTGTTACTTTTATATTGCATAGTAAATGTAACCTTTAATCACAAAAAGGATAGCAATAAATCGAAGTAGATCCCTTCCTCACTCCGCTTATGCTCCGTTCGTCGCTTTTTGCTCGACTCGTACCTCGTCTCCCAAAAGTTCGACTACGTCACAAGGGAAAATAAGGCTACAGCAATTTTATTTCTTCTTTGTGACTCCGCTCAGGATGACACGTTGAGGTGAAGATGGTGCGAAGTCATAATAAATTATCTTCCCGACAAATCACAATTTATCAATATGCCACGGTGTTATAACGCACTCAGAATAATCAATACCTTGTGAGCGAATGCCTTACGGCGTTGATATTAATTAAACCTTATGCGTCATACACCGCAGTTGGTAATTTTTACTTGTTATTGTATTTTTTTAGATTATTTTTATCAAATACTCACAAGTTACTCTTATACCATCGGTTTTAAATAGCCACAAAAAAATAAGTGGCTAAAAACCGATGGTACGTAAATTATTTTTTGCGTCTTTTGCGAACAGCGAACGCCAACGGCAGTGCAATTATAACGGGTGCTACCGCTATCGACGAGCCACAGCCGCCTTCATCCTCGTTAATTGCGATATCGTCGGAATTATCAGGCTTTTCCGTCTCAGGCTCTGTCGTTTCCTGCTCCTCGGGAGCATCGGGCTCGGGATATACCTTAAGCGCCGCCTCATCGCTTTCATAGAAGCCAAGCTGCAATATCTGCAAGGAATCTCCCTTCTGCGCCGCCTCATCCATTGTGAAGCACTCTATTTCCAAAGAATACAGATTACCTCTGTATGCGTCTCTGTCACTAAGATCTATAAGCACGGTATGCTCCTCGCCGTCATTCTTTACCTTGAACTCGGTATAGAGCTTTGACACGGATTCGTCTATGCGTCCGCTTCGGAAGAATAATCCAAACGAACTATAATCTCCCTCGCCCGAAGCCTTTAACCTAAGGGCAAGCACGGGGCTGTCACTGAGGTTTACAGCTTTTGACTTACTCGATATATCAAGCGTGAAGGAAGGCTCGTTTTCGTTCTCAACCGTTGCCTTAAGAGCGCCCGAGGTATTCTTGGTGAATTTAACGCCCGAGGGCTTTTCCGCCAATTGCGCTACGTCGGTAAAGTCTTTCTGCTGGGATTTAACGTCGTCGTCTCCCGCGCAAAACGCCTCGTAATATCCGAACGTTGCAAGCATTACCTTAGTACCCATAGCCTGCTCGTATATTACGTACACCTTGCCGTTTTGGTCGACGGCAATATCGGAATATCCGCCGTTTTGCTTATCTATAACAATACTTTTTTCCCACGTCAGACCGTCGTCAAAGCTACATCTTACCGTAAGATTGTTTCTCGTAGTTGTAGACGCGTTATTTGAGAACAGTATTGCGTGAGGAAGTCCCTCAAGCTCCACCGATGTCATGCCTCCGCAGCAGGCGGGGTCAATGAGCGTGGTATGCGCCTCAGAAGTCGTCCATGCGCCTATGCCGTTAAGACTTGATGACAGCACTCTGTAGGGAGCGGTCTCACTTGGCAGGGCATTCTGACGGCTGTTGCAAAGCACTCCTCCGTCAGAGGTTCTTACGATACAGGTCTCGTCTCTGTTGGTGCTGACGCGCTGACCTATTTTCCAAGTTTCTCCGTTATCGTCACTGTATATCGGGTAAACGTAGTAAGCTCCGTTATACATCCACGCTGACGTAACGAGTCTGCCGTCGTCAAGGCAAACGCCGTGACCCGGACCGCAGGCAAGCATAATGTAATTGACGCCCTTGAAGTTTCCCGAAATATCTCTCGGTTCGGTCCACGTAAGTCCGTCGTCGGTACTGCGGGTATAGAACATTCCCGCTCTCGATACGTTACAGGAAAACAGCATATGCAGAATTCCGTCGTTGCCAACGAACATAACGGGGTTATTGAGTGTCTCACCAAGACCTCTGGAGTAATAATCGTGTCCCCTTGCAATATATATAGGCTCGCCAAAGGTAGCTCCACCGTCGGTTGAACGGCGAATATACAAGTCCATAAGACATTCGTCGTGGTTCTTACCGCCGTTGTCAATATTTATGTTTGTATTTCTCGCCTCACCGTATACTATAACGGTATTAGCCTTGCTTACGACTATACTCGGAAGTCTGTAATTGGTATACTGACCGTTGTCGTAAGAGGTATCCCAATACAGCGTCGTTTTCAAGCTGCTTTTGTCAAGGTTATCATAATCGGCAAAAATCTGTAAGGTCGAAAGGCAGCACATGGAGACTACCATGATAAGCACTACCGCAAAACAGCAAATTTTTCTGATTATCTTCATAAAATTCTCCTTATTATCAGAGCTTAGCAACTACTTCTTCTCTGATAAGCTTCTTCTGCGCCTCGCTAAGAGGTCCGAAGGGTGCTCTTGCCTCACCGAAGTCAAAGCCCATCTGGCAAAGCACGTATTTGTTCATCTGCATTCCGCCAACCTCGATAAGCACCTTGATTATGCGGTTCGCTTCCTTCTGTACCTCAAGAGCTTCCTTCATCTTGTTCTGCTCGTAAAGCTCGCGTATCTTTAAGAACTTTTCAGCCATGTAGTTATACGTGCTTCCGATACCGCCGTCAGCGCCCATGGAAAGTCCGCAGAGGAACATCTCGTCGTAGCCGTTATAAACTACCTTATCGGGACAAGCGGTCTTTATCTGCTCAAGCTGGAAATAGTCGTTTGAGGTGTGCTTAAGACCTACGACCATATCGTCGCTGAGGATATCGATTATCTGAGCGGTGGAGAACTTAACTCCCGAGGTCGCGGGAATGTTGTACATTACCATAGGCATCTCACTCTCGGCAGTTATGGTGCGGTAATAAGCCTTTATCTCGTCGAAGCTGTAGCCGTAATAGAAGGGAGAAACCGCGGAAACCGCGTCGTATCCAAGCTCCTTAACGTGCTTTGAGAAACGCACCGCCTGCTCGGTGGAAATGCTTCCGACGTGAGCAATGAGCTTTGCTCTGCCCGCCGTCTTTTCGGCAACTATCGTATATACCTCTTTTCTCTCCTCCTCGGTAAGAAGGAAAGCCTCGCCCGTGCTTCCCGCAACGTAAAAGCCCGTAACGCCCTTGCCGATATTGTATTCGACCAAGTCCTCAAGAGCTTTTCTGTTTACCCCACCGTTCTTATGAAAGGGGGTCAAAAGGGCGGGATATACTCCGTTTAATTCTTTTATCATGTTCATAACAGTTCTCCTTGATTATTTGCAAAATTCGTCGTAAAAGCTGAATGTGGCAAGTCGCGTTACCGTTCCCATAAAGGTCTCGTATATTACGTAGCCCTTGCCTGTTTTTTCATCTACCGCAACGTCCGCGTATCCGCCCTCAAACTCACTGACGAGCATGGAGCGCCACGTTTTTCCGTCGTCAAAGCTACATTTTATCGTAACCTTTTCCCTCTTTTTATCATCGGCGCAATTGACGAACAGTATGGCGTGAGGCAAGCCCTCAACGCGTACCGTTTCCATTCCGCCCATGCAGAAAGGGTCAATGAGATTGGGGTCGTCGTAGCTTTCGCTCCAGCCCGTCGCTCCGTCCGCGCTTACGGTTATTCTCCGCGGCTTGTTGCGTGAGTTGAGCATTATTCGTCCGTCGGAGAGCTGCGCTACGGTAGTCTCGTCCTTGTTAGCCGATGCCTTCTCGCTCGTGTGCCACGTCTCGCCGCCGTCGTCGGAATAAAGGGTATATACCTCGTTTATATTTCCTTGTAGCGTAAGCGTCCAGAAGGGGACAATAAGTCTGCCGCCCTCCGTGCAAAGACCGTGACCCGGACCAAAGCCCATCAGGTCCTTCGGTGCGGTAATGAATTCGTCAAGGCGTCTTGGCTCAGACCACGTAACTCCGTCGTCCACGCTTCGTCTGTACCACGCTCCACCGCCGTCCTTCGTACAATTCTTGCAGTGAAGGAAATGAATAACGTTATCGTTGTCCACTATCATGATTGGGTTGTTCATGGTGTCGTACTGCGTATTGCCAAAAGCGAGGAACTGTCCCTCGTCAAAGGTCAAGCCTCCGTCCGTGGAACGCTGCATAACTATATCCATAAGGCAGAAATCGTTGAGATTGGGATATACGTTATCTATATCCTTGTGGGTTCTCGCCTCACAATATACGATAACCGTTCCCTTCTTGGTGACAACCACCCCGGGAAGTCTGTAGGACATATATTTGCCTCCAAACGGACCGTATCTCCATATTGCCCACGCTCTTGAAAGCTCACCGTGATAAAATTTATTTTCAGCCATTTTTTATCCTCTTTAAAATGTGTCCAAGCGCACCCCGTCGGAATATCCGACGGGCTGCGCAAATAGTCATAAATGCTTATTTTCTTTTCTTGATAACGGTTACAGCCGTACCGAGTATTGCAACCATAGCTACGGGCATTGCCGCGATAGCCGAGCCGCATCCGCCTTCGTCTTCCGCTACCTTATCGGTAACCTCAGCGGTGGTGTCAGCCGTAGTCTCATCATCGTTTTTGTCGCTCTTATCAGAGGTATCGTCCTTCTTGTCCTCCTCATCGTCAGGCTCGGTGGGAATATTCTCAACGAACGCCTCAACGTCAGCAATGAAGTAAGCGCTCTTTTCACTCATAGGAATGGTAACGCTGTCGATCTTTTCAGCCGTAATTACAGCTCCTGTCTTATATTCGGCTACCACACTGTAATCCTTCAGTGAGTCTGCGTATTTACAGCCGCTTACACTCAACGTGGAATCAGAGCTTACGAAGCCTGCAAGAGAACCTATGGGAGCGATATACTTAGAGTTTACGTTCTCGTAAGTAATAGTTCCGCCCGCAACGCAGTTCTTAAAGGAGTATACGCCCTTCCATGCGAAGCTACCTACCAAAGAGCCGATAGCTCTTACCTTTCCGTCAGTGGGAAGATACGTGCTGTCGGTGTAAACCTTGAGGTCACCCGTATTGTAGCAGTTCTCAATAGTCGTTCCCGTACCGTCGGAAATATATCCCGCAATACCGCCAAGGCAGTTATTGGTAACGCCCTTTGCGTAAAGCGTGAGATCGCCCTCGTTGTAGCAGTCAACTATATGTCTCTCGGTTTTGGAGTCGTTCATGACCGCGCCCATGATACCGCCGACGCGGGGCTCGCCCTTGCCGTCGAATACGAAAGTGATATTTGCTTTGTTGAAGCAGTTATTTACAACGATATCGTACCTTGAAGCTCCGATGAGAGCCGCTGTACGCGTGGGTCCGAGGCCTTCGCCACCTAAGTATATCTCACCGTTCATGATGCCGAAGTTCTTTATCTCACAGTAGCTCGTGCCCGCATATCCGAAGAAGCCGTTGTAGTATATCTGCTTGCCCTCTCCGTTGGTGTTGGCAAGATTGAAGTTGTAAACGACGTGTCCACCGCCGTCGAATATACCCGAGAACATAATGTTATCGTTCCAAGCTACCGTGAGACTGCATCCGCCTATACCCATCCAACCGTGATTCTGGAAATCAAGGTCGCAGGTAAGAAGGAAGTATTCGTCCGTATAGTTTGTAGCGAAGTTATCAAAGCGAACGTTTGCCGCAAGCTTTGCAACGTCGTCTGCACTCTTGAGAAGGTAGGGGGATTCCTCCGTTCCCTCTCCCTCAAACTTATAAACCTCATCAAGAGAGTTTACGGTGTAAACGGTTCCGTCCCACTTGGACGCCGCATTGTAGCGAGCAAGCTCGTCAGCGTTGGTGGTAGTGTAGGAAGGAACGGTCTCGGGAGCAGCGGGAAGCTCGATTTCCTTCACGGGTCCCTCTGCCTCATCCTTTGATACGCCTATTTCAAGATTGTTATTAATATCGGTAGCAACCGCAACCATAAAGCACTTGCTTCCCGTTGCCAGAGGTACGGTAACGGTTTCTGCGGTAGTAATAGCAGGCTTAGCGCTATCCTCAGCGTAGCCCGTTCCAACAGAAGCGGTTATAGCGGCAGTTACGGTAGGATTAGCTTCCGCGTCAGCCCCCGTGTTCTTGCTGATAAGGCTCATATCAAGAGCAGAGGTGAAATTAGTTACGTTAAGCTTATGAGTTGCCGACTGTACGTGTCCCGCAATATGTCCCATTCCGCTGACGTAAGTTGTGAAATCAGCCTTTTCATTCTTGTGAGTAACAGTTCCGCCAACAGAGCAATTGTTTACGTTAGTAGTTCCTGCGAATGCCAGACCGCCCGCAAGTCCGCCAACCGTATGCTGATGCGCGTTATCAACTGCCGTCGTAAAAGTGGTGATTTCCATAACACCGTTAAAGTGGCAGTTTGTAAAATTGGTAGTACCGTCCCAATATGCGCCAACGAGTCCGCCAAAGGCGTAGTTCATATGGGGCTTGGAATTGGTTGTACCTGCCTTGAACGTACCTGCGTAGTAACAATTCTCTATATTACGTACCGAGGTCGCCGCATTCATCATAACGCCTATAAGTCCGCCTACGTGTCCGTTGCCGTTCATAGTGATATTCGCCCAGCTGAAGCAGTTGGAGACGGTTATATCCTCATGAGCCAAACCAAGAAGTGAGCTTGCTCTACCGTTGGTAAGGAAGATATCACCGCTTGCGATACCGATGTTCTTGATAACGGCGCCCGAGCCTGCGCAGCCGAACAGACCGCTGTATTGGCTATCCTTAATTGCAAGGTTGAACACAAGATGTCCGTCACCGTCAAATATACCCTTGAACTTGTTTGCGGTGCTGCTACCTATACCCGTCCAGGTCTTGCTGTCAATGTTTACGTCGCAGGTAAGCTTATAATACTTTCCTGCCGTGTTTCCATTGTTAAAGTTTACGTTCGCCGCAAGCTTTGCAAGGTCGGACGCACTCTTAATAAGGTAGGGGGATGTTTCCGTTCCTTCGCCGTCGAAGGTGTAAAGAGCGTCGGCAGACGTAACGGTAAGAACGTTACCGTCCCATATAGACGCCTGTGAAAGTCTTGTCTGAGCTGTGCTGCCTGCTGCCATAACACCCGTAAAGGACGTGCATACGCTTGCAAGCATGAGCACTGTCAGAACTATGCTGAGAAGCTTTTTCATAAGTTTTCTCTCCTTTTTGTTTTTTATTTGACTCTGCCATAACTATCCGTTGAGATTTAATGTATTTGCAAATTATGATTTGTCGGGGATGCGAGGAGATGCGATTTCCGCTTTTTTGAAAAAAAGCTTGGCAAAAAACTTCCTTGCAGGGTTGTAGCCCTTAAAGATATTCTTAGATTTATAATTGTTATAAAGGGCTACAACCCTGCAAGAAAGCTTTTGCGGAGCTTTTCTCGAAAAGCGACAACGCGTCCCCTCGCGTCTCCCGTTAAATCACAATTTGAAAAGTAATTAATAACAACGTTTAATTATGATATTGCCATTATTTAAAATCCTCTGCGGATTTTATTACTGTCCGTAAGTCGTATTGATAGCCGCAAGCTGGCGGTTAAGAGCCTTTTTGTTTCTTGCCCACCACGTTGCGAACGACGCCTCGTTATCCATGACCTTAAGTCCTACCTGGCTGGTCAATTTGAGAAGATCCTCATTAAAATACTGCGCCGTGTCTTTATAGACGGTATTTGCTATAATACCAAGCATTTCCATATCGTCCTCGGTATCGGAGGAACGAAGCTCAAGCGCTGTCTCCCAATAAGCCTCGTTCACTATATCCCACGTCACGTAGTTAAGAGCTTCGGTAACGAGAGCGGAGCGTTCAAGGTCTGCGGTTATGGGTATGAGGAACAGCTCGTCTCTCATAACACGGGTTCTGTAATTATCCTGCTCCTCGTTAAGCTTAGGCATCGGCAGGATTCCTACAGTAAACTTATCATTAGCCATGAGAAGCTCATCTGTAAGTATAGCGTCCACGAGCGTCTGAACGAAAAGCGTCTGAGCCATCATGGAATTTCTCGGAATTTTGGTTTCGGACGAATTAAGCATTACCGAAGGATAGTCGTTATAAAGCGCTCTTATCTTTTCGTAAATATCCTCAAACGCGGAATCGTAAAATTCATTGAACGTCCAATTTCCCTTTGCGTCCTTACTTACAAATTCTACTCCCATTGCTATAAACATTCCGATTGCCGCATGGTCGTGTCTTATAGCGGCGTACGTAGCATTACCTTCATCTACGCCCGTATTATCAAACGCAGTGCAAAGCTCCAAAAATACCTCGTACGTCCAATTGCCCTTTCTCACAAGATCGTAAAGGTCGTATTCAAAGTTGTTCTTCTCATAGACGGTCTTAGAATAGAAGCACGCCATTGCGTATGCAAGCTGCGAGGTTACGAAAGAGCCCGATGCACCCCAGAGATTGCCGTTTATCGTTCCGCCCTCGTTGATATTCTGATGATACCACTCCGCATCCCAATTAAACGTATCGGAATCCTTAAGATTGTGGAACATATTATCCGAAACGAGCGGCAATGTATAGTAGTTTTGTCCGACAACCAAATCGTAGCTTCCCTGCCCCGACATCGTCGTCGTGCTTATCTCAGTAGAAAACGCCGCAGAACCGCTTGCGTTTCCGTCAAGAACAGTGTAAACGATATTCGTATTAAACAGCTCGTTTACCATCTGATTTCTCTTATAAGCCGCATTGTCAACTACGACGGACGAGGCGTTATTCTGATTGTAAAACCGCTCAAGCTGCGTCGTGACGAGTATTCTGAATTCTTTCCCCCCGTCGTCCATCTTTCTAAGAGTGCTGAGATAGTCCGTCTCATCTCCCGTAAGTCCCGACGTGCTTACGCTGCTTTCATCGTCTTTCTCATCCTTTGATGAACAAGCGCAAACGCACAGCAGCATGGACAACAGTAAAATAACGGACGTTATTCTTTTGAACATTTTAAAATCTCCTTTCAAATTTAATATAATTATTTGGGAATTTAGCGCCTAAGCTTCGCCAATATATCCTCTTGGTATGTTTATTATATCTAAATTGCTTTTCTCTTTCAACCGCCAAACAAGTCATATTTTTAGAATTGTGAGAAAAAACATGCTCAATTGAAGGGTGCGCGTGATTTTTTTCACAAAACATCTTGAAATCATTCGACATTCGTGATAAACTATACTAAGAACGTGGCAAAAGGAGGTTGAATATGCATTTCTTTGAGACGTATGATTTCTTTAACTTCAATTTGTTTAATATTAATTTCAGCGCCATTTTTGATAAAAATTTCGTTCACGAGAATTGGATAAAGTATGCTCCGACCACCCCTCATTCACACGAAACGTGGGAGCTTTACTTCGTTAAATCGGGAATGGTGCTTATGGATTGCAGACACGAAAAAATAGCGGTGGGCGCAGGACAGTCCGTCGTTATTCCGCCCGAGACCGACCACTTTATCGTAAGCACAGAGGACGATGCGTCCTTCGGAAGCATACGCTTTTGCTTTTCCATACTTGAAAATGATAAAATAGGCGTTTCCATCAACGAGCTGCTTGAAAAAAGCGCTCTCATTCCCATAGGCTGTGAAAAAGAAATAATAGCAGAATTTGACCATCTTCGCCATCTGTACAGCGATTATTCCGAGCAACAGGACAAAAAGCTTTGGCTTTATCCCAAGGTAACGGCGCAAGCAATGGTGTTCTTCGCTTCAATTCTTGAAACGATATCCAAAACCGAAGCTCCCGTCTCAAATTCAGGCTTCAACACCAAAAAGGATATTTCTCCCATGATAATAGAGTTTTTTATGCTCTACGCCTCGGATGATTCAATAACTATAAACAACCTCGCCGAAAACCTCAATTACAGCGTTTCTCAGACAAACCGCATTCTTAATCAGAAATTCGGAAAATCCTTCCGCACGCTTATGAGAGAGACGCGCATAAAAAAGGCAAAATATTATCTTACAAGAACAGATTTTTCCATACAAAAAATATCTGATATACTTGGATTCAAAGAACCCAAGAATTTCAACAAGTCATTCAAAGAGACCGTTGGTATAACGCCAACCGTTTACAGAAAGAACAATACGACTCGTATATTATAAAAAATGAAATCAGGGAGAAACAAACAGATATGAAGCTTGGACGTATAATGATATTCGGTGACAGTTATTCAACGTATGAGGGACATATACCGTCGGGATATGCTGTATATTATTCGGGACATCGCGAAACGTTACCCGACGTCTTCGACGTAAAGAACACTTGGTGGAAAAGAATACTTGACGCTACAGACTCGACGCTTGTACAGAACAACAGCTGGTCGGGCTCAACGATTGGGTACACGGGATACAACAATTCGGATTGCTCTCATAGTTCATCGTTCATTTACAGATTTGAAAAATTATTAAAAGAAGATTTCTTTAAGAGCAATAAAATAGATACTCTCTTTGTTTTCGGCGGCACAAACGACAGTTGGTCTAACGCGCCTCTCGGAAAACTGAAATATGACGAAATCGAAGATAATGACCTTTTCTGCGTGTTGCCCGCAATCAGCTATTTTGCAAATCGGCTAAAAGAGGAGCTTAGCGAAACAAGAATAATATTTATCGGCAACTGCAACATCAAGAATGAAATTACGAACGCAATGAGAAGCGTTTGTGAGCACTACGGTCTGGACTACGTAGAGCTTTCGGAAATCGACAAGCTTAACGGTCACCCAACCGAGTTAGGTATGGAACAGATATGCAATCAAATTCTTGAAGGCATCAACTAAAAAATACGAATATCAAAGCATATCGAAATCACTCATTTTCTCTTTTACAAAAGCATACTTATCCGAAAAAGGACGGAAAATTTCAAGTTTTCTGTCCTTTTCCTATTGGCAGTTTTATTTTAAATCTCCTTTAATCGCGCGGAATATTTGCGCCATTTTTTATTTCGCCACATTTCTTGATAAATTCACTTCTCAATCGGTCACCATTTGAAAAATATGCGTTAATCGACGATTGACAAAGCAGGTAAATAAGTTATAATATAAATATGTAATCAACCAAAGGAGCTTCATTATGCCATTCAACAACGCGTATTTTATAAAGCCCGACGTTCCGTTCGACCCGACCTATCGCAAAAAGAATCCCGCTCCGCTCTTCAGAAAAAGCCTTACCATTGAAAAGCTCCCCAAGAAAGCAACGCTTTCAATTTGCGGTCTTGGCTACGCCTACTGCTATATTAACGGCAAAAGGGTCACCGATGACCTTTTCTGCGCGCCCGTCAGCGATTACCGCAAGACCTTGTGGTACGTTGAATACGACGTTTCGGAGCTTTTAACCGTCGGAAAAAATATCATTTCCGTAATCTGCGGAAACGGCTGGTATAACGAGGAATTTGCATCATCGTGGAATCACAACGAGGCAGAGTGGCGTGATTTGCCCAAATTTATACTCAACCTTGACATTGACGGCAAGCAAAGCCTTGTCAGCGATGCTTCATGGAAATGTCTGCCCGAAACGGCAATAGTTTTCAACGCCCTCAGAAGTGGCGAGACCTTTGACGCAAGACTTTACGACGAGAAAGCAATTGACCTTGAATACGACGATAGCAGTTGGAAAAACGCCGTTATTGATACCAACGCTCCCAAGGGTGTATTTCGCAAATGCTCCTGCGAGCCTATACGAGAGCACGAGCTGCTGTCCCCGAAAAGCGTAATACAAACTGCGGAAAATAAATTCGTATTCGATATAGGTCAGAATATTTCAGGCTATATAAGGCTCACCGCCAAAGGCGTTTGCGGTCAGGAAATTACCGTCAGATACGCCGAGGTGCTTGATGAAAACAACTGCCGTGAAATCAACCACATGGATAGGTTTTACAAGCAAAGCGATATCCAGACCGACAGATTTATATGCTCGGGCAAGGAGCTGACGTGGTCGCCGATGTTTGTCTACCACGGCTTCAGATATATCGAAATAGAGGGCATTCACTCCGCAGACGAGGTTATCGTCAAGGCGGTATTCGTTCATCAGACAGTCAAAACACGAACGGAATTTGAATGCTCAGACCAAAATATCAACGCTTTGTTCAGAGCGGGACAGATATCCTCATATTCCAATATGTTCTATCTTATATCCGACTGTCCCACCCGTGAAAAAATGGGCTGGCTCAACGATATACAAATGAGCTGCCAGCAGTTCTGCACAGATTTCTTTATCGAAAAGCTGCTCAAAAAGTGGCTCGTGGATATCTATGACGCGCAAAGAGACGACGGTGCGCTCCCGGGAATAGTTCCAACTCCCGCATGGGGATACGATTGGGGCAACGGTCCCGTTTCCGACGGCGCTCTGTTTGAGATTCCCTACCGCCTGTATATCCACAGCGGAGACGGAGCTGAGCTTGTGGCTTCGCTTCCCTATTTCGAGCGCTATCTCGCATATCTGAAGAATCTTGAGGCAGAGGACGGTCACGTCAGCTACGGACTTGACGACTGGGCGCCACCACATAAGGACAGCGTCGTACCCTCAATACTCATCAACGACGTTCTCAGAATAAAGTTTTACAGAATATACGAGCTTGCGCTGAAGCTTGACGGCAAAAGCACCGAACGTTTAAGCCGACGAATTGGCGAGCTTGTAAGCAAAGCGAAAGCCGATTGGATAGACGGGGACGGATATTGCCGCGTAAACGAGCTTACGGCAATATGCATGCTAATAGTTCACGAGCTATACGATGACCTCAAGCCACTTAAAGCACAGTTAAAAAAGCGCTTTGAACAGTTGAATTTCCATCACAACTGCGGTATGGTAGGTATGCGCCATCTTCCCGACGCCTTCAATATTTGCGGACTTGAGGAATACGCCATGAAGCTTCTCACCGAAAACGGATTTCCAAGCTACCGCAATTGGCTTGACGCAGGAGCTACGACCCTTTGGGAAAAATGGTTTCTCGACAACTCCCACGGCTCTAACTCCCGAAATCACCATATGTACTCTCATTTTATGTCTTGGCTAATAGAGACCGTCCTCGGACTTCGTCACGACAAAACCGATAACAGCGTCCCCGAATTTACTCTGTCACCGTACTACTTTGAGCATCTGACGTACGCTAAGGGTAGCTATCTTGCCGACAACGGAAAGGTGTCGGTGCATTGGGAAAAGTCGGACAACGGCATTTTGCTCACCGTAACCATTGAGGGTGATACCTCCGTCAGCTACAAG
>JAFTXE010000105.1 GCA_017461745.1 Clostridia bacterium | reverse complement strand
ATCTGCTGATACTTTCTTTTCATTGTAAACGTATTTCTGTACAGCAGCTAACGCATCAGCCGCGCAAGCGATACCGCTACCGTGGATACCGAAATTGTTATATCTCTTATCGGCTCTTAATAAATCCATAAACGGAGACGGCACGAACCACACGTTGTTTATGCTATCTCTTATCTTGTCACACTCGCTCTTTATCTCTGCTTTAACCTTAGATACTATCGTATCAAAATCTGTGTCTATATTCTCTCTTATGACTTTATCCACAAGCGCGGGGAAATTGACAGCTCCGATATTTGCAATATCATTTCCAACACCGGGGATTATGAACTCCCAGCAAGCCGCCACTACGTAGTTTGAGGCGTCCTCGTGAGAATATCCGAGTCTTTCAAGTCCCTTGATAACAACGTCGTCGTTAGAATACTGAGGAAAGCCAAGACCGACCTTGGTAAGCTCCGTTCCCTTTTCGTAGATAGAAAGGGGCGTTTTATTTGAAACACGGAGATTTATCTTGGGGTCTATAAGTTTGAGATTTCTGCTTGCTTCAAGGCAAAGCTCTGAGAGAAGATTGAAGCAGTCGTTGCCATCGGCATCAATACCGCCAAGCACCATGCTCTGTCCGTTATCTCCCTGCTGAACGCCGACGTAGAGGTCGCTGTCCTTGTTAAAGGAAAGGAAGAAGTCCTCAACAAGCTCAAGCGCCGTTTCTCTCGTATATACTCCGTCCTCGATATCTTTTTTGAAATAGGGGTACATATATTGGTCGAAGCGACCGACGGTATTATGGTAGTCTCCCTCAAGCCACAGAGAGTAGTGCAAAATTCTAAAGAACTGCAATGCCTCGCGGAAATTTCTTGCAGGATATCTCGGTACTTGGGCAAGTACCTCTACTATATCTTCCCTACCCATCTTCTCGGCTTCTGCTTTATATCTGTCGCAGAGGCTGATGATAGCGTCTATCATTCTGACCTGATACTCGTTTGCACCCTCTCTTACGGCTAAAAGTCCTTTGGAGATAGTGGTTGCGTAGTCGGGCGAGAGGTTGGATACGTAGCCAAGCTCGTGGATATAGTGGTCCTTCTTTATCTCCGCCCACTCTGCCTCAGTATATACGTCGGGGAGATTTGCAACGGTACGCATAAGAACTATCTTTTCGTCGTTATGTATGTGGGGTGTTTCAAGTGAGGAAAGATACTCAAATCTGCGAGTCATTCTCTCCTCGCCCGAAAGTCCCTGAGACGAGTATTCCGCGCCGAGGTCAAGCTCGCATTTCTTTCGCAGTCCGCGGTTTACGCGATCTATTATGTAGTAATTATATAAAGTTTCTTTCATATATCAACCTCTTTTTCAATCGATGCTTGTTCGTAGGTTATACCATTGTGTCCAACAAAGTCAACACTCAATCCAATATCACTAAGTCCAAAACCCACTCCGACATAAATATCCTTAACCCATACTCCGCGAGGTGCGAGAGAAATCTTAGTTCCGGGAGCACTTCCTACAACTACGGGACAAGCTTGACCCAATTTATCAAGCTCATCTCCCACATTGGTAATATAAGCTTGGTGTACGTGTCCGCTTATCATAACATCGGGTTTTACCTCTTCGCGCAATAGTCTTGCCCATTCCATATAAGTATCCATATCTGCCTCGGACAACTGATTCGATTTATACTCGGTAAAGGGATCGTGAACTACAACCATTCTATACGCTACACCCTCTGCCTCATACTCATTCTCTGCATTGGCAATCACGCTGTTGATAAATGCTATTTGTCTCTTTCGGAATTCCTCGCAGCAAACGGTATGTCCGTACTCGGAATGATTATCAGGCTTATCCTCGCCGCAATCGAGCACGATTCCCCAGATTTTTCCGAGACGGAAGGTAAAATAGGAATTGCCGTTATCGGTTGGTGTATGCTCCGCAATGTTTTCTCCGTATATTCCTCTCATGTCATGATTTCCGCGAGCAAACACTACGGGGATCTCACCGTTTGTTATTTCAGAAGCTATTCTGTGTATCGTTGAAAAATTCTTGATATCTCCCGCATCGTTGGGAATATCACCGTTCAATATCAGAAAATCTATTTCTCCAAACGCTTTTGCGGCAGCCACGGGCTTATCAACCTCGTTATGAGCATCTGCAATAGAGAAAAATCTTGGATTTTCCGACGTCACAGGCTTGAATACCGATACGTATTCAAAAACCTCGCTGACGTTGGAATTGTACGGTCGTCTCTCATTGACAATACGGTAACATATCTTGTATTCACCTGCGCCGTCAAGAAGTTCCTGCGGAACCGTCATTCTGTGCGTAGTGGTATTGGAACGCAGTATTCCGTTTATGTCATCGTAAAAGAGCTTGCCGTCAACCTCAACCCACATGAGCGTTTCCTGTGTCACAGGAACCATGATCTGATAATTCGTACCTACTACATAAACAATAGGTGTAGTCTCAAAGCATTCGGGGATATCCTTCATATACAGTGATGTATCATCGGCGGATTTTATAATAATACTAAATACGGGATCCTTGTCAAATTCCTCCGACTGCTGTACGCAGGATATAAGCGCTCCATTCTCGTCCTTGGCAAGAACCTTAAGATCCATTCCGCCCACTCCCGTTGCAGGAAGCTTGATAACGATTTTACCGTGCGAACCGTCAGCTTCCCCTGAATAGGTTTTACCGTCGGCGGTCTTTGCCGTCCAAGTGAACTTCGGGCAAGACACTACCGTATTATCAGCATTCAGCGTGCAAACGAATATCACCTCATCGCCAACCTTATACGTACCTTGGGCTTGCGCAGATACCGTTATTTTCTCGGCATTAACGTTTCTTACGTCCTTCAGTGAAGTAGCAGGCTTAGGCATCTCTATCAGCTCTCTCTTGTTAAAGACAAGCTCATTGCCACTACTGTTCTTTAACGTGTTCAAAAAATAATCTGCCACAACACGCGGATTTCTAAGATGTGAGGAAGCTGTAAGGAGCAAGTCCTTTCCTATCAGCTCAACTCCCACTTCGTTCAGATACAGCGTTGTATCTTCCACGACCTTTATCATGTATCCGTTCTCTGCATTTTTGCGCAATCCTGCTTTCGGACCTGCCCACTTCTTAATTTCGTCGGTCAAGCCCTTTCCGTCTTCCTCAAAACCAAATTCGCTGAGCGCAACTCCGCATACCTTCATGTTTTCCAGCTCATAGGTAGCGTTATATTCATAGGGAATCTTTTCAAGAGAAACGATACCGTCAGATATACATTCGTTGCACAACCACTCGGTAGCAGCTTTTATCGCTTCCGCACTTCCGCCGCAAATATACAGCTTACCGTCTTTGTGCTCAATACTGAAATCGGAATATCTGTGGTTCTTATCGGTGCTTCTGTTTGTTGCACCGAAGATTATCTCTTTGGTTCCTTCTTTTACTTCCATATCAACACCGAAAGCAACGTCTAATTTATACTCGTTTTTCAATTTGAAATAGAAGCTCGATATAGACGCCGTTACATCGTCCGCTTCTTCGTCGCCACGAACAATGGTGTATCCGTTCAGGTCTAAGGTCTGGATTTCGTCAGCCGTTGTTTCGCTGTTCGTTTCAGTATCACCCTTTCCACAGCTTGTTAAAAGAACGGAAAGTAATAAAACCATAATGCCGATTCTTTTTATTATTTTTCTCATAGCTCAAACTCCTTTTCGCACTAATGTATCGTTTTCAATATCAAAATGAAGCGGATCTATTCCCTCTGTCATATACCTTTTTCCATTTTTTTCATACACGCATTGATAGCCCCAAAAGGCAATGCCGCCGAAAAGCGTTGTTTTTGACGTGGTATCGTCATATATCAAGGCGTTTTCCGCCTTTGCGTTGCCGATACCCGCGCTGAAGCCATATATCTCGGTCACACCGCTGTTTACTGTTTTTACAGCTGTTCCCGGTCCTTCTACCTTAAAGCCGTAAATCATAAGATCTGAGCCGTCGTTAAGTACCTCAACATCCGCTCTTTCTGGATTGAGATTATAGGCAAGCACCTTTTGCCCGTGGAACTCATAGGGTATCATTTTGCAGAAAACAGGTGAGTAGCCATGACGGGCAAGTATGGTATCCATTGAGTACGTTCCCGTGGTGCTGATGCCGTTGTCAATATAGACACGACTTCCGCCAACCGTATTGAAGTAGGTGGCAGACGCCTGCGTGTGAATATTTTTCATATAAAGGTCACGCCGAGCCTCGTGCTTTATGAGGCGGAAATTGCCGTAAAACTGCTCGAAGGTATAAAGATTTTTCATAACAAGCGTGTCCTCGGACTCCTCGCTTATCACGAAAAGGCTGTCAAGCTCTCCGCTGATAAGCTGTCCGCCAGAAAACATATCGCAGAACATAAAATCTACCGTCTTTACCGTCCTCGGAATATATACCTTTCCATTGACGAGATAATGTCCGCTGCCGAAAATAACGTGCGGTTTTCCCGATTTCATGGCAGCTTGAATCGCTCCGCTGCACTCGGTAACACCGTCGCCCTTGGCGCCATAATCGTCAACAAAGGCAACATCGGAAGGATTTATCTCATAATCAAAATCAGGAATATCCTTTCCATTATCAAAGGTATAAATCAAATTGCCCTTTGTATCACCGATGACCGTCGGCTCAAAGCTAAAGCAAAACTGCTTTCCCATACCTTTCTCAAAGAAAAACATGGGTGTTTCGTCTTTCTTTATGTTTTTGAATATGTTTGCGATTGCTTTATCGGAATGTACACACGCGGTCTTTATTCTATCAAAAGCAATTCCGTCAAATACGCAAACGGACGTTGACGGAGACGTAAATATACCGTACTCAAAGCCGTTTATCTCAACGTTTCTGAATACCGCCTCGGTTGCCACGGGAAGCTGTAAACCCAAGTGTGAGCCGCCCGAGCACAGCCTTACATTCTCCACAAGACCGCTGTTATTGGAAACAAACCTCAGCGCAATCGCGCCCTCGTTTCCCTTTCCGCAATCTATGGTAATATCCTCTATGGTGTTTAGCTGAGAAACGTTTGAGCATTCTTTAATACAGGCTTCGGGCGCGTTGGTATGGCTCACAACCGCCTTTTTACTTCCCTTTTCAAAGCCCTGCGAATTGTCCGCAAGACGAATGACCGTAGTATTCATATCCTCGCCGACAAGATGTATACCTCTCGTCAGCTCACTGTATGGCTTCGACCAATATCTGTTTTGCAGGTTGATAAGGGTATAAGTCACGGTATCGCTGACGAGATACGTTCCCGCAGGAAAATAAATTATTCTTGCATCGGGAACGAATTCGGGATATATTACCATATACCCGTCCTTCCAGCGTCTGTTTTCAAAGCCGATGGAATACTCGTCAAGGTCAGGTCGCTCCCCCGTTATTCTTTTTTCTGCGGCGAGAATCCCCTCCACCTCGCGGGAAAGTATATCATCAAATACTTTTCGTAATATTTCCGTGCAGTCCGTCTTTCCCGTATTGTCCGCGAGATACGGCGGTTTTGTCACGTCTATCACGGTTTCCGTCAGCTTTGGAAATTTCATTTCAGTTTACCTCTATTTCAAAAAATCTTGCGCTGTTCTTCTTCGGGAGCTTGACGGATAACGTCAACGCGTCCTTATTGAAGCAATATTCTGCCCCCATAGGATTTTGAGGATAGGTCAGTTTTATCTTTGAACTTGAATTCAAATACTTTGACATATCAATGCTCAATATATCCTCATCGCACTCTCTGCGCCATACGGCAAGCGTTATTTTGTCACCGCTATCGGAAATAAGTCCAAGGCAGGACATACCCTTATTGCCGATATGGTATCTTCCGCAGGGGTATATGGGATATGCGTTTGCGTTATGCTCCCTTACCTGCTTAAATTTCTCAACGCCCTCGCGGATAAGCGACTTGTTAAGCTCGTCTGCTCTGTCAATTCTTCCCGACAAATAAAGGCTTCCCATAAGCGAGGTTACCATATTGTAAACCGTCTCCTCACCGTCTGCTCGGCAAGCTCTGAATTCCTCACCGAACAAAAACTCGTTATTCTCTCTGTCAGCAAAGGACACTGGATAAGGATACGCCCATACGCCTGCCTTTTCCGCAGGCAAAAACGCAAGGCTTCCCGACGTTATGGAAGAAGTCATATAGTAATATTCTTGGTCGCTGACGCTCTGCAAGGCAAAGTGTCTGAGCGTTCCGTTGTCGCTTCTCATAGCGCCGCTTGCACAGTTCTCAATCACGAGGCCGGGATATTTTGCTCTAACCTCGTCAATGAAGGACAAGAACGCATCGTTTATCTTGCGAAGTCCTACCGCACAGCAATCGCCGCCATCGTCACAGCCAAGCATAGTGGAACGGTTATGGTCGTTTTTAATAAAGCGAATACCCATAGTGTAGAAGCGGTCGATAATTCCCATAAGGTATTCTCTTGCTTCTTTAGAACAGAAATTGATATGTGCTCTTGACGGATTTACGACCTCTCCGTTTCTGTGTATCAGGCAGGAACGCTTATAAAGCGCTCGGTTCGGCTCGCAGGCTTCAAGCTCAAGCCAAATACCTGCCGTCATTCCCTTGCTTTGAATGTATTTGACAATACCCGCAAGTCCGCCCTCGCCGTACTTTTCGTCGTTTATCGACCAAGTACCGAGGGAGTCCAGCTGCCAGCCATCGTCCATACAGAATAGCTCCGCGCCTGCCTCTGCCGCCGCATCAATAAGGGGTATCAGCTTTTCTCTGTTGGGCAACGCCCAAAGGCAGTTCATATAGTCGTTGAACGCAGCGGGAGCGTAACCCTTTTCCCATTTTACAAAACTTGTCTTTCTCTTATACCTGATAAGCTCTCGAACAGCCTCCTCAAAACCGCCGTCGGTGCATCCGAAAACACAAGGCGTTGCGGTATAGCATTCGTTCGGAGCAAGTTGATGAACAAACCCGTTTTTCTCATCCGCACTATTGGCTTCCATCATCAAAAAGCCTTCTCCGCAGTTGTTGAGACACGCAAGCTCCATCGTCCAATTAACGCCGCCCTCATGCTCCATATACCATATCTTACCGCATTCCTTATCCTCCACCATCATAAGCGGATAATATTTGCCCGTACTCCAAGTACCTATTGACGAGGTACGGAACGAGGACATATCCCAGTTGTGCATAGATTGTCTGTAAATTCCGATATCCTCAAGGCTCGCTTCTCGCCACTGAGCCTCACCGCACCAATGGTTAAGGCAATAATGCACTCTCGTTTTATTCTCGTCCCATCTGTCAATAGTGCCGCCCATAGCGATACCGCAGATCATTCCCGAGCTGAAATGAGTCAGCGTGATAGGACTGTCCGAAAGATTTTTCACTTTATTCGTCTGTTTTACTACGTTCGCTCCATCGATAAAGTCAAAGCGTACAGTTACCTCAAGAGCATTCTCGTTTTTGAAATATTTGAGCGTTATTCCCTTTTCGTTCTGTTCAACTATCTCGCAAAGTGAGCCGTCCCATACGGTAGGAATACTGCCGCAGCCCTCCATAGGCGCTGCGGTGGATTTTGAGGTTTTCAATATAAACGGCTCAAACGCCACAAATCTCGTTGTGTCGGATTTATAATTGATCGGCTCAAAGCGACTCATTTTGAACGTGGAATCCTCGCCACGAGCAAAATCCATAAGAATTGTTTTATGTATATATTTCATATTTTATTTTCCTAATTTATTTAGCAATGGGGCTTGTCGTAACCCAACAAGCCCCGTGAAATTTTAGTCCCTATAAATCTTATCCAAGGTTTCCTTAATATTGTTTGTAATCATTGTGTCATAGGTTCCAACGAGAGAGGATACATCCGTAACACCTGCCAATATGGTCTGAGAAAGAACCTCTGAGAACTGGCGAGACCATCCGTATGCAATACTTGCATCGAAAGACTTAGTTTGATTGATGCGATCCAACATTTCTACCGATTCAGCATCCTTAGCGCCTCTGCCTTTAAGAACCGTCTCATAGTATGCGGGGAGTACGTCTCTATCGCTGTAGAAGGAGAGTGCGTCCAAGAGTATAGCCGTATTATGAAGTGTGGTATCGTCAATCGTATTAGGAATAACAAGAACGGGAGCAAGATAGTTTACCCAAGAACGGTAACCCGACTGAAGATCATCATATTTCGGCAAAGGAAGAATACCGAACTCACCACTAAAGCTCTTAAAATCACTTACACTCGATTTCACCTCTGCCACACAGAACAAGGATCTACCTGCATTAAATATCTTAATATAATCACTTGCATTTCCGGGAGTTTTGCCGTCAGAGCTTGGACCGCCGTAGGTAAACGTTCCGGGTTCTCCGAACAGTCTTGCCAAATCTTGTGTTAAATTCGTAAATCTTTCATTCGCAATATTGGAAATCGGATCTCCATTAACATCAGATGCAACAAACTGAATATTTCCACCGTCGAGCAAGGCTTTCGCGCCGTTCCAATAGGTGGTAATACCGTAAAATGCGCTTCCTTCAGCATTATACGTAAAGCTGTCATCCGTATTCAGTGATGCAACATCGTGCGCTATTGTTTTCATCTTTTCAATAGTCCACTGTCCGTTATCCACAAGAGCATACAGATCCTCAATTTGCTGTTTTTCGTGAACACCCTTATTGAAATATACACACCAAGTCAGATCAAAAGCTGTAAGAGATAGATTGCTTTGGGTGAAGTACAACGTAGAATACTTTCCTGAGCCGAGTGTAGCTTCCTTTTTAATAAGCTGACTCCACCACTCCTGATCCAGCTGAAGCTCAGGCACTTCATAAAGATTTTTCAAAGAATCCTGTGTAACAAGAGAAATAACGGACGAGCCTTCAACGTAAGCAGCATCGTACTGATTCTCTCCACTAAGCTGGTCCTGGCTAAGCCTTGCGGTCATGCTGTAATATTCGGCATCCTCGTGCGCAACAATATTTGCGTTATACAAGGATTTAACCATTTCGTTTCTTTCATATACAGCGGAATTTACCGTTTCGCCGTTAAATGCTGTAGGTGCAACATCAGTATGCATATTCCACTGACCGCTCTTAACTGTCAGAAGATTAAGCTCAAAGCCACCAAGATCCTCGGGCTCACGATTGTACTGTACTTTTTCTTCATCAGATACAACGGAGTTGTTGCTCATATCAATTCCATCCGTGTTTTCCTCATTTTTCTTACATCCACTAAACACAGTAATCATTGATGTAATAAGTAGAATACCTGCTAAAAGTAATGCAATTCTTTTTTTCATTATCAACTCTCCTTTTCATCTATAAAAACTTTTTTGATAGCTTCCAAATATCCGTATCCGTTTATGTCATCGGGTTCAAGATATGTCCCCTCAGTCCATTCGTTCCAGCTGTTTACCACAATCAGCGGCGCTCTCAAATCGGTAGACTCGTCTATGTATTTCTTGGCAAGTTCAAAGCCCTTTTGAATGTTCTCGGGTGTGGTATCGTAGCATATCTCATCAATGAAGTGTGGGTATCTGGGATTGGGGTCCCAGCCCATAGATACGTTAGGATAGTAAGGAGCGTTTACCGTTTCCTTCACCTCAGCGTATCCCTTTTCAACGGCAGGAAGTACATCAAGATAGGATTTCTTGGTGTCAACAAAATCGGTATATCCGTAATGGGTAACACCGTCGAAATTACACATATTTACAAAGGTCAATATGGTCATTCCCGTTTCCTCGTCGATGATCTTGTCCATATATCCCTTACCTCGAACGGTATAATGCAGCTCAAGTCCGGGGAAGCCTGCTTTGACGGTCTGCTCTTTGAACCAAGCAAGTGCATCAAGTGTTTCTTCTACACCGCCGAGTCCGCGGACGAGATTTTCGATATCAAACAGCATATACACGGGTTTGCCGTCTATCTTGTAGTAGGTAGGTTCTGTAAAATACTTTTCAATAGTTCTGTTAGCTATAAACTCAAAGGTCTTTCTGTCAACCGCACCGTCCCAGATAGGATCCCATCTATTTGCCGTTCTCGTATCCCACATCGAGGTTGCCGTGTGGTTTGCCCACATAAGATAGAACTTCATTTTATCTCTGTTGCGCGCCTTCAAAAAACCGTTGTCAAGACACTGTTCAAGGAAAGGTCGATTATCGTACCAATACCAATCGTAAATAAATACGTTGACACCATGAGAGGTCGCCGCCTCAATTTGCATCTCCATAATAAACGGGTCCGCCTCATTTACGTATCCCCAAAGAGGTCTGCGAGGCCAAACGTGTCCTTCAAATTTAGGCTTAACTGCCTTAACCGTTTGCCATTCTCCGTAGCCCTCGGGCCAGAAAATGCGAGTTCGCGGTTCATCTCCCGTGTACGCAGGCCAAATAATCGCCGCTACATCGTATTTTTTCATTTGATCACTCCTTAAATATTTATTTTTTATTATTTAGATTGAAAAGATATGCTTTCGCTTTTATACGTTGATCCGTTATTGCCAACAAAATCGACTTCAATCTTTGCGTTTCGGACTTCAAATCCAACGCCAACATAAACGTTTGGTTGCCAAACACCACGCGGCGCGAGAGAAATTTTAGTTCCAGGAGCGCTTCCCACTACTACAGGACATGCCTGACCAAGATTATCGAGTTCATCACCGACATTCGTTATATAGGCTTGATGAACGTGACCGCATATCATCACATGAGGCTTAATGTACTCTCTAAGAAGCTTTGCCCATTTTTTATACGTTTCCATATCTTCTTCCGATACTTGCTTAGAAAGGTATTCTGTAAATGGATCATGTGCAACAATTATCTTCGTCTTAATGCCCTCTGCCTCATATTCCTTGTGAGCATTCTCTATCACCTTTTTTATAAATTTCAATTCTCTTTTACGGAAATCCGCGCAACAAATGGTATGGGCATACTCTATGTGATCGTCAGGCTTATCCTCGCCGCAGTCAAGCACCATACCCCATATACTGCCAAGACGGAAGGTGTAATACGAGTTTCCCTTGTCGGTCGGTGTATGCTCCGCAATGTTCTCTGCGTATATTCCTCTCATATCGTGGTTGCCACGAGAGAATACTACGGGTTTCTCACCGTCTGTTATTTCCGCCGCTATTCTGTGTATCGTCGTAAAATTCTTTATATCTCCGCTGTGATCCGGAAGATCGCCGTTGAGTATAAGGAAATCTATCTCTCCAAAAGCTTTTGCCGCCGCCACGGGCTTATCAACCTGATTATGCGTGTCGGCAATATGATAAAACCTTGCGCCATCTTCCCTTACGGAATAGAATTTTGAAGAATATTCAAGCACGTCGCTAACGTCTGAATAATATGGTTTCCTTTCGTTCACAACGCGGTAGCAGATCTTATACTCTCCTGCCGCGTCAAGTCTATCCATCGGAACTGTCATTCTGTGTGTCGTACAGTTGGAACGAAGTATTCCGTTTACGTCATCGTAAAAACACTTTCCTCCAACTTCAGCCCACATAAGCGTTTCACAGTTCACAGGAACCATGATTTGATAATTCTTACCAACCGCATACACGATCGGTGTCGTTTCAAAATGTTCGGGTATCTGTTTCATAAATCCTCCTTTTTTATCGGCGGAAAAAGCATACAGCCTCTTTCCCGATACATCTGAATGATTCCGTCAAGATATTCTCTCGACCAACCAAGCTCACGGGACAGGCAGTCACGGCACATATATCTTGAAGCACACTTATCTATGAGCTTTCTGTGCGCTCCAATATCTATGGTATCTATCTCTTTCTCACAAAGATAGCAGTTCATTTTTCTGTGAGCTTCAAGCGGTAGAGCTTACATCCGTGTCCCTCAACTACCGTGTTGACAGTTCCGTTAACGAGCTTTTCCTTCTCGCCCGTCCATACCTCGGTAAGCTCTATCTCCTTACAGCAATGGGTGGTAATACCTATCTCGTCAAAGCCGAACACAAAGCGGTATTCACCGTCCATAAGGTTGAATACGCCTATGGCAAAATCTCCGTTTTCAAGAAGTCTTGCGCAAACGAGAGCGTCCTCGGGACCTCTGTCAAGTGTCAGTCTGTAAACTTGATTGTACGCTCCGTCCTGATTCATGGCGATCGCCTCTTTGTTCGTAAGTATCGCCTTTGCCGTATCACTCATTTTGCGTATATCACAGCCTATCATCAAGGGCGAGCCGTACATACACCATATGGAGAAGTGTGTCTTGTGATCAAGCTCGGAACAACCGTTGGTCTGCCAAAAGCCGTCTATAAAGCTCTTACCGTCCATTCCCACAACCAGCATATCCATATCGTTGAAGCAGCCGTGTCCGTTGTACGGGATAAGTTTTGTCTGTTGTTGTGTTATGCTCTTAATCGATGCCCAGCTGTTCTGTATATCGTGAGTGGAGCGCCAAAGATGCGCGCCCGTGGTCTTTACCCACTCCTGCGTTTCTTCCATTCCCCAAGAGCAAGCGCTGAACACGATGTCTCTGCCGCAGTTAGCAAGAGCCGCGCCCATACGGCGGTAAAAATACTTGCCCTCAAGCGTTCCCGTGTGGTAGCAGAAATCGTACTTTAGGTAGTCAACGCCCCACTCGGCAAAGGTCTTAGCATCAATGTATTCGTGATCGTAGCTTCCGGGATATCCCGCACAGGTCAGCGCTCCACAGCAGGAGTACATACCGAACTTAAGTCCTTTTGAATGTATGTAGTCTGCAAGCGCCTTCATGCCGCTGGGAAATTTGTTCTTGTCAGCAACGAGTCTGCCGTTTTCGTCTCGCTCAAGCTCCGACCAGCAATCGTCGATCACAACGTATTCGTATCCCGCATCGCGAAGTCCAGACTCTACGATAAAATCAGCGGTTTCTCTTACTAATTTTTCGTCTATTTTATCTCCAAAGGTGTTCCAAGTATTCCAACCCATTGGGGGTTTCTTGAGAATCATAACATAGTCTCCCTAATTATAGTTTTACCATATACAATTATATCAATAATAAATCAAAAAAACAAATAAAAAACGATTATATTATTTCAATTTTCGCTTATTTTTACCTCAAATTGCTTAAAAAAATGGATTGTTTTAGAATTTTGTTAATTTTTTTAAAAATATTATCCTAAAATATTGCGCTTGCCACCATAAGAATGTTATAATATTCACAACCTACTAACATAGGAGGCGTTATGGAATACACAACAAGAACTGAAATTTTACCAACCTATTTCCAAATCGGATATTTTTCCCTAAACAACGGACTTTCGATTGGAGAAAGAGCAGTCCTTCCGGTGCAACCGTTATCTGCCCTTCACTACCACCATTGTCTCGAATTGGGAATATGTCTTTCGGGAACGGGTGAAGCTCATATTGAAAACAGAATATATAAATTCCAAGAAGGTGATATTCAATGCGTTAACGCCAATGTCCCGCACATGTCAATCGCCGACACCGGCACACCGTGTAATTGGATATGGCTGTTTGTTGACATTCAAAAGCTGTTGCTCAACAATCGTGGAAAAATTACGGACGAGCTTCTAAAAATATCTGATATGGGATTTAACGGTGTGTTTTCGCCATACGAGCATCCCGAGCTTGCAAGACTTATCAACGCCCTTACCGAGCTTTCGCGTAACGATGGATATTCGATGCTTTACAATACACTCCTGATAGGACAAATACTTATCGAATCAGCGCGAATAGGAGATATTGACAAAAACTCAAAAAAACTCCCCGTTTCAGCCAAGATCAAGCCTGCACTTCTCTACATCAGGGAAAACTATGCTGATTCGCAATTGATGACCGCAGAAAAAATAGCTGCAAGCTGTAATCTGTCAACTTCACATTTCAGAAGTCTTTTCAAAACCGATATAGGAATGACGCTTCCGCAGTATATCAATTTAACAAGACTTTCCGCCGCTGTCGATCTTCTTCAATCAACGGACAAAACAATTTCCAATATTGCTACAGACGTCGGATACAATGAAGTACCATATTTCACAAAAGCATTCAAGGATGAATTTGGAATATCTCCCAAGGAAATGCGAAAATCCAAAAATTCGGGCTAAAAAATGAGGCTGTCGCATAAATTTGCGACAGCCCGTTTTTTGTCAGAATATAAAATAGTACTTATTTCCTTCACCGTATTTAGTGCCAAGATTTTCCTTTAAGTATTCCTCGGTATGATTGTCATAGGATACGAATTTCTGTGACTCGGTGGTTACTCTTACCTCTCCTATACGTTCGCCCTGAGCGTAAGTAGCATTACCGTCAGAGTCGTAATAACCGTAAAAAACATTTCCGCTGAATTCGGGCAAGCTATCTTTAAAGGTGGTTCTTATATGTAAGAACTGGTCTCTGATGCCCACCATCGTGTTATTCTTAATATAGAATTCCTCAGCTCTGTTACAGGGGGCGGTAAACTGACACTTTATGTGAGCAGAAAAGCCTCTATCCCAATATCCTCTGGTCTCGCAGAAGCCGAGCCCCGCGTTCCACATAAGATTTCCGCTTATAGTGAAATTCGATATCTTGCTAACATTGCCTTCGGGAATTTGCGTAAGGAAGTATTCGATTGAATAGTTGCAGTTTTCGATAACGTTATTAGTAAAGGAAACGTTCTTTTGATCATATATATCACTATTGTTATTGCCTTCCCAACCGTACTGAACGGTTATACCCGCATCGTAAACCTGATAAATATAGTTATTCGTTGCGGTAAAGCCGTCGCAAGCGCCGTAAATCTCAATAGCGTTTCCGTAGCGCATATCGTGCTCCCTACCGTTACCTATTCTATACTGAATTGATCCACCTATCCAATAGAACTCGCAATTCTGAACGGTAAAGCTTTTAACGGGAGAGTCGTTATCACCCGATGCTCCTACTGCGTGCGCGCCCGTATATTTGAAGCAAATGTTATCAATAACAATATTAGCGTTGCCGTGACTCTTATCAACGTTTATAAGCTTGACATCGGTAGCAAACTCAATAGATTCAAAACGAGTAGCAGGGTTTTCTAAGCTGTATATATACAAGTAGCCGTTAAGCTCGTGATAGAAGTTAAGGTCATTTTTGAGATCCTTATAGCTATCAAACCTGATATTTTGTCCGTTGCCGTTTACATAATCGTAAACATTGTCCCCTACTCTGTTTTGTACTATTTTTACAGCGTAGCTCTCACCGTCGTTGAAAATTATATTTCCAACGTCAGACCAATCTTGCGAGCCTTCGTAATACCATATATTCGTCGTATCACTCTGTTTCCACTTATCGGCGTTAGCACCGTTTTCGGGAGACGCCATGAGCACGGGTTTATCTCCCGTACCGTAAGCAGTAACCGTGAGATTACTTCTTGCGTTGAGTGTTTCCCCTCTCCAAGTATCACCGCGCTTGAAGCAAACGGTTACGGCTTCGGAAGAAGCTCCCAAAACAGAATTTACCTTTGCGATAGTTTCAAAAGGAGCGCTTTCGGAGGTTCCGTCATTTGTGTCACTTCCGCTGTTTGAAACGTAATAAACCTTGCTCGTTGTGGGTGTAAGGTTTTGTGTGTTCTGAATCGCCTCGATCCTTTTGTTAGTCTCAAAGCGCAGGGCGGCGATATCCGCCTGCCCTGCGATCTGACCTTCATCCAAACCGAGGTCAATCAGTTTTTTGGGAGTACCTCGTCTGCGCAGCTTGAATATATTGCAAGCGCCTTTGCAAGCGTAGCAACGTTTTCATCGGCGTCGGAGCTTGCGAGCTTCGCCCAGTTGAGTGCGTTTACCTTAAAGATGCTTGTGTCGTTCACAACGATTGTGAAATCTTCGCTGAGCTTGTCAGCCGCAATTCCCTCAATGGAGAGAACGTAGTATCCGTCGTCGTTGGCGGTAAGCTCTGCATCTTTATCGTTTACCTTAACACTGAGCTCTACCTCGTCAGCGGGCATAAAGTAGAGATTGAGAACGGTGTCGGACTCAAGAGAGAGGTTCATATAAAGTCCCTTGAGTACGTCTCCGATTTTATCATCAAATTTTACGTCGCTAACCGTGGACAAAATTTCGCCTGCACTTCCAACGCCCGAAACGTCAGCCTCGGCTGCCTTGTAGTTAAGGAGCTTCTGTGCTGCCGCGCCGTAATTGAGCATTGCGCTCATAAGGTCGCCCCAATCCTCGTCGTTAAGAAGCTGTTGCGCATAGTACTCAACGCTTACCGTGTAGGTCTTTCCGTCAAACACTTCTCCGTCAAGCATAATGGAGATGTTAATCGTATCTGTCATTTCCTTTGCGTTAACAGGAACGGTTACAAGGTTTTCACCGTTAACGACAGGCTGGTTAACAACCTCAACGCCGTTCTTTGTAGCAACAACGGTAGCGTCTGCCATGTTCGAAGCGTTGAATGCGAAATTAAGACCAATAGTTCCGTCGAGAGAAAGGCTGATCTTAGCGTTTTCAACACCGGTTTTTACCGCTTTAACACTGTAAGAATTCTTTGCTGCTCCGTCAACCTCACAGTTGGTAATAATAATATCCTCAATTCTGTACTGCGTATATAATCCGCCTTTAGTAGCATACACAGACGATACTCCCACTGCGCCGTCTTCGTAAGGACAATGTACGTCGCCCGTCTTTGATTCAAAGGACGTATTGTCGTTATACTTCTTTGTAAGGAACGTGCTTTCGCCGGCACCGAAGGAAACGGAAATGTCGCCTTCGCTCGTCTTTTCAACGTCAAAGCTTACCGTTCCGCCGAATTTCAAATTATGGCTATCGTCAGCGATATCCGTCCACGCGGAAGAGTTCTTCCACGTATCCGCAAAATCTTTTCCCCACACAGTGATTCTCTCGTGACCGCCATTACCGCAATAGCCATCAGCATAAGTGTAATTTCCGGCGTACGTAGCACGCGTTATTCTGAAACGACCGCCATTAGTCGAGCTTCCGGTACACATAGCCGCGACCATTTCCTGTGAATAACGTCCATTCTCATCTGCGGTAATTCCATAAGCAAGTCCGGAGAAGGACGTATTTTGAGGTCTCGTTCCCGTGTTTGTAATTTCTGCGTGTATTTTAGAATCAGACGTAAGACTAACGTCCGGGAACCAAAGAGTATCGCCTGTTCTAAAACTCATTTCCCACGTTCCGTCGGGATTAACTCTTGCCCAGCTGTCGGGGTTTTTATCTGTATCAGAGTCAAATCGGTAAGTAACACCGTTTATCGTTGCCGTCGTGTTCTTTTGCAAATATATGGTACCCTCGGGTGCTTCAGGCAATATTGGGGTTCGATCCAATACCGTGTAGGAATCCTTTGATTCTTCGTTCACTGTACAGTTGGTCAAGGTAAGCTCATCAAAGCGGAAAGTACTATAACGACTTTCATCATATTTAGACCAAACAGGAGCAAATCCAACTGCGCCTGCAAAGGAATATCCGTCAGTTGCAGCGTATGAGTGCTCTGCAAATTTTGTACTTCCCGAAAGCACAACTGTAACATTATCGGTAGTTCTACTGATATCAAAAGTTATGGTAGTTCCAAAGTACCAGTTGTTTGCGTTACTGTCATAAACTCCTGCCTGAGAAGACGCAGTACCGTCCTTCATCCTCTTATCACCGCCATTGCCGTATCCGTCCCCGGTGCCATCTCCATTCGCACCGTTGTCTCCGGCTAATTTGCTACGCGTAATGTTGGTAATTCTATAATTTTTGGCTGTCTTTATAATAGCTCCTACACCGGTTTCTGTAGTGCCATTATAACCGTAGATCAAGCCTGCGAACAGATTAGCCATACCGCCATCGTTATTTACGGTAGTTCTATCAATCGCAGTAACCTTTGCGTGAATCGCAGAGGAATCCGTTGCCTGAACGTCAGGGAACCATATAATGTCACCATCCGCCAACTTGAATTCAACAGAACCGTCGGCAAGAATGTGTGCATAGCTTTCGGTATTACCCGACTGAACGTCAAAGCGATATGTAACGCCATTATATTCAAAATCAGAATTCGGCGTTATCGTTACGTAATCATCTGCCGCACTTGCCGTTATCGGAACAAGCATTGTCACCGTTCCTGCAAGCATAAGCACTGTAAGAACGAGTGATATAATTTTCTTAAAACTATTTTTCATAAGTCTTTCTCCTAAAATTTCATTTGGATTTTCATTTAGGTCTATTCATAGTGGATCTTTTGCAAACCAGATCTCATTGTCCTTGCTTCTTTCAAAGGTTCTCTCCGAAAGATAAGCAATGGACTCAAAATCAAATTTTGCGTCTATTTGCTGATCAGGTGTCTCGGACTGCCATACCTGCCCGAGCTTTCTGCCGTATTGCTCTACGAAGATATTACCCTCGAAGGTAGGCATACTGTCACTTCCGTCAACGTTGTAAAGATTTGAAGTTATCTGCAAAAGCCTGTCTCTTCCGTCAACGAAAATGTTGTCTTTGATAACGTATCCCGTAGCTCTGTTACCCGTTCTGCTGCAACGTCCCTTGATATGCGCGCCCCAAGAGCGATCCGCAGGCGGTCTCTGTTCGCAGAAGCCGCGTGATGCATACCACATATGGTTGCCTTCAATTCGGAAATTCGTCATAACACTGGGGTTAGACGGCTCGCATCCGCTGACGAAATACTCGATTGAATATACGCAATTTTCAATTACGTTATTGAGATACAAGACGTTGGTGTGATTATATACTGTAGTTCCTACTCCGCTATACTGGTGGGTAATACCCGCATCGTATATCTGATAGATGTAGTTGTTCTGTACGGTATAATCCTCACAGCCGCCGTATATCTCCACAGCATTGCCAAGTCGTGTTTCATACTTGTTGTTGCCAAGGAAGCCTTGAACCGTTCCGCCAATCCAACCGAACTCGCAGTTCTGTACAGTAAGATCGTTTACCGTGTTCGCTCCGATTCCGTGAATACCCGTGTACTTTAAGCAAAGGTTGTCAACGGTAACTCCGTTAACGCCTTCCTTTACCGTTATCAAATTGTAGCCTACGTTAAATTCAATAGAGTTAAAGCGATTACCTGGGTTTTCCTCACTGTAAAGATACAGCCTTTTCGTGCTTGGATCATGATAAAAATGCAGGTCTTTATTGAGGTCCTTGTATCCGTTGTTAAAAGGAAGTCCCGTCGTCCAGTTATAAACGTCTCCGTTATCCTTGTACTCTCTTATCGCCTTTATCGCGCAGGCTTCTCCCTCATTGAATACCAGCGTACCCACGTCCTTCCAGTTCTCTGCTCCAACGTAATACCAAACGTTTTTCTTGTCGCTCTTTTTCCATTTCGTGGGATCAGCACCGTTCTCCGGTGAGCCGTAGAGCTTAGGCTTATCGCCCGTACCGTAAGCCGTATAGGTTACTCCCGCTTTTGCAGTGATCTTACCACGGAAAATTCCGCCGCGCTCAAAGCAAACGTAGCTACCCGATGAAATATTTGCGGAGCTTACCTTGTCAAGCGTTTTCCACGCACTGCTCGGTGACGTTCCGTTATTTGAGTCGTTTCCGCTATTGGAAACGTAATAAACGGTAGCTCCCGCAGGTATCGTCATATTAGCCGCCCCGCGTATCTCGGCTATTCGAGCGTCGGTCTTTGCGCGAAGCTCTGCAATGTCAGCATCCGTTGCTGTTCTGAAGCCGTCAATAGTTAAGCTGACATTCCCAGCCAAAGTCGTTTGTTCGTTCTGCATATTCTTTATTTGCTCCATAAAATATTCTGCGGCAAGTGAGCAATCCCCTACGTCCGAAGAATTCGCAATTATAAGATTTCCGTTTTCGAGATAAATATCAAGCTCGGTAGCTCCGTATTTGCTATCGGTTTTGAGGATTATCTCATTTCCTGTAGGCGACTTGGAATAAATTCCAATCTGCTCGCCAAGGTATGCCCGAAGCGTAGCATCAACGTCGCCCTCGATCTCCTTTACGGAAAAGTTTTTAAGCAGCTCTCCGTCCACTCTGAGATTTTCCAGCGGATACGTCTTTGTAACAGCGTAAGACGCAGGTACGGTAACTCCGTCGTCGGATATACAGTTAGCTATAAAATAGTCCACCGCCTCGGCAACTGCCTTTGCGCTTCCGCCGTTTACGGTAACGCGGTCGTTTTGATAGCCAATCTCGTAGTCAAGATACCTTACTCCCTTCGATTCGGGACGGTTGGTAAGTCCGACGAGTATTTCCTTCGTGTCGGTCGGCACTTCTTCTCCGTCCTTCACGTAGTCCGTTACAAAGATTACCTTATCTCCAAATCTCTTCTTTAATTCAAAGAACAGCTTGGATGCCGCAGCGACAGTTTCCTCGTCGGCGTTGTCAGCGCGTATGATCGTATACTCGCAAATTGCTTCAGCGCCTATGAATACCTCTGTCGGCGCATCCGTTTCCGTATTTTCTTCGTCACTATCTTTTTTGCAGCCTGCAAGTATGGCAACTAACATGAAACACGCAAGAACAAGAGAAATAATTTTTTTGATATTCATTCATTCTCCTTTCTCGTTTTGATAACACACACCGATGCTGTCAGGCAGCACGCCAAAACGGCGTATCCCCCCAAAATACTTCCACAGCCCGATTTTGTCGACAAAGCTTCGCCAGCATTGTCAGAATTTTTCCGGTCTGTTTCTATGCTGCCCTCGGTGTCAGACGGTAAAGCATCTGTCGTATGTCCACTGTCTTCCTCCACATCGGTAGTGTCAGCATTTTCTTCGGCAGGAGACGAAGTCTCTGTATCTGCACCATCGGGTCCTATTGTAAGCCAAGGTGTGTCTATCGCATAAGCCGCCACAGAAAGGCAAATACACAGAACCATTGAAACGATTACCGTTAAGATATTTTTTATCAAGTCCCCCGTCTCCTTCCTTAAATTTTCAATACTCTGTTTATATGAGTCTTTCCGCAGGCGTATCGTTTTCGCCCGTTATTTGCGGACTCCCGCTTAATACGTCGTCTGCAACAAGATTCAAAATCTCTATCTCGGGATTGTTATACTTTTTCATAAAAATTCCCCCTTAATCATTATTTTCTTTTTTCTTTTTCATAGGAACGCAAGCTACTGCAACGGCCGCGCACATAACTATGCCAAGACCTGCGATACTGCTTCCGCAGCCCTTCTCGTCTTCGATTATCTCTTCGATCGTCTCTTTGTTCACTGGATCGTCAGGAGCGGTCGTTTCCTCATTATTGTTATCATAAACAGGCTCGTCGTCAATAAATTCCTCTACAAGATCGGAAAGCGCATAAGCGTGCTGGCGCGCGATGTAATCGGAGTAAACGACCACTTCCTTGCCGTCCGTCATCGTTACCTTAATATATCCAATTCCACTGTAAGACGTATCTCTTGCGTCCTTGTCAATATCGAGAACGCCCTCAAAGACATAATTGTCTCCGCTCAACGTTGCCGTTCCCGCAATATTCTTGGTTGCGTTTGCTATCGTAATACCGTCCTTTGCGTTTGCAGTGGGAACAACGACTGTTCCAACCTCAACCTTGGAAATATTGGCGTCGGACGTAAGCTTCTCGTAGTCAGCCTTGCTTATCTGCGAGGTCCACTTAAGTCCTGTCTGTCCAACTGCGGTCAGCTTGTTCGTAGCAAGCTTTATCTGTTGGGTAGTGATCTGAGTAAATCTGTTAGCCGTTATAACGTCACCTGCATACTTAAGAGTGCCGTCAACATTTGCGTAAACCAACTTCATTTCGTTTTCTTCATCAGTAAGCGAGGATATGTCGACCTTTCCGTCATCGCCTATCTTCATTTCCCAACCGTCAACCGTTATTGTCTTTCCTTTAGTAAGGAACTGAATATTATCCACGATAACGCTTACTCTGCTATCGCTACATACAAATCCAACACTTCCCGTACGCTGTGCAACGCTCAGAGGTCCGTCGCCGGGAAAATTAGCCGCTACCTGATGACTGGATTCTCTATATCCGCTGACGTAAAGACCGCCGTTATCAGCAGTGCTTACTCCAACGTAGTTTCTAATCGAAGCGGGCAAGCCGTTGCCAAGTCTTCCTGTCCAATAAACTCCACTCGTATTAAAGTCCGTATGCGAGCTAAGCTCACTATTTTCCGTAAATACTCCGCTTGCGTTAAAGCTTCCCTGCATCATATTCACATCATCGGGGGTAACTGCTGCGATAAACGCAGATCGATTTCCATCGGAATCCGCCTCATCTGCAAGGTGGAACAGACCGCCAAACCAGCAATCCCAATTATCCCAAACGTCGTCCGCGGGAGTCTCAAGATAAGTTACTTCATAGATGAATTTGTAGGGAGTATTATCAAGCTCAACGTCATCGAACAAGATCATATCGTTTTTGCTTCCGATAAAGTACAGTCTTCCATTCTTTATCTCAGCAGAGCCGTCGGTAGAATTTTTTACATAAGTCCACTTGTGACCGTTAATTATGTTTTCACCGGGAACGAGAGTGATCGTCAGATCACTGAAATCCTCTTCGTAGTAAGCGAACGTCAGGTTAGCATCCCCATTGGTAATAAGGGCAGGACTATTCTTATATCTATCGTAAAGCTCGCCTATGTTCAATGTTGAGGACGTTAAATTAACCGCGCTGCCGTCCTTTTCAAGATAGAACGTCAGGGTGTCCGTTGTTTGGCTATTATCCGCGTACTCGAAATATATCGATTCAGAGTAAGATCCGTTATCAGATGTAAGTCCACTGATTGCCATTCTTTCAATCTCGGTGTCATTCATCTTAACCACAAAGCTGGATCCTGCGACATAATCCGCCGCAACGGTAAATCCAAGGTCTACAAACGCATATCCGTCCTCAAATTCAACAGTGTTCTTGAGCATCTCCATGGGACGAGCCTGTCTTTCAAGAACTGTGTAGCTATCCTTAGCTTCACTCTCAACAGTACAGTTAGTTAAGGTAAGCTTATCAAATCTAAAGGTTTTGTAGCCTGCGTTGTTCGCCCAAACACTCGTCCAGCCGATCGCACCCGCATAAGCATAAGAGCTTGTATCATAGCTATGTGTAAAGAACTCTCCGTCAACGCTGCTCATTGCAAAGGTTGCTGTATTATCTACACGGCTAACATCAAACGAGATAGTCTTATCAAATGCCCAGTCATTATTGCCGTTCTTTACAGAAGCATAATTTTCATGAGCCTTGAAATCGCCCTCGTTGTAAATTTTGGTGCCGCCACCGTTTCCGTGGTCACCGCCGTTCTTATTGGTAAGGTTATCACGCGAAAGTATGGTAATTCGAGCACGTGCCGCTGTTCTGAGAATGCCGGCAATACCGTTATCAAAAGAACCATCAGCCTTTTCGGTAGCACCATAAACGACACCCATAAACACATTACCCATTCCTGACGCATCACCGTCGTGAGCAATAGCGGTTACCTCAGCGTGCATAGCAGAGGTGTCTGTCATCTTAATTTCCGGAAACCAAAGTATGTCTCCGTAGCTATACTTAAACTCAATGGAACCATCCGCCATGATACGAGCATAGCTGTCCGTGTTGCCGTCTCTTACGTCAAAACGATATGTAATACCATTATGTGTAAAATCTGTATTCGGGGTTATTTCGGTATATCCCGTATCCGCACTTGCGGGGATTGTCATTACAATTATACTTGAAAGCATAACAGCAACGAGCAAAAATGATAAAATCTTATTAAAATTGTGTTTTTTCATTTCTAATACATTCCTTTCTAAAAATAATGTTGTTTTTCGGCAATAAGATGCGAAGCATATCTCCTTGAAAAGAATTTTGTCCTCCTTTCCCACAATGTTTAGAGCACACTTCCCTATTCTCTTAAATAGTGTACCATGCAACAAGTCTATAATACAAGCAAAAAACGCTTGTATATTTACATTTTTCGCTGATTTTAATTTGTAAATCAATTAAAATCTCACATTATTCTTACCAAAATTAGCAAAAAGCTCCTGAAGAGATAATATCTTTAAGAGCTTTTTTTAATACGTATCGTGAAAAATCGCCATCTCGCAGTTCAATATTTCCCTTACAAAATCCTATTCATCTGCAATTTTTCTCGACGAATACATTCCTGCAAGATTTCTCATTCTGCTACCCGAATGATTATCAGAACCGGCAAATGAGAGAAGCCCATAATGCTCTGCATAAAGTCTTGCCATTTCATTGACATCATCGGAACGACTTGCGTTGACGATTTCAACACCGTGAACCTGTCTTGGAAACAACCTGATATAATCGTTATGGGGTCTTCTCTGAACGGATGCGCATGAATAACCAACGCACCGTGCGCCATAAAGTACAAAAGCTCTTCCTTTTTCTTCATATTCATTATTTCAGGGTGCGCAAGGTACCAGGCTTTGTCCAAGCCATATATCAAAAAGTCAATTCCCATATACGATATTTCAACGCCGCAAAATACATTTATACATCAAAATTTCTCCTTAATTTTTGATATCAGTCCAAACTTCAAACTGTCGATTACCCTTGCTTTTATTGTACGTTAAAAGATATTTTAATGCAAGTATATTTCGCTTGTTTTATTGTTTTTTTCGCTGATTTGATTTTTAATAAAACTTTATGTGCTTTACCTTGAAAAAGAATATTTTATTACTTTGAGAAAACAGCTTGTCCTTATCATTTTTTAATAAATTAAGTTGATTTTTTGATAAAAATGCTTGATGTTGTTCTTATATGATAGCAGGGTGGCAAATTTTGAGCGTTTTGCCGAAGTGCGAAAAATCCTTCTTTTACAAGGCTTTCGGCGATTTTTTGATAAAGTTTGCTCTTGCAGTATTGCAGCATCTGCTGCCAGATCCTCGTTAAGATCGGTTATTAAGTCGCCCTTTGAAGCGATATATTTTATATCAAAAGGTACTCCTGCCGCTGAAACGGGATATATTCCCGTGGTATGATCGACAAAGTACGTAGCAAACGGTGTACCCGCTATCTGCTCAGGTGTGAGATTTCTCGTGAGCTGATGCAGTATTGCCGCTACTATCTCAAGATGCGCAAGCTCTTCTGTACCTACGTCGGTAAGAATTCCCGTAACCTTACTATAAGGACAAGAATAACGCTGATGTAAGTATCTCATGGATGCGCCAAGCTCTCCGTCGGGACCGCCCAACTGAGAAATGATTATCTGCGCCGTCTGAGGATTGGGATTTTTTATTTTTACGGGATATTCAAGCTTTTTTTCATAAATCCACATATCAGTTCTTCCTTTCTCAAATCAATTTGCAGCAGGCTCCCATGGCCAAGGACTATCCGTCCAATTCCATGAATCCGTGCTTGCGTTATCAAAGCTCGTTATTGGCATATTGCAGCTCTCAGATAATGCTTCCATAAGCATCTGACGTTCTTTTTTCAATTTATGATAATATCCCAAGGCTTCGCAGGAATCGGGATATGCGTCCAGATAAAGAACGGTATCTATCAGCGAAAAGTCAACTGCTTGCAAACGCTGTTTAAGCTTTTGGCAGTCTTTGTTATCGTTACAACCACAAGAGGAGCAAGATGAAGAATTATTTCTGAATGCTCCCCTTCCCGCATATCTGTCAACCACGGCAATTACCTCCTTTACCGTTATAAACGCTTTCGCCCATAAATGGCAAAACGAGTTCCTCGAACATAGTTCCGTTGCTTAACGCCGTATCCTTATCCAATACTTTATCAAAGCTTTGCATAGGCGCAAACACGGAAGCTAAAGGGTAGTTTTCAAGACCCCAAGTCTTTTTTTTCTGGCAAGCGCCGTCGGATATTCTTACAGGTGCTTCGCTTTTTTCGCAAGAGCAACCGTTATTTGAACAACCGCCCGAACGTTTGCAACGCGTATTGTTTTCTGCTCTTGAGCAGGCAAATACGCTGTCCAAATCCATATACATATAACATAAAAACCTTTCTGTAAAATTTGAGACTGCTGAATTGCATTCTCATAAACATCATATGCAGATATTCTTTAAAAGGTCATAAGATAGAATATAATAAAAATCGGTATAAGCCAACACATCTGACTTATACCGATTTTATTATATTAACATTATTTGTATGTACTACATACTCTAATTAACAGTGGTATCAAGAATTCCCAAATGAATACCGTCGACCCTTCCGTCTGAAATAAATACTCTCGGAACTCGTTTTCCCACGGAGCATAATATTTCATAGTTGATAGTGTTGTTTGCGGTTGCAAGGTCATCAACAGTATTTATAAGCTCATCGTCCCCGAAAACGGTAACAACGTCTCCTGCCTTTACGTCAGCTATCTCGCTGACATCAAGCATCAACTGGTCCATACAAATTCTTCCGACTATATCAGCCTTCTGACCTTTAATCAACATTGCGAATGAATTTTTGCTGTTTGAGCGCCAAAATCCGTCAGCATATCCCATAGGAACGGTCGCGATTTTCATTTTTTTATCAGCTACAAAATCACTACCGTAGCTTACTGTTGTTCCAACATCAACCTCTTTCACGTATGAAACTACGGTTTTAAGTGACATGACGGGCTTCAAGCTCAATGAAAAGGCAGTATCCTTGGAAGGTAAAAGACCGTATAAGACTATTCCGGCTCTTACCATATTCATCTGAAATTCGGGATAATCTATAGCCGCTCCGCTATTCGCGCAATGCTTATATTCAAAGCGTATTCCCTGTTCTTCAAGTGATTTAACTATGTCGATGAATTTTTGATACTGCGTGTAAGTAAATTCTTTTCCGCTCTCACCCGTATCCGAAACGGCAAAATGTGTAAAAATGCCTTCTGCGTAAAGTCCGTCAAGCTCACAGCATTTTTTTATTTCGGTGATAGCGTTTTGCTTTTCACTGTATTGGAAGCCTATTCTACCCATACCCGTATCTATTTTTATATGAGCCTTGACTTTGCAATTTGAAGCGACGGCGAATTGCGACATTTCAAGTGCATATTCGTATGAAAATATACATTGTGAAATATTGTTTTCGCTGAGCACAGACGCACATTCCACGGGTGTATATCCAAGTATAAGAACGGGTTTGGTGATTCCCTCTTGTCTTAACTGTAGTGCTTCCTCGATATTTGAAACCGCAAACCAATCAGCGCCTGCTTTTTCCAAGGTGCTTGCAATACGGGGCGCATGATGACCGTATGCGTTAGCTTTGACAACACAACAAATTTGGGTGCTATCTTTAAGTCTTGATTTGACTGAATTAAAATTATATATCAGATTGTCAAGATTGATTTCGGTCCATATTCTTTTCCAAAAATTATTCATAAAGCCCCCATTTCTTGACATTATCTTAGCTTACTAAAAATTATATCACGAAACCGATAAAAAGTCAATAAAGTGCAAATATAATATTGAAAAATATTATCAAATGTGGTATAATAGATTATGGTATTCAATTATAAACATCTATGAATTTCGAAAGGAATTTATTTTGAAGACGATATACATTCTTCTGACAAGGACAGGAACGCTTCCCGCAAGAATAATTCATATATTTAAGGGTGGAACGTTTACTCATACTTCTCTGTCACTGAAGCCCTCGACGGATTGTCTTTACAGCTATGCGCGACGTAAGATAAAAAATCCGTTCAAGGCAGGGCTCATAACCGAAAATATACACACCGAGGTCTTTGCGCAATACCCTGACTGTCATTGCGCTATGTACGCATTGAAGGTCTCTGATGAAGCATATGAGAAGATGAAGGAGGAAATTACATTTTTCTTCGACAATTATAAAAAAGCGAAATATAATTTTTTAGGCTTGATACCTTTGGCGATAGGCATAAGGATAAGAAGAAAATTCCGTCTTACCTGTTCTCAATTCGTAGCTATCATTCTTGAAAAATCACGGGAAATAGAGTTACCCAAGGACCCGTATTTGATGCTTCCCAACGATTTTCCGCACATCTGCGGAATCGAGCTTATTTACGATGGATTGCTTAAAGATTGCGTTGTTAGCGTACCTGAATACGCAAGCGTTTAAAATATTCAGATTTTTTTGCAAAAGCTATTGACTTTTATACCCAATCTGTGTTATAATATTTAGCGTTGAATATCTCAACGCATATGCCGGTGTGATGGAATTGGCAGACGTGCTGGACTCAAAATCCAGTGGTAGCGATACCGTGTCGGTTCGACCCCGACCACCGGCACCAAAAAACGACAAGCTATTTTTGCTTGTCGTTTTTTACTTGCCGTAAGAATTTATAATAACTTTTGCATTGCGCATGAAATACGTTCGTTTATACGCTTCATTCTTTCAACGGGTATTTTAATTTTCTTTCGATCATAGGTCACAAGTCCGTTTATTTCCTCTTCTACGTCTGACACTTGTGTATAAACGCAAGCGCATAAGCCTTTATCGATAAGCGGAAGCAGTTTTTCAAGGTATAATTTTTCCAATGCGTCGGCAAAGGATTTTTCATCCTTGAATTTCTTATAGCCGAATTCTTTATCCTCATTGAAAACGTGACCGTCGATTTTGAGTGAATAACCGCCAAATTCGCTGAGAACAACGGGACGAATATCATCGGGAACTTTCAATGGGGTATAATACGTATGAAGACTGCGAAACTCTGTTTTACCAACTCCTTGGTCGTGCCAGCCGCTTACTGAATCAACTATTCTCGTACCGTCAAGCTTCTTTACAAGCTCAGTATATTTTGCGGAATCAAACTGTCCCCAGCCTTCGTTAAAGGGAACCCAAGCGCCTATGCAAGTAGAGTTTTTCAATGCGCCTACAGTTTCATATACCGAGCGTTCAAATTCCTCTCTTCCCTGCTCGCTTTCTCTTGCAAAATACTTATAGTCGTTATCCTTGTGCTTAAAGCCCAAAAATGGAAATGCTGCAACGTGAGTAAATTTATATTTCCCACCGCCGTTAACGAAATCCTGCCATACCACAAGCCCTAAGCGGTCACAATGATAATACCATCTCATAGGCTCAATTTTGATATGCTTACGTATCATATTGAAGCCCATATTTTTTAACATTGTAAGCTCGTCAAGCATTGCTTGGTCGCTCGGCGGTGTAAGAAGTCCGTCAGACCAATAGCCTTGGTCGAGTATTCCGTTATAAAAATACGGCTTTCCGTTAAGCAGAAGTCTTGTTTTCCCAGCCTTATCCGTTCCAATACCAAATGAGCGAACGCCGAAATATGATTTTATTTTATCTCCGCTTTCGGTGATTATTTCAAAATCATAAAGCCGAGGATTTTCCGGCGACCATAATTCAAAGTCAAAGCTGACGTTAGCTTCTCCGAAGAACTCTTTTTCAAGGATTATTTGTTCTTTATCAAATATCTTTAAGTTTTGCCTGCCGACATAGTCGGTAGTTATCTTCACGGATTTAGCTTCGGCATCCGTAATTACCGTGATGTCATTAATGTGTTCCTCAGGCATACTCTCAAGCCAAACCGTTTGCCATATACCGCTCTGCGCCGTGTACCAGATACCGCCCGGAGTAGAGCTTTGTTTGCCTCTTGCTCCTTCCGATATCTCCGTATCGTCCTCACACTCAACGACAAGTGTGTTCAAGCCTTGTTTTATAAGATGGGTTATATCTGCCGAGAATGGAGTATATCCGCCTCTGTGCTCACATGCCATAGCGTCGTTGACGAAAACCTTACATCTGCTGTCAACTGCGCCAAAATGAAGCATCGTGCAACCCAAAAGCATTTCATCGTTAATTTCAAAGGTTCTCTTATAAACCGAAATATCATTAGCTCCGAGCTTAAAGCCTTCAGAAATACCACTATTTAAGCATTCGGGAGAAAACGGGACGCGTATTGAGCCATATTGCTTTACGCTATCTTGACTTTTTACTGAAAAATCCCATGTACCGTTAAGACAAAGAAAGCTATCGCGCCTTAACTGTGGTCTCGGATATTCGGAGTGCGGAATTTTATCTATCTCGTATGCGGTTTTTAATTTCATTACAACCTCGTTAATATCATTAGTACGATTATTATACCATTAAATTGGTTATCTGTCAAGTAAACAAGGCGTTGCAATTGCAACGCCTTGTGATTTGATTATTTGAAATATTCGACTGCGGACTCGAACATCATCATATCGTAGTTACCCTCAACGTTCTTGTAAAGACCGTCTGAGAATCTTTCAGAGTGTCCCATCTTTCCGAATACGTGACCGTCGGGAGAGGTAATTCCCTCGATAGCGGCGCAGGAGTTATTGGGATTATAAAGAATATTCGAGGTGGGCTTTCCTGCAAGGTCAACGTACTGAGTAGCGATTTGTCCCTTTGCAGCAAGCTCTGCTATAAGCTCGTCGGATGCCAAGAATCTTCCTTCGCCGTGAGATATCGGCACGTTGTATACGTCACCGACCTTTGCCTTCGCAAGCCAAGGAGACATATTAGATGCGATTCTCGTGCGTACTATTCTTGATTGGTGACGTCCTATTGAGTTGAATGTCAGCGTAGGACAAGAAGCATCGGTATCGATTATCTCTCCGTAAGGAACGAGTCCGAGCTTGATAATTGCCTGGAAGCCGTTACAAATACCGCACATAAGTCCGCCTCTTACCTTAAGAAGCTTGTTAACCTCTTCCTTAATTACTCCGTTACGGAAGAATGCGGTAATAAATTTACCCGATCCGTCAGGCTCGTCTCCGCCCGAAAATCCACCCGGAACGAATATTATCTGCGACTGAGCCGCAAGTCTTGCAAATTCTTCAACGGAATCGGAAATTCCCTTAGAGGAAAGGTTATTAATAACGAATATTTCCGTTTGAGCGCCTGCTCTCATAAATGCCTTTGCTGAGTCGTATTCGCAGTTAGTACCGGGGAATACGGGAATAAGAACCTTAGGCTTTGCGCACTTGATTATGGAAGGCGCACGATTTTCGCAATTATACGTATATGCAGGAATCTCTCCTTCAGCCTCGGCTGCATTTACGGGAAATACCTTTTCAAGTACGTTTTCGTAATCAGCATAAAGCGCATTCATATCAACACGCTCATCGGCAAATACAATTGCGTTTTCGTCAGTCGTATTACCGAGAAGAAGAGCGCCGTCAATTACCGCATCGCAAGCAACCTCAAGTATAAACGAGCCGTAACGATATGCGAACAAGGTATCCATATCTACGCCATCAGCGTACTTAAAGCCGATCTCGTTACCGAAGGACATCTTCATGATTGCTTCGGCAATACCGCCGTAAGTAGGCGTATAAGCCGCTCTGATAATTCCCTTTTCGTTAAGCGCTCTCACCTTATTATAAAGCGCGATAAGAGAATTAGCGGTAGGAAGTCCGTCCTCGGAATATTCAGGGGTAAGCAAATAAACCTTACTGTCTGATTTTTTGAACTCGGGAGTTACTACCTCGTTTGTTTTGCCCGTCGTAACTGCAAAGGAAACGAGCGTAGGAGGAACGTCTATATCCTCAAAGCTTCCGCTCATGGAGTCCTTACCGCCTATAGAAGCAATCCCAAGCTCCTTCTGCGCCATAAACGCACCGAGAAGCGCTGCCATAGGCTTGCCCCATCTTTCAGATTCCTTCTTGGGCTTCTCGAAATACTCCTGGAAGGTAAGATAAACGTCTTCAAACGAAGCACCGCCCGCAATCATCTTGGAAACAGATTCAACAACGGCAAGATATGCGCCGTGGTAAGGGCTCTTTTCGGAAATAAAGGGATTGTAGCCCCACGCCATATAAGAGCAAGTATCGGTATCAGCTGCTTCAACGGATATCTTATTTACCATTACCTGAGAAGGCGTGCTCTGATTCTTTCCACCGAAGGGCATCATAACTGTACCCGCACCGATGGTTGAGTCAAATCTCTCGGAAAGACCTCTCTTTGAACAAACGTTCAAGTCGGTAGCGAGCTTATTCATTCTTTCAGCAAAAGTTCCATCAAGCTTCTTTTCAAAGGACTTGGGCGCTTTTGTAACTATGTCGATATGCTTCTCTGCACCGTTGGAATTAAGGAACTCACGGGAAAGATCGACGATAATTTTATCATTCCAATGCATAACGAGTCTTGGAAGCTTGGTTACACGCGCAACGATAGTTGCTTCAAGATTTTCCTTGCTTGCAAGCTTAATAAACTTGTCCGCGTCGTTTTTATCAACAACAACTGCCATTCTTTCCTGAGACTCACTGATTGCAAGCTCCGTGCCGTCAAGACCCTCATACTTCTTGGGAACTGCGTTAAGGTTTATATCAACACCGTCCGCAAGCTCACCGATAGCAACGGAAACACCGCCTGCTCCAAAGTCATTACATCTCTTGATCAGCTTTGATGCCTCGGGATTACGGAAAAGTCTCTGAAGCTTTCTTTCCTCGGGAGCGTTACCCTTCTGAACCTCTGCTCCGCAGGATTCAAGGGACGCAAGAGTATGAGACTTAGAAGAGCCCGTAGCTCCGCCACATCCGTCTCTACCCGTTCTTCCGCCGAGAAGAATTATTATATCTCCGTCACAAGGAACCTCACGGCGTACGTTTTCTGCGGGAGCGGCAGCGATAACAGCGCCGATCTCCATTCTCTTCGCAACGTAACCGTCGTGATAAAGCTCATCGACCTGCCCCGTTGCAAGACCTATCTGGTTACCGTATGAGGAATATCCCGCAGCGGCAGTGGTAACTATTTTTCTCTGAGGAAGCTTACCTGCAAGAGTCTCAGAAACGGGCTTTCTGGGATCAGCCGCACCCGTTACACGCATTGCGGCATAAACGTATGAACGACCTGAAAGAGGGTCTCTGATAGCGCCTCCGATACAAGTAGCAGCTCCACCGAAGGGCTCTATCTCCGTGGGGTGATTATGCGTCTCGTTCTTAAAGAGCAACAGCCAATCCTGCTCTTCGCCTTCAACGTTGACCTTGATTTTTACGGTACAAGCGTTGATTTCTTCAGATTCATCAAGCTTAGGAAGCTTGCCCTCAGCCTTAAGATATCTTGTTGCGATAGTAGCTATATCCATAAGATTTACAGGCTTGGTTCTGCCGAGCTGCTTTCTTACGGCAATATACTCGTTATAAGCCTTCTGAAGCGTGGAATCGTCAAATCTTACGCTGTCAATAGTAGTAAGGAACGTGGTATGACGGCAGTGGTCAGACCAATAAGTATCTATCATTCTTATTTCCGTAATGGTAGGATTTCTGTTTTCGGTACGGAAATAATCACGGCAGAATCTGATATCGTCAAGATCCATTGCCAGACCGTATTCGTTGATAAATGCTCTGAGCGCGTCTTCGTCAAAGTCGATAAATCCGTCGATAGTTTTTACGGCTGTTGGAATATCGTAAGAAACAGTCAAAGTATCGTGAGTATCAAGAGACGCTTCTCTGCTCTCTACGGGGTTGATAACGTATTTCTTGATAGCGGCAACCTGCTCCTCGGTAAGCTTTCCAAAGAGGCAATATACTCTTGCCGTTCTTACTACGGGGCGCTCACCGCGCGAGATTATCTGAATACACTGAGCCGCAGAATCTGCTCTCTGGTCAAACTGCCCCGGCAGATATTCAACCGCAAAAATATTATCATATTCCTTTGGAAGCTCGTAGGTAACGATATCAAGCTGAGGCTCTGAGAATACGGTTGTTACTGCATAATCAAACAAGGATTTTTCAATTTTCTCAACGTCGTAGCGGTTATACAAGCGAACGTCGGTAAGCTCCTTGATGCCTACGAGATTTCTTATTTCGTTTAAAAGAGATTTTGCTTCGTTAGCAAGCTCCTTTTTCTTTTCTACATATACTCTGTAAACCATGAAGTTCTCCTTAATTAAGTGCTTTAAGCGCTCTTGCGCCGATATCGTGACGATAATACGCATTTGCGAATTTTACCTTTGGAACGTTAGCGTATGCTTTATCAATTGCATCTGCAAGGCTTTCTCCCGTTGCCGTAACGCCAAGAACGCGTCCGCCTGCGCTGAGTATTGCGCCGTTTTCAAGCTTTGCGCCCGCAACGTATACCTCAGCCTCGATATCACTGTCAACGGTGATTTCATAACCGCTCTGATATTTTCCCGGATATCCTTCGGAAGCCATTATTACACAGCAAGCCGATTTATCGAGAAACTTAACCGACGTATCCGCAAGAGTACCGTTAGTACAAGCCATCATGATCTCCAAAAGATCTCCGTCAAGTAAAGGAAGAACGACCTGAGTTTCGGGGTCGCCGAAACGACAGTTATATTCGATTACCTTTGGACCGCAAGGAGTAAGCATAAGTCCGAAGTACAAACAGCCCTTAAAGGTTCTTCCCTCCGCGTTCATAGCGTTTATCGTGGGAAGAAATATTTTCTCCATACAGAGCTTCGCAATATCCTCGGTATAATAAGGGTTGGGAGCTATCGTTCCCATTCCGCCCGTATTAAGTCCGCAATCGTTATCAAGCGCGCGCTTGTGGTCCATTGAAGAAACCATGGGAACTACGACGTTTCCATCGGTAAAGGAAAGGACGGATACCTCAGGACCCGTGAGAAACTCCTCGATAACTATTTTGCTTCCGCTTGCGCCGAATACCTTATCCTCCATCATGGAGCGTACAGCGTCAACCGCCTCCTCACGCGTCATAGCGATTACGACGCCCTTACCGAGAGCAAGTCCATCAGCCTTAATAACGGTAGGAATAGGAGCATCCTTAAGATATTCTATAGCCGCATTCATTTCGGTAAATACCTCATACGCCGCGGTTGGAATACCGTATTTTTTCATAAGGTTCTTTGAGAATATCTTACTACCCTCGATAATAGCCGCATTTGCCCGAGGTCCGAAGCAAGCGATACCTGCCTCGTTAAATGCGTCAACAGCACCGAGAACCAACGGGTCATCGGGTGCGACTATTGCGTAATCGATTTTATTTTCGGTCGCAAATTTAACTATACCGTCAATATCCTTAGCTCCGATATTTACGCATACAGCATCCTTTGCTATTCCGCCGTTTCCGGGGAGCGCGTAAATCGTATCTACCTTAGGACTTTGTTTTATTTTTTTAATGATAGCGTGCTCTCTGCCGCCACCACCTACAACCATTATCTTCATTACTGTTTTCTCCTTAAACGATCAATGGTGGAACAATCTCATGCCTGTGAATGCCATTGTAATGCCATTCTTATTGCACTCGTCTATAACCAGATCGTCGCGGATAGATCCGCCCGGCTCTGCTATATAGCTTACACCACTTGCATAAGCGCGCTTAACGTTGTCTGCGAACGGGAAGAATGCATCGGATGCAAGGGCGATATTCTTAAATCCGCCCAACCATTCACGGCGCTCAGCCTCTGTAATAGGAGCAGGCTGCTCGGTGAAATATCCCTGCCAGATACCATCTGCACAAACATCCTCTTCGTTTCCGTTGATGTAGCCGTCGATAATGTTGTCACGCTCAGGACGTCCCATTGTGGGAAGGAACGGAAGTGCAAGCACCTTGGGATGCTGGCGCATAAGCCAAGTGTCTGCCTTTGTTCCCGCAAGTCTTGTACAGTGAATACGCGACTGCTGACCCGCGCCAACGCCGATAGCCTGACCGTTAACTGCGTAGCATACGGAGTTTGACTGTGTATATTTAAGTGTAATAAGAGCAACTATAAGGTCACGCTTTGCGCTTTCGGGTAGCTCCTTTTTCTCGGTTACGATATTTTCAAGAAGATGCTCGCCTATCTTGAACTCGTTTCTTCCCTGCTCAAATGTGATACCAAACACATCCTTGGTTTCAATGGGAGCGGGACGGTAATCGGGGTCTATTTCAACAACGTTGTAGTTACCCTTTCTCTTTCCTTTGAGTATCTCAAGAGCCTCAGGCTCATAACCGGGGGCTATAATTCCGTCGGAAACCTCACGAGCGATAAGCTTTGCTGTAGTAACATCACAAACATCGGAAAGTGCCACCCAGTCACCGAAGGAGCAAAGGCGGTCTGTTCCTCTTGCACGTACATACGCACAAGCGAGAGGAGATTCATCAAGTCCCTCAACATCCTCTACAAAGCATGCCTTCTTCAATCCGAGATCAAGAGGAAGACCGATTGCCGCAGACGTAGGAGAAACGTGCTTAAAGGATGTTGCCGCAGGAACACCGAGTGCCTCCTTAAGCTCCTTAACAAGCTGCCAGCTATTGAATGCGTCAAGGAAATTGATATATCCGGGGCGTCCGTTAAGCACCTTTATGGGAAGCTCATTGCCGTCCTTCATAAAAATACGAGAAGGCTTCTGATTGGGGTTGCAGCCATATTTCAATTCAAATTCTTTCATTTCAAGCTCCTATCATACGTTTTTATTAATAATTATTTCGGTAGGCTCGCTTCCGTCAAGAGGAACTGCTCGAACGAACAAGGAAACCTTATTGTCCTCATTCAGATTCTTCCATACGAGGTCTGCAAGCTCCTCTGCTGTATTGGGAAGCTCTACTGCCTCGGGCTCGCCGTAGAAGGAAGGAATGGGATTACCGTCACACTTATAGGTATGAATGAAATGTCCCAAGCCATTGAGCGGCGAATAGCTATAGAAATATCTGTTGCAAACCTCGGGATTGCCGTCACTGCTTTTCAATATAGAAAGCTTATAATTGAAGGTGTTTCCCGGGAACGCATAGTAAAGAATACCCGAAATTCTTGGCGTATAGTTAGGGCAATCAGGTTCAAACTCACGGGTATGAAGCGATTTTTCAAATGAAAAGCCGTCCTCACCGTTTTCCTTAATATAATTGTATACGGTATCGGTCTGGTCTCCGTTTGTAACAATATCAATGTTATCACAGCTCAAATACGGATTATAGATTATAAGGCTGGGGTCTGAGAGCTTGGATTCATCGAACGCCTTTGTGCGCATTCCACCGTCAAATCTCTCAAATATTCTGTTACGGCTATTTTCGCTACGTCCCATGATAAAGTACGCAATCATTGCGTTTTTACCGTCCTTGGATTTACCTATAACTATTCCTCTTCCCGGGTATGTATTTTCGGAAAGAAGCTTTGCTAAATCAAACGTTTTATTACTCATTTTTTATTTTCCTTTCTGAGCGAAACAATCTCGGCGCAAACCTGCTCGGTCGCCTTGGGTAAAATTATCCATTCAGCCTGCCTCATAACCTTTTGCTGCAAGCTTTCAGGGGTCTCGTTTCTCTTTACGGAAACACTCTTTTGAAGAATTATCTCTCCACCGTCGGGAATTTCGTTTACATAATGTACCGTAGCTCCCGTGACCTTTACGCCATATGCAAGAGCCGCCTCGTGAACGCGCAAACCGTAAAAGCCCTTCCCGCAAAACGACGGAATCAGAGAGGGATGAACGTTAATTATTCTCTTAGGGTATTTAGACGTAAACTCCGCGCTGAGAATACTCATAAATCCGGCAAGAACTATAAGATCTATTCCGTATTCTTCAAGTATTTCAATGATTTTATTTTCAAAGGCTTGCTGAGTTCCATACTCTTTTTTAGTAACTATTGCAGACGGAATTCCCGCAAGCTCAGCTCTGGTAATTGCGTATGCGTTGGCGTTATTGGAAATAACAAGACTCAGCTTTCCGCTTTTGATTATTCCCTGCTTTTCCGCATCGATTAATGCCTGAAGATTAGTGCCTCCGCCCGAAACAAAAACCGCAATTTTTGCCGCTTGTAAAACGCCCATAGTAACTCCTTTCAAAAAATCAAAAAGTAATCAGCAGATAATAACTCCGTCCTCGGAGGCAACGACCTCACCTATAATATAAGCGTCAATTCCGCTTGCCTTAAGTGACGCAATTGCGGTATCCGCGTCGTTCTTATCAACTACTACGCTCATTCCAACGCCCATGTTGAAGGTATTGAACATATCGCGATTATCTATCTTACCCGTTTTTTCAATAAGGTTAAAGATAGGAAGAACTCTTACAGCGCTCTTTTCAATTTTTGCGGAGTAGCCATCTGCGAAGCTTCTCGGAATATTCTCATAGAAGCCGCCGCCCGTTATATGAGATATCGCCTTAACGTTGACCTTCTCAAAAAGGTCAAGCATAGGCTTTACGTAAATCTTAGTAGGCGTCAAGAGTGTTTCTCCGACAGACTTACCGCCAAGCTCTGCGCAAGGAACGGTAATATCGGCAGTGCCTATATTGAACACCTTACGAACAAGAGAAAATCCGTTGGAGTGAACTCCACTGGAAGGAAGCGCGATAATAATATCTCCCGCCTTCATAGTCTTATTATTGATTATCTTAGACTTATCAACTACACCCGTAGAATAGCCTGCGAGGTCATATTCATCCTCGGGATAAAAGCCCGGCATTTCCGCCGTCTCTCCACCGATAAGGGCACAACCTGCCTGAACGCATCCTTCGGCAACACCAGAAACTATTGCTGCAATCTTTTCGGGAACGTTCTTACCGCACGCAATGTAGTCAAGGAAGAACAAGGGCTTTGCTCCTGCGCAAACTATATCGTTTACGCACATTGCAACGCAGTCGATACCAACGGTATCGTGCTTGTCCATAATAAACGCGAGCTTAAGCTTTGTACCAACTCCGTCCGTTCCGCTGACGAGAACGGGCTTACGGATATTTTCGATGTCAAGCTCGAAAAGTCCTCCAAATCCGCCGATGTCTGAAACGACACCGCCTGTCATTGTTCTTGCAATGTGTGATTTCATCAACTCCACTGCTTTGTAGCCGGCTGTAATATCAACGCCCGCTGCCTTGTAGCTTTCACTGTAACTCTTTGACATTTCTAAAAATCCTTTCAAAATATATTTGTATTAATTATTTTCTTTTCCGTTCCAACAGTATGTGCAAAGCTTGCACGGATCAAGTCCTATAGCTTTTATAGTTCCCTCAAGCGATTGAAATTCAAGGGAGTCAAAGCCAAATTGAGCAGCTATAGTCTGACGCATCTTTTTTCCCCTCTCGGTATCGGGAGAGCTATATTCATCTATGTGTTCAAAGCCTTCCTCTCCTTCAAGCTCAAGAATCGTGCGTCTCGTTATAAGCTCAAGGTCGCTTTTTGCGGTTGAAAAATTAAGATATTTGCAACGGTACATTATAGGTGGTGACGCAGAACGCATATGAACCGCCTTTGCGCCGTTTTCATGAAGCATATCCATCGTTCCTTGAAGCTGTGTGCCTCTTACTATAGAATCATCTACTATAAGCAAGCTTTTATCCTGTATCAGCTCCTTAACGGCAACCTGTTTCATTTTTGCAATCTTTTTTCGTTCGGATTGTACCGAAGGAGTAAAGCTACGCATCCAAGTAGGTGTATACTTAATAAACGCTCTTGCAAAATCAGCGTCGCTTTCATTTGCGTATCCGATTGCATGAGGAGTTCCCGAGTCAGGCATTCCGCATACATAATCTATATCCTGCGCCACACCCATTTTTTTATCGTTCTGCGCGAGTATCTGACCGTTTTTATAACGCATCATCTCAACGTTTACACCTTCATAAGTCGAGGTTGAATATCCATAATAGGTCCACAAAAATGCGCATATCCTCATTTCATCCCGAGGCGGAGAAAGCTGTGTCATTCCGTCCGCGGTAATATGAACGATTTCTCCAGGTCCAAGCTCCTTGACCTTTTGATATCCGAGCTTTTCAAAAGCAAACGATTCAAACGAAACGCTATACCCGTCATCATTTTTACCAACGATAAGCGGCAATCTTCCGAATTTGTCTCTTGCTGCTATAAGCGTTCCATCGTTATTAAGCAATAATATTGCGACAGTTCCTTCGATAACCTCCTGCGCAAACTTTATTCCCTCGCAAAAGGTATCTTTTTTGTTGATAAGTGAAGCAACCAATTCAATTGAGTTAACGTTTCCGCCCGTCATAACTCCGAAATGACCGCCAGCTGTCAATTCATATTTATCGATAAGCTCCTCGGAATTTCTTATATAACCTATAGTACATATAGCGTAAGTTCCGATGCGTGAACGGATAAGAAGCGGTTGCGGATGTGTATCGCTTATGCATCCTATTGCCGCCGTTCCCTTCATTTCAGAAAAAATATCACTGAATTTGGTTCTGAACGGTGAATTTTCAATATTGTGAATATCGCGCTGAAGCCCGATTTCCGAATCGTACGCTGCCATTCCACCTCTTTTAGTTCCGAGATGTGAATGATAGTCCGTACCAAAGAAGACGTCCGATATTGCATCGTGTTTACTTACGACACCAAAAAAGCCTCCCATAAGACCTCCGTACCTATATTATTGATAATTAAACGTTAAACTTAGCTTCTATATCGGCGTTCTTTGCCAAAACGGCTTTTGCACCATCTGCTCTTGCCGCGTCAAGCTTTTCTGCCAAGGCATCGTCCGTAACAGAAAGAATTTCTATAGCCAACAAAGCGGCATTGACAGCGCCATCAACCGCAACGGTTGCTACGGGAATTCCCGAGGGCATCTGTACCGTTGACAAAAGCGCGTCCATGCCGTCAAAATTTTTAGATTTTACAGGTATTCCGATAACAGGAAGTGTTGTGTTTGCAGCAATAGCGCCTGCAAGATGAGCTGCCATTCCTGCTGCGGCAATTATAGCGCCAAAACCGTTTGCTCTGGCGTTTGCGGAAAATTCTTTTGCTTCTACGGGCGTTCTGTGCGCCGAATAAACGTGTACCTCATAAGGCACGCCGTACTCCTTAAGCTTTTCAATTCCCTTTTGAACGACGGGCAGATCGCTATCACTACCCATAATAATTCCGACTTTTTTCATAGAAATACACCTCCAAAAAAATAAATACGGGCAGTCCTCCCCCTCAAAGGAAAGGACTGCCCAGACGGTCGGCTTATATTACTTTCCGCTCCCAATGTAGTTAATTCTACTCAATCCGCCGGTTACGAAAAGTCAAGCAAAGGCTATCAGCCCTTTACATATTTATTATAACATATAGCGGACGTAAAGTCAACAAAAAATGTCTTTAATCGACAGTAAAAATTTTAAACTTTTTGCAAATTCTCTTTGTCATTTTTGAACAATGGCGGATTGTGCGAATATTTTCTCTCTAATTTGTCTAAAACCTTCGAAAGCGGCACTATAAGTATGCCTGCAACGAGATTGCCAAAAGCATGCAAGACGTCAAAAGGAAATCCGGAAATTATCCACAGTAGCATCCCATTGAAATCCAATCCAAAAGCAAGAGCCTGAAATGGAGCGTAAAGAGCCCCAAATATAAGTCCGTGAAAACCGCAGAGTATCATATACACGGGGATTGCAATTTTGACAGACATCTTTTTTGGCAAAAGCATAGTTATTGCCCATAGCACCGTCCACACATAACAATATGGAACCCACCACAAATTAAAGCCTGAGTATAGTCCGTTCAAAAATACATATACGTATATTGGAATAAGCGCTTGCTTGCGATATACGATCGTATATATCATAGTCAGTGCGCCAAGCAAATGGATATTTGGCAAAAACTCCATGACTATCTTGGATACGAACATCAGTGTGCCAAGCATTGCGAATACTACCATTTTACGAATACGCTCGGACATTGCCAAGGCTCTGTTGCGCTTAAGCCGGCGTTGCTTCAAAGGAATAAACGACATTTGTATCTATTTCCGTACTATCAACACCTGCATTGGCGTATTTTCCGTCTCGATAAAACGCCCAATACATTTTATCATTTTCATAAATCAGCGTTTCACCGCAAACGGTATCTACCATCAAGCCGTATTGATCGTTGCTTCCCGAAATCAAACCTACTTCAACAAGCGCGTCGCCAACGGTAGTTTTATCCGTTTTAACGATATAACTTTTTACCGTTCCATCCTTAAGCTTTGCCTTAAAATTAAAGCTTGTGTCTCCCGTTCCTACTACCGTTTCTTCTGCTGCGTCTGAAACGGTATTTGCATCTTGTGTTTCCGCTACGGTTTCTTTGTCACACGATACAAGAGATAGCGCCATAGCCGCAATAAGCGCAATCACGAGTACAAGTGACAGAATTGAAATTTTTTTCATTGTTCTGTTCATTTTGTTTCTCCTTGATTTTAAAATATTTTTGCATATCAAGCTCTTTTGCAAAAATGCGTCGGTACGTGCGACGAAAAAAGCTTACGGGGTAAGTCTTCCGACTTGCGAAAAAGTGCTGTTGCAACTATACAAAAAACCTTCTCAAGCCTATGCTCAATGGATAACGAAATCTGCGGCGATCTCGTTTTTTTGTATTTTTCTTTCGCTTACGGCGACACGCTCGTTTCGGTTTTTCACCGAATTCCTTATTAAGCACTGAGTGCGCCCCTGATATACCTCAATATTATACACCGCAAAGAAAAAAATGTCAACCCCAAAACGTACGGTAATTGACATTTTTCATCAAAAAGTTAGTTTTTCAAACCCAGCGTAGTTTTTTCAAATATTTCTTATGCTCATCAGTAATTCTATAGCTTTCAACCGCCTTTTGAATAGTTTTATTATGAGTCCACTTTTCAAGTCTTCTATCCCGTAAATACTTTACCGCACTATCGTAATTATAAGCAAGCTCGGTTGCAAAATACCAAGCTATCATCATTTTTACATAATATTCATCGGATTTTACTGAAGCTACTATTTCAAGATATTCTTCCTTGAAGTTATCCTTTGAATAAAAATCCATAAGCATTTTTATTGCAAAGCGAACGGTATACGTATGCTCGGAAGTTATCCAGCCTTTTATTTCGTTAAGTAATTCTTCCGTATGGTTTTTGAATATTTTGGGAGAAATAGAATCACATGTGGCCCAATTATCAACGTAAGGCAAAAAGCTTTCAAGCGCACTCACACATACTTGATAATCGGAAGTTTTATTTATCAAATACGCATGAATATTATTTTCTTCGTAATATTTATGTGGCACGGCGCTCATAAAATCATATCCTTTATCTTCACGCCATATTATCGTTGCTATTTTTCGCAATTCGGGCACTCTTACGCCAATTATTTTATCCTTATCGACCGTAGGCATAAGAGCGCTCTGAAAATCTCTATATCTTATATCCTGCAACTCAAAAAGCCAAGTCTCAATATTTTGGTACTCCACTTATTTCCTCCAAAATTTTCAGGGTGCTAAATAATTAACACCCTGAAATTTATAAAATTATCTGATACCGTATTTTTCGATAACGTAATCCATATCCTTATCACCTCTTCCCGAAAGGTTTATAAGAATAGAGCCGTGATCCATAGTTTTTGCCAACTTCATGCCGAATGCTACCGCATGGGAGCTTTCAATTGCGGGAATTATTCCCTCAAGGCGAGAAAGCTTATAGAATGCGTCTATAGTTTCCTCATCGTCGATAACATCATACTTTACTCTGCCTATTTCCTGTAGAAAAGCGTGTTCAGGACCTGAAGACGGATAATCAAGCCCGCTTGCTACGGAATACACGGGAGCAGGCTCTCCGTTTTCATCCTTAAGCATTATACTGTTAAATCCGTGCATGATTCCTTCCGTGCCGTACTTAAGGCTTGCGGCATGGTCTCCAAGCTTTGGTCCTCTTCCAAGAGGTTCTATACCGTATATATCAACGTTATCGTTGAGGAAGCCTGCAAAAAGTCCCGCTGCGTTTGAACCGCCTCCAACGCACGCAACTATTGCGCTTGGCAGATGTCCCGTCATTTCCACAAACTGTTCTCTTGCTTCGATACCGACGACGCTCTGGAAATCACGAACCATCATGGGAAAAGGATGAGGTCCGAGAACCGAACCGATGCAGTATATAGAATCCTTATATTCCTTGCTGTATGCGTCAAACGCCGCGTCAACGGCTTCCTTTAAGGTCTGGAGTCCGTGAGTTACTTCTACGACGTTTGCGCCGAGTATTTTCATACGAGCAACGTTTGGCGCTTGCTTCTTGATATCTACCGAGCCCATATATATATCGCACTCAAGTCCGAAGTATGCCGCCGCGGTAGCCAAAGCAACACCGTGCTGTCCCGCACCCGTTTCCGCAATAACCTTCTTTTTACCCATATATTTTGCCAAAAGTGCCTCACCCATGCAGTGATTTAGCTTATGCGCGCCAGAATGGTTCAAATCCTCGCGCTTTGCGTAAAGCTGAACCTTGCCGCCGAGAGCATCCGAAAGTCTTTCAAGGTGAGTTACAGGAGTAGGTCTTCCCTGAAATTCCTTTCTTATTCTTCTGAGCTCAGCAATAAATTTTCTTGACTGACATATCGAATAATAAGCCTCCGTTATCTCAGCCATTGCCGCCTTAAGCTTATCGTCAACGTAAACTCCGCCGTATTTACCGAAGTATCCGTTTTTATCGGGATAATTATTAAAATAAGTATCAAAATCAACGTTATTAAATTTCATAATATAATCTCTCCTAAATATTAAAGTTTGATAATTTTATATTTCAGTTATAGCGTAAATTCGCCATCGTCTTGCCAATATAAACATAATTCCTCCGAGAAAACAAAAAACTGCCCCTTCGCTCAGGGACAGGAAATCCTGCGGTGCCACCCGTGATTGACGCTTGCGCGTCCACTCTGCGTTGCCCTTCAGCAACTCCGAACTGTAACGGGTTCGCTCCGTCGGCTACTACTTACATAAAAAACGCTTTCGACCGCCCTCATAAGTCCATTCGCTGTCGCTTTAATACCGCACTTACACCAACGGCGGCTCTCTGTAATTAATACACGGCAACTACTCTTCTTAATCATAGGTTTCTATACGGTTATTATACTCTCATTCAATTATTTTGTCAATACAAAAATGCCGTATTTTTTCAAATACGGCATTTTGCATAATTTTTAAAAATTATTTTGTCGATTATTCGTAATCAACAACGTCTATCCAACTGTGGAGGAAATCTCTCTCCTCGGGCTTACCCTTAACAGACTGAGATGCGGCAACGATGGGAAGCCATTTCTGAACGTACTTCTTCTCCGTTTTGCTCTTATCACAGAACATATCGAGGTATTTATCAGCAAACGCCTTATCTCCGTCAAGGCAGAACAGAAGGTACGTTCTTGCAACGTCAGCGGATGCGTTACCCTGAGTTGCGTGAGCCCAGTCGATGATATAAGGAATACCGCTTTCGGTAACAACTATATTGGTAGGGTTAAAGTCACCGTGGCAGACCTTGGTATGCTTAGGCATGGACTCAAGTCTGGTGTGAAGCTCATATCTTATATGCTCGCCGATATCAGCCTGAGAAATCTTGCGATTCATTTTGTCCTTAAGCTTATTGAGCATGGGACATTTCTTGTCGTGGACCTTCATCTGAAGCTCTACGAACATTTCAAGATATTCGTCCTTTTTGTCGGGATTCTTTTCCATAAGCTCAGCGAGTGTGCAGCCCGTAATGTATTCGGAAATTATTGCCCACTTGCCGTCAACCTTTGTAACCTCAAGAACCTTGGGGATATTGAGACCTGTTTCCTCAACTCTGGACTGGTTAAGAGCTTCGTTAAGTACGTCTGCTTTGGAATAGTCAGCGTCAAACACCTTTACAGTCTTATCGCCTTCACGGTAAATAGTCTTCGTGTCTCTTACTGCTACGATATTATCAAGTTTCATATTTTGCCTCCCAAAATTATATTTCGGTGTGCGTGCCGTAGTACGCATTGAGATACATCTGCTTGATCTCACTCATAAGAGGATATCTGGGATTAGCGCCTGTGCACTGGTCGTCGAACGCCTGCTCTACCATATCGTCAAGGCGTGCAAGGAAGTCTGCCTCATCGGGAACGTAATCCTTAATCGTGGGCTTGATGCCTACGCGAGCCTTGAGCTCGTCAAGAGCCTTGATAAGATTTTCGAGCTTTTCTTCGTCGTTCTTACCCTTAATTCCAAGGTAATCAGCAACCTCCGCATATCTTGCGAGAGTGTGAGGATGATCGTACTGAGAGAAAGTACCCATCTTTACGGGAGCTTCGCTTGCATTGAAACGAAGCACCTCGTCTATCATCAGCGCATTTGCTACGCCGTGGGGGAGATGGTGGAAAGCACCGAGCTTGTGAGCCATGGAGTGACATACGCCGAGGAATGCGTTTGCGAATGCCATACCTGCCATGGTTGCCGCGTTAGCCATCTTCTCTCTTGCTTCAACGTCGGTCTGACCGTTGTCGTAAGCTCTGGGAAGGTATTCAAATACCATCTTAAGAGAACGGAGCGCAAGACCGTCGGTGTAATCGGTAGCGAGCATAGCTGCGTATGCTTCAAGCGCGTGAGTTACCGCGTCGATACCCGAAGCGGCAGTCAGACCCTTGGGAGCTGACATATGAAGGTCGGTATCGATTATTGCCATATCGGGCATGAGCTCATAGTCAGCCAGAGGATACTTAATACCTGTCTTTTCATCGGTGATTACCGCAAAAGGAGTAACCTCAGAGCCTGTTCCCGCAGAGGTAGGAATTGCGATGAAGTATGCCTTTTCGCCCATCTTGGGGAATGTGTAAACTCTCTTACGGATATCGATAAATCTCATAGCCATATCCATGAAGTCTACCTCGGGATGCTCATAAAGCACCCACATGATCTTTGCAGCGTCCATTGCGGAACCGCCGCCAAGCGCGATTATAACGTCGGGCTCGAAGGACTTCATCTGAGCCGCGCCTTCCATAGCACTTGCAAGAGAGGGGTCGGGAGCGACGTTATAGAACGTGGTATGAGTAATTCCCATGCAATCAAGCTTATCGGTGATGCACTTTGTATAGCCGTTCTTGTAAAGGAAGCTATCGGTTACGATAAACGCCTTCTTCTTGCCAAGAACGTTCTTAAGCTCGTCAAGAGCTACGGGCAAGCAGCCCTTCTTTATATAAACCTTTTCAGGCGCTCTGAACCAAAGCATATTCTCTCTCCTCTCGGCTACTGTTTTGATATTAAGCAAATGCTTTACACCTACGTTTTCGGATACGCTGTTACCACCCCAAGAGCCGCATCCAAGAGTAAGCGAAGGAGCGAGCTTGAAGTTATAAAGGTCACCGATACCGCCGTGAGCGGAGGGAGTATTAACGAGAATACGGCAGGTCTTCATATGAGATGCAAAATAAGCGGTCTTTTCCTTGTTAGCGACCTCGTCGATATAGAGCGAGGACGTATGTCCGTAACCGCCGTCAGCAACGAGAACCTCTGCCTTTGCGACAGCGTCCTCAAAGCTCTTAGCCTTATACATGGCAAGAACGGGAGAAAGCTTCTCGTGAGCAAATTCCTCGGAAAGCTCAACGCTCTCAACCTCGCCTATAAGTATCTTAGTCTTTTCAGGAACTTCAACTCCTGCGAGAGCCGCAATCTTATAAGCGCTCTGACCAACGATTTTTGCGTTAAGCGCGCCATTGATTATAATGGTCTTTCTTACCTTTTCGGTCTCATCGTGAGTAAGGAAATAACAACCTCTGGTTGCGAATTCCTTCTTTACCTTATTGTATATCTTATCAATTACGATAACGGACTGCTCAGATGCGCATATCATACCGTTATCAAAGGTCTTGGAGTGAATAATGGAGCTGACAGCAAGAAGAATATCAGCGGACTCGTCGATAATAGCGGGGGTGTTACCTGCGCCAACGCCAAGTGCGGGCTTACCGCTGGAGTATGCCGCCTTAACCATTCCCGGACCACCCGTTGCGAGAATAATATCCGCTTCCTTCATGACCGTGTTGGTCATTTCAAGAGAAGGAACGTCTATCCAACCGATAATTTCTTCGGGAGCGCCTGCCTCAACTGCCGCTTCAAGCACGAGCTTTGCCGCAGCTATGGTGGAAAGCTTTGCTCTGGGGTGAGGGCTGATGATAATTCCGTTTCTCGTCTTGAGCGCGAGAAGAGTTTTGAAAATTGCCGTGGACGTGGGGTTGGTTGTGGGAATAACCGCCGCAATTACGCCGATAGGCTCAGCTATCTTCTTAATTCCGTAGGATGTGTCCTCCTCGATTACTCCGCAGGTCTTGGTATCCTTATAAGCGTTGTAGATGTATTCGGAAGCATAGTGATTCTTGATAACCTTATCCTCAACTACGCCCATACCCGTCTCTTCGACTGCCATTTTAGCAAGAGATATTCTTGCCTTATTTGCCGCCGATGCTGCCGCAAAGAAAATTTTGTCTACCTGTTCCTGTGTATACGTTGCAAATTCAGCCTGAGCAGCTCTTACCTGAGCAAGCTTTGCCTCAAGCGCCTCTACACCGTCTACAATTCCGTACGTCTTTTCTGCCATTACTTAACCTTTCTTTGATTTTTCATCAATTTTATTTTTTCGGTTTTGTTACAGAACTTCCATTCTGACAATACAATTATATCATTATTATTTTGAGTTGTCAAGCGGTTATTGTTAAAAAATTATCATACTTGTAGAAGTTGTACTATTTTCGACAAACCAATGTGTTTAAGAAGATTATCAGCCGTACAGATTGACAATAAAATAACAATGTCAATGTTTTGCTTTTCCATTTTTTTACTTATTTTTAATGAATTTTTTAGATAAACAAAAGGAGCTGAACCAATTTAATGATTCAGCTCCTAATTTTAAACATTAGTCTTCAATAAAGCCCTGATATACGAGTTCTGCGTTACCCGTAAGAATAAGCTTTTCGTCGGTATATTTAACTACGAGGTCTCCGCCGCGAAGCTTAACGGTTATGTCATCGCCCTTCTTGCAGTAGCCGTTTTCAACAGCAGCTACGACAGCTGCGCAAGCTCCCGTTCCGCAAGCGAGGGTTTCGCCGTTTCCTCTTTCGTAAACTCTCATCTTAAGAGTATTGGAATTTACTACGCGAACGAATTCGGTATTTATTCTCTCTGGGAATTCAGGTGCGTTCTCAAAGAGAGGTCCAACCTTTTCGATATCAACTCCGTCAACGTAATCGGTAAATACTACGCAGTGGGGGTTACCCGTAGAAACGAGGGTTACGTTATAGGTCTTTCCACCAATAGTAAGAGGATAGTCAACCACCTTCTCTGCCTCGATAGTCGTGGGAATATCCTTAACGAGCACGCTTGCCTTACCCATTCCAACGCTTACGGTAGTTACCTTTCCGTTTCTCGTATAGAGTCTCAGATCCTTAACGCCGCTTCCCGTCTCGATATCCATTCTATCCTTAAGGATAATACCGTTATCGTAGAGATACTTACCAACGCAACGAATACTGTTACCTGCCATCTTACCTTCACTACCATCGCGATTGAAGATACGCATACGAGCGTCAGCAACATCGGATTTCTCTATGAGAACCAATCCGTCAGCGCCTACGCCGTAATGTCTGTTACACATCGTAAGGCTCAAGGATTCGGGACAGGTAATATTTCCGTCGAAGTTATCAATGAAGATATAGTCATCACCCGTTCCCTGCATCTTGGAGAACTTAATAGTCATAGGCTCGGTGCGCATATTATTGATATCAACAAGCTCTGTATTCTGCTGATTGTAACGGCTTGCGATAATATCAGCAAGAGCGTTTGCGGTATCAAGAGACGTCAGGCAAGCGACTCCGTGCTGGAGAGCCTTTCTGTGAAGATTGATATAATCCGTAAGAGAAGAATCAAACAGCGTACCCGTATAAACGATATAGCTGATATTGCCCGATTCGATAAGCTTATAAACGTCGTCGGACTCACCAACCTTACCAACCGCAGTAACGGTAACTCCAAGACTTTCAATTGCCTTTGCCGTATCAGCGGAGGAATAGATCTTCATTCCGAGGTCATCAAGCTTCTTTGCAAGTGATACGATTTCAAGAAGATCATGCTCGCCAACGCTTATATAAACTCCGACGTCTTCGCCAAAGGAAGGCGCTTTGAGATTGAAGCCTGCCGAAGTAAGTCCCTTGAATATAGCTTCGTTAAGATTTTTACCAAGTCCCAAAACCTCACCCGTGGACTTCATTTCAGGTCCGAGGTAGGAGTTGGCGTCGGTAAGCTTCTGGAAGGAGAATACGGGAACTTTAACTGCAAAATAAGGAGGTGTGCGGTAAAGACCCGTGCCGTATCCGAGAGACTTAAGCGACGCGCCTATCATTACCTTAGTTGCAAGGTCTACCATAGGAACACCCGTAACCTTACTGATATAAGGAACTGTTCTTGATGCTCTGGGATTTACTTCAATTACGTAAAGCTCATTGCGATAGATAAGGTACTGAATATTTACAAGTCCCTTAGTTCCCAGTGAAAGCGCAAGCTTCTCGGAGGACTCAACGACCGTGGTCAAGAGCTTATCGTTAATACTGAAGGGGGGATATACCGCAATAGAGTCACCGCTGTGTACGCCCGCGCGCTCAACGTGCTGCATGATACCCGGTATAAGAACGTCCTTACCGTCGGAAATAACGTCAACCTCAAGCTCTGTTCCCATCATATATTTATCAACGAGAACGGGATTTTCTATTCCCGTAGCGAGAATACGCGTCATATACGTTTCAACCTCACGGGGACTGTATACGATGGACATATTCTGACCGCCGATAACGTATGAGGGACGAAGAAGAACGGGATAACCTATCTTCTCTGCCGCATCAAGAGCCTCCTGCGTAGTCATAATGCTCGTACCAACGGGACGGCGAATATTGAACTTTTCAAGGAGCGCATCAAACTTTTCTCTATCCTCAGCGGTGTCTATTCCCTCCGCGGAAGTTCCAAGAATCTTAATTCCGTTATCATCAAGGAACTGAGTCAGCTTAATTGCCGTCTGTCCGCCGAATGCAACAACAACGCCAATGGGATTTTCGACCTTGATAATATTCATAACGTCCTCAGGCGTGAGAGGCTCGAAATAAAGTCTGTCCGCTGTATCGTAGTCGGTAGAAACGGTCTCGGGATTATTATTAACGATAACCACGTCATATCCCAATTCCTTAAGCGCCCATACGCAGTGTACAGAGGAATAGTCGAACTCAATTCCCTGTCCTATTCTTATAGGACCTGAGCCAAGAACCAATATGGTGGGCTTGCCGCTCTTCTTAAATCCTCTTGCCTCGCAAACTCCGCCGTATGTTGAGTAGAAGTAAGGCGTTTGAGCATCAAATTCAGCAGCGCAGGTATCAACCATCTTATATGCCGCATCCATCTTTTTCACGGGTGTATCGCCGCCAAGTCTTGCAAGAGCCTTATCGGTATAACCGAGCATCTTACCCTGCTTATAAGAATCGGCGTCAAGTCCGTTTTCCGCAAGCGCAAGCTCAAAATCAACGAGCTTTTTAAGCTTATTCAAGAACCAAGGATCTATCTTCGTGATGTTATGGATAGTTTCAATAGAAACGTCTTTCTTAAGAGCCTCGAATACGGTAAATATTCTGCGGTCATCCATTGCGGCAAGTCTTTCTTCCAAAGGCTTATCGTTAAGAGGAAGCGCGTTAAGCGTATCGAGCGATATCTCTGCTCCGCGAACTGCCTTCATTATAGCCATTTCGAAGGAAGGTCCGATAGACATAACCTCACCCGTAGCCTTCATCTGAGTTCCAAGCTTACGGCTGGAGCCATTGAATTTATCAAAGGGCCACTTGGGGAATTTAACAACTACGTAGTCAAGCGTAGGCTCAAAGCAAGCGCAGGTCTTACCCGTAATATCATTCTTGATCTCATCAAGCGTATATCCGAGAGCCACCTTCGTGGTGATCTTTGCGATAGGATATCCGCTCGCCTTTGAAGCGAGAGCTGAGGAACGCGAAACGCGGGGGTTAACCTCAATAACCGCATACTCAAAGCTATTGGGATTGAGCGCAAACTGACAGTTACAGCCACCGACTATTCCCAAAGCGTTGACTATGTTAAGTGATGCGGTACGAAGCATCTGATATTCCTTATTGGAAAGCGTCAGCGCAGGAGCGACAACTATGGAGTCACCCGTATGAACTCCAACGGGGTCAAAGTTTTCCATGCTACAAACCGCAATAGCGTTGCCTGCGGCGTCTCTCATGGTTTCAAATTCTATTTCCTTCCAACCGAAAATATATCTCTCAACAAGTATCTGCGTTATAGGAGACGCATCAAGACCCGTCTGCGCTACAACTGCCAGCTCCTCAGGAGTATTAGCAACTCCACCGCCTGCTCCACCAAGAGTAAATGCGGGACGAACGATAACGGGATATCCGATTGACGATGCAATCATCAGCGCGGTGTCAACGTCGTTTGCGATATCGGAAGGAATACAAGGCTCTCCTATGGATTCCATCGTTTCCTTAAAGAGCTGTCTATCCTCTGCCTTATCAATTGCCTTTGCGTCAGTTCCGAGAAGTCTTACGCCGTGAGAACGGAGAAATCCATCGTGAGACAGCTGCATTGCTATTGTAAGACCCGTCTGTCCACCGAGTCCAGCAAGCAAGCTATCGGGCTTTTCCTTTTCAATTATACGCTTTACCGTTTCCGAGGTCAGAGGCTCAAGATAAATTTCATCTGCAAGAGCGTTATCCGTCATAATAGTAGCGGGGTTTGAGTTTACAAGAACAACGTTTACTCCCGCTTCCTTGAGTACGCGGCATGCCTGTGCGCCTGCGTAGTCAAATTCCGCAGCTTGTCCGATAACTATAGGACCTGAACCTATAACCAATACTTTCTTTATATCCTTATTAAGCGGCATATCAATTACCTCCCATCAATTCGATAAACTTGTCATAAAGGAACGACGTACTGTGAAGCCCATCAACAGCTTCGGGGTAGAACTGTACGGAGAACGCCTTGCATCCTTCGTATTCTATACCTTCACAAGTATTGTCATTAGCATTAACAAAATTCACCGCGCCTTTTCCGAGGCTATTAGATGCAACCGCATATCCACAGTTCTGAGAAGTAATATAGGTACGGTTTGTATTGAGCTTATGCGAAGGCTGATTTCCGCCTCTGTGACCGTATTTCAGCTTATACGTTGCGGCACCGTTTGCAAGCGCCATCATCTGATGTCCAAGACCTATACCGAACATAGCAACCTTGCCGAACATTTTACCGATTTCGGTAATGAGCTCAACGTTCTCAGCAGGATCTCCGGGACCTCCCGAAAGCATAACTCCGTCAGGCTTATCCGCAAGAATTGCTTCAGCAGAAGTATTTGCAGGTACTACTTTTACGTTACAGCCTCTGCGGCACAATTCGTCAACGAAGCTCTTCTTAACTCCGTAATCAACTACGGTTACGTTATACTTAGCTTCACCGTCAGCCTCATAAACAGCAGCTTCCTTGCAGGTTACAGCTTCAACTGCGTTGATTATCTTATAATTCTTTATTTCATCAAGATTTGAAGGGATACTGTAACAAATTTTTGCGTTCATAACGCCGTTCTCGCGGATATGCTTAGTAATTTCTCTCGTATCAATTCCACAAACGCCCGCAACACCGTTATCCTTAAGGAATTTATCAAGGTCGTATTCACATCTGAAATTTGAAGGTGTATCACACCATTCACGAACTATGAAGCCCTTAACTACGCACTTACCTTCAAAATCCTCGGGAATAATTCCGTAGTTTCCTACCATTGGGAAGGTATCTACGACTATCTGTCCGTAATTTGCGGCATCAGTCAGCGTTTCGATATAACCGACCATTCCCGTATTGAATACCAATTCTCCGCAAGTCTCGATTTCAGCTCCGAAGGAATATCCCACAAAGCTACGTCCGTCTTCAGTTACCAAATATACTTTTTTCATATACACCTCTTATGCAAGACATTTTACGAGAACTGCCTTTTGAGCATGCAGGCGGTTCTCTGCTTCATCAAATATCTCATTTGCATGAGCTTCAAGAACTTCATCGGTAATTTCTTCACCGCGGTGAGCAGGCAAGCAATGGAGCACCATTGCGTCACTGTGAGCTACAGCCATAACCTCGCTGTTTATCTGGTAACCCGCAAATATCTTCTTTCTTTCCTCTGCCTCTGCCTCCTGACCCATGGAAGCCCATACGTCAGTATACAGAACGTCAGCGTCCTTAGCAGCTACCATGACGTCTTCGGTGCACACGAACTCTCCGTTTTCGGAAGCCCATTTCATTATGTCAGCGTCGGGCTCATATCCCTTGGGACAAGCGACTGATACGCTCATTCCCATTTTTATACCGCCGACGATAAGGGAGTTGGTCATATTATTTCCGTCGCCGATATAACAGAGCTTATTTCCCTTAAGTCCGCCCTTATGCTCTCTTATCGTCATAAGGTCCGCAAGGACCTGACAGGGATGACAATAATCGGTAAGACCGTTGATTATCGGAATTGTTCCGCAACGAGCAAGCGACTCAACCTCTTCCTGATCAAAGGTACGAATCATTATTCCGTCAAGATATCTTGAAAGCACTCTTGCGGTATCTTGAACAGGCTCACCTCTTCCTATCTGAAGGTCGCGCGAGCTGAGGAAAAGCGCCGTACCTCCAAGATCGTACATGCCCACCTCAAAGGATACTCGAGTTCTCGTTGATGATTTTTCAAAAATCATTCCAAGCGTTTTTCCTTCGAGAATGTGATGCTTGATTCCGTTTTTCTTTTCGTACTTCAGCTGATCTGCCGTATTAAGTATCTCTATGATTTCTTTTTCCGACAGATCCATAAGCTTTAAAAGGTGTTTCATTTTGCGCAAGCCTCCTTCAATATATAAATCGCCTTTTTCAGTTTATCGTCATCTATGTTAAGCGCGGGCAAAAGTCTTATCTTCTGCTTTGCCTTGATAACCAACACTCCGTTTTCTCTGCACTCGTCTATTATTTCGGATGCGGGACGTTCACATTCAATTCCTATCATAAGTCCAAGTCCCGTAACGCTCTTTACACCTTTAGCACCTTCGAGCTCATTGAATATAAACTCACTCTTGCGTTTTACTCCGTTTAACAGCTCATCGTCTATTCTTGAAAGAATATTAAGCGCTCCTGCCGCACATACGGGGTTCCCTCCAAAGGTTGAACCGTGCATACCCGCACCAAGTACGTCCTTTACTTTTTCGCCAAGCAAAGTCGCGCCAATCGGCAAGCCGCCACCAAGTCCCTTTGCCGTTGATACGATATCGGGCTTAATTCCGAAATTCATATATCCGTAAAGCTCACCCGTTCGTCCGTTACCCGTCTGAACCTCGTCTGCAATAAGAAGCAAGTCTTTTTCTTTTGCAAATTCTTCAAGCCACGTAAGAAATTCTTTTTTCAACGGAAGCACACCGCCCTCGCCCTGAACGACCTCAAACATTACAGCGCAGCATTTATTTTCCGAGGCAAGTCTTTCAACGTCCTCCTTGCTGTTAGCTGCCGCATATACGAAGCCCTCCGTCAGCGGCAGAAAGTCCTTATGGAAGACGTCCTGTCCCGTTGCCGCAAGAGTCGTAATAGTTCTTCCGTGAAAGCTATCCTTAAGGGTAATAATGGTGGTAAATCCTTCGCCCTTATTAAGCTCTCCGTATTTTCTTGCGGTCTTTATTGCGCACTCGTTTGCCTCAGCGCCTGAGTTCGAGAAGAATACCTTCTTCATTCCCGTACGCAAGCAAAGCTGTTCCGCAAGATTGGCGCAGGGCTCGCTGTAATAAAGATTTGACGTATGCTGAAGCGTATTTAGCTGCTCGGTAACCGCCGCTATCCATTCGTTATCTGCAACGCCAAACGTATTTACCGCAATACCAGTTCCTAAATCTATATATTCCTTTCCCTCGTCATCATAAACCAAAGAACCTTTTCCCGATTTTATGCAAAGAGGAAATCGAGCGTACGTAGACGCTACGTATTGATTATCTTTTTCTTTGATATTCATAAATTCACACCGTAATTATTTTGGATATTTGTTGCCCGAAACGAACATAGTTCCCATACCCTCGTTAGTAAGAGTTTCAATAAGGATGGAATGAGGAACACGTCCGTCTATGATAAATACTTTCTTTACTCCGCGGCGAATGGACTCGATGCAGCAGTTGACCTTGGGAATCATTCCGCCGCTTATAATTCCCTCCTTCATAAGCTGTGGAGCGTCGCTTACGTATATCTTGGAAATCAACGTAGAGGGGTCGTTTTTATCTCTGAGTATTCCCTCAATATCCGTCATTGAGATAAGACATTCAGCTTGAAGCTCTCCCGCTATTCTTGCGGCAGCGGTATCTGCGTTGATATTATAAGTATTTCCCTCGTTATCACAGCCGACGGTAGAAACGACGGGTATATAGCCCTTATCTATTACGTCAAGAATAGGCTCAACGTTTACGTCGGTTATTTCACCAACGTATCCGAGCTTTTTGTCCAGAACCTCTGCTTTTATCATATGACCGTCGATACCGCAAAGTCCGATAGCTTTACCGCCCTTATTTTGAATGATGTTGACGAGATTTTTATTTATCTTTCCCGCGAGAACCATCTGAACTATATCAACGGTCTCCTTATCGGTTACTCTGAGCCCATCAACAAATTTGCTTTCCTTTCCTATTTTTGAAAGCATTTCCGTAATCTCAGGTCCGCCTCCGTGAACGAGAACCACCTTAATTCCTATAAGAGCAAGAAGCACAAGATCTCCCATGACCGCCTGCTTCAGCTCCTCGTTTATCATTGCGTTTCCGCCGTATTTTACAACGATGATCTTATTGTAGTATTTTTTGATGTAAGGGAGTGCTTCGGTTATAACCTGCACTCTTTGCATATTGTCAAGTTCCATTTTTTACTCCTTGCTTACGTTCTGTAATCTCCGTTTATTTTTACGTAATCGTACGTAAGGTCACATCCCCAAGCAACTGCACTGCCGTTTCCGTCGCCAAGTCCTATGAGAATTTGTATTTCATTTTCAAGAAGGATCTCCTTTGCAAGATCCTCGGAAAAGTCAACTCCCGCGCCATTTTGACATACGAGTATCTCACCTTTATCCGATTTGAAGCTTACGCTTACCTTGGTAACGTCAACGTCAGCTCCGCTGTAGCCTATCGCGCAAAGAACTCTTCCCCAGTTTGCGTCAGCGCCAAACATAGCCGCCTTGAAAAGAGAGGAACAAATTACTGACTTCGCAACAATTCTTGCCGTATTGTCGTCATTTGCGCCTTTAACAACACATTCAAGAAGCTTAGTCGCACCTTCTCCGTCTGCCGCAATTGAACGGCAAAGATAAGCGGTTACGTAATGAAGAGCCTCACAGAAGGAATCAAAATCCTTTCCTTCGGCAGATATCTCCTTATTTCCCGCCATACCGTTTGCAATTATCGACACCATATCGTTAGTTGACGTATCTCCATCAACGCTTATCATATTAAATGAATCAACGACGTCCGTCGAAAGCGCCTTCTTAAGCATTTCTGAGCTTATGGCGCAGTCCGTAGTAACGAACACGAGCATAGTCGCCATATTGGGATGTATCATTCCACTTCCCTTTGCTATACCGCCAATCCTACACTCAACACCGCCGACTTCAAAGGAAACTGCAATTTCTTTTTTCTTGGTATCAGTCGTCATTATACCCTCGCAGGCGAGGTCGCAATTATCGCCCAAGCCCTTTACAAGCTCACTCATACCGTCAGCAATAGGCGTGATGTCAAGAGGTTGTCCGATAACGCCCGTTGACGCAACGATAACGTCACTTGCTTTAAGAGGGTATCCTTGCGACGTTGCTTCTTTAGCAAGCAGAGCGCACGTCTCGTTAGCGATTTCAATTCCGTTGGCGTTACAGGTGTTTGCGTTACCGCTATTACATATCATTGCCTGAGCGCAGCCGTCCGAAATATTGTTTTTAGTAACCGTCAAAGGAGCACCCTTAACGAGATTTTTGGTATATACAGCAGCAGCTGTTCCAAGCTTTTCGCTATATATCAGAGAAATATCTCTCTTTGTCTTATTTTTTCTGATACCGCAACGAATTCCGTTGGCGGTAAATCCCTTTGCGGCGCAAACGCCGCCTGAAATCTGTTTCATAATTCTTTTTATACCCTCGTGAATTTAAATAACAAGTCCTTTTTCAGGAGCTTCTCCCATAACCATATTCATACACTCTACTGCCGCGCCCGATGCTCCTTTTCCGAGATTATCGTAAAGAGCTACAAGTATGAATCTATCGGCGTTTCCGCAAACGGTAACTATCATGGAGTCCTTTTGCGCAAGTATTCCAGCTGACAAAAAGCCGCCATCGTCTGCTGCCTCAACGTATTTTACAATATTTCCGCAGTAAGTATCTTTATAAATCTTTTTAACGTCTTCAACGCTATATCCGTCGTTGAGATTTTTAGCGAACAATGGAACGGTAACCTCCATTCCGCTATAAAAGTCCGAAACTATCGGGCTGAACACGGGTGCTTCGCAGAGTCCCGTAATATACTTCATTTCCTTAAGATGCTTATGCTGTTGTGTAATTCCGTACTGTCTTGGATAATCAAGCAATTCGCATCTATCTTGACTATCGTAATCGGCAATCATCTTTTTTCCGCCGCCGCTATATCCCGTTATTGAGTGGCAGGAAACAAGTGCTTCATGAGAAAGAACTCCAGCCTTTACGAGAGGATACACGAGAGCGATAAATCCGCTTGCGTGGCATCCAGGGACGGCAATTCTTTTAGCGCTATAGATACGCTGCTCAAATTCCTTGGACAGCTCGGGAAAACCGTAGCTCCAACCCTCTGCGGTTCTATGAGCGGTCGATGCGTCGATAACCACCACGTCAGGATTATCTATCATCGAGACTGCTTCTCTTGCGGCATCGTCGGGCAAGCAAAGAAAAGCGATATCACAGCTATTAAGCGCTTTTTTTCTTGCTTCGGGGAGCTTTCTTTCCTCGTCTGACAAAAGTATCAAGCTGACATCATTTCTGTCTGCAAGTCTTTCGTAAATACGAAGTCCCGTAGTTCCCGCTTTGCCATCTATAAATATCTTTTTCATTTTTTCAGTTCCTCTCTGACGTAAGCAATCTGCTTTTCAACGGACGATACCGAAGTACCGCCTTCGGATATTCTCTTATTAACGCACGTTTCAAGAGAAATTTCTTCAAACAAATCCGCCTCAAACATATCGCTATGCGCTTTATAAGCATCAAGCGGAAGGTTATCCAGAACGCATTTTTTATCTATACATTCAGCTACTATCTGTCCGACTATTTTGTAAGCCGCTCTGAAGGGCATTCCCTTTTTGGTCAAATAGTCGGCAAGGTCGGTAGCGTTTATAAAGCCTTCCTGAGCCGCGCGATACATATTATCTGCTTTTACCTTCATGGTTCTTATCATGGGCGCAAATATTTCAAGGCACATTTGTACGGTTTCAATTGAATCGAATATTGCTTCCTTGTCCTCTTGCATATCCTTGTTATACGCCAAAGGCAATCCCTTAAGAGTTGTCAGAAGCGCCAACAGATTACCATATACTCTTCCCGTCTTTCCTCTTACGAGCTCTGCCATATCAGAGTTTTTCTTCTGAGGCATTATAGACGAGCCTGTAGTATAGGAATCGTCAAGCTCAACGAACTTAAATTCCCAGCTTGACCAGAGAATTATTTCCTCTGAAAATCTTGACAGGTGCATCATTATGATGGAATACGCGCTCATAAGCTCGAGGCAAAAGTCTCTGTCGGATACACCGTCTATACTATTGAGCATCAATCCGTCAAAGCCGAGTGCGTCAGCTTCAAATCTTCTGTCCGTGTTATAAGTAGTTCCTGCCAATGCACAGCAACCGATAGGAGAATAGTTCATTCTTCTGACAGCGTCCTCAAGACGTGATATATCTCTGAGAAGCATCATTGCGTAAGCCATTATATGATGACCGAAGGTAATAGGCTGTGCTCTTTGCAGATGCGTATATCCCGGGACGATAACCGCCTTGTTTTCCTCTGCCTTATCGGCTATATCCGCTACGAGAATCTTTAGAAGCTCTATGATTTCTTGCGTTCTGTCTCTAAGATACATACGAATATCAAGCGCCACCTGGTCGTTACGGCTACGCTCCGTATGAAGTCTCTTGCCCGCGTCGCCTATTCTCTTGGTAAGCTCTGCCTCTACGAACATATGTACGTCCTCGCAGCTCATATCAAATTCAAGCTTTCCGTTATCGATATCATCAAGAATTCCCGCAAGTCCATCGGTTATCTTTTCGCAGTCCTCAGCCGAAATTATACCCTGCTTCGCAAGCATCTGAGCGTGCGCTATCGAGCCCGTGATATCGTGACGGTACATTTTGCAATCAAAACGAATTGAAGAATTGAAGTCATCTGCCTTGCTGTCAAGAGCCTTGGCAAACCTTCCTGCCCACATTTTTTCCATGTCTTTTTATACACGTTTTGCCCGCCGTCCAAAAGGACGCCAGGCAAAATGCTCCTTGATTATTTTTTGTTGTTCTTTGCGTTTACCTGCGCCTGAACCTTTATCGGCAAACCGAACAAATTGATAAATCCTGCGGAATCCGCCTGATTGTATACGTTGTCCTCGCCAAAGGTTGCTATCTCCTCGGAGTAGAGAGAATAATCGCTCCAAGCGCCTGCTTTTATAATATTGCCCTTATAAAGCTTAAGCTTTACCTTACCCGTAACGTTTTCCTGAGTCTTATCAACGAATGCGGAAAGAGCCTCGCGAAGAGGTGTAAACCACTGTCCGTTATAAACGAGGTCAGCAAAAGTAACGGCAAGCTCCTGCTTTTTATGAGCGGTATATTTATCAAGACAAAGTGTCTCAAGATAATCGTGAGCCGCATAAAGAATAGCTCCGCCCGGAGTCTCATACACGCCACGGCACTTCATACCAACGAGACGGTTTTCAACGATATCAAGAAGTCCGATACCGTTCTCTCCGCCAACCTTATTGAGATTGAGAATGATATCCTTAGCGCTCATCTTCTCGCCGTTGAATGCAACGGGACGTCCCTTTTCAAAATCGAGAGTGATGTACGTAGGAGCGTCGGGAGCCATAATGGGAGAAACACCCATTTCCAAGAAACCTTCCTTTTCGTAAAGAGGCTCGTTGCCAGCATCCTCAAGGTCGAGTCCCTCATGGCTGAGATGCCAAAGGTTCTTATCCTTGGAATAGTTGGTTTCACGGTTTATCTTAAGAGGAACATTATGTGCCTCAGCATACTCTATCTCCTCCTCACGAGACTTTATGCTCCACTCACGCCAAGGGGCAATGATAGGCATATCGGGGGCGAATGCCTTTATAGTAAGCTCAAAACGAACCTGGTCGTTACCCTTACCCGTACAACCGTGACAAATAGCGTCCGCGCCTTCTGCCTTAGCAATCTCAACAATACGCTTTGCTATAATAGGACGCGCAAAGGAAGTACCAAGCATATATTCTTCGTATTTAGCACCCGCCATAACGGTAGGGATTACGTAATCGTCAACGAACTCTTCAGTAAGGTCCTCAATATAGATTTTAGATGCGCCCGTTTTTATTGCTTTTTCCTCAAGTCCTTCAAGCTCATCACTCTGACCTACGTTTCCACTAACTGCGATAACCTCGCAATTGTTGTAGTTCTCCTTGAGCCACGGAATAATGATAGACGTATCGAGTCCGCCTGAATACGCCAAAACAACTTTTTTGATATTCTTCTTATCCATAATTTCCTCCTTACCGAAAACGGTAAATAATTTAAATTCATCGAACAGAATGCAAATTATTCATAAAATGAATAGTATTCGCTCTTTTTGTATATTATACACCATCTTGAGCCATATGTCAATACGCCGAACAACGATATTTCTACAAGTTTTTCGCCCTCAAATTGTCATTATGCACAACAATGCATATTATTCATATTTTATGCATATTATTCACGCTGTACTTTTGAGATTTCCGCAGTATCCGCATAAATTTTTAAAATTTTTATGCATTTACAAATGCATATTTTAAACGCACGCATACCGCAGGTGCAATCATTATCCACCTGCGGTATGAAAATATTTTCAGTCAACTTTTACAGTCCAACCAAAATCGTCCGAAACTCTTCCCCACTGAATTCCCGTAAGAGTATCGTAAAGCTTCTGCGCAACTTCTCCGATCTCTCCGTTGTTTATGGTCATCTGCACATCACCCGTATCAAGAAGTCCCATAGGAGATACTACGGCTGCCGGTCCCGTTCCGAACGCTTCATTCAGCTTGCCTGCATTGTAAGCGTCGATAACCTCGTCCAAGGACAGCTTTCTTTCCTCCACCTTATAGCCAAAGGACTTGAGAAGCTGAATACAAGAAGCTCTCGTAACACCCGGAAGAATATTTCCTTCCTCAAGCGCGGGAGTAACTACAGTTCCGTCAATTACGAAGAAGACGTTCATTGCGCCGACCTCGTCAATATATTTATGTTCAATTCCGTCAAGCCAAAGAACCTGAGAATATCCCATCTGCTCAGCCTTTTCCTGACCGATAAGTGAGCAAGCGTAGTTTCCGCCTACCTTAGCATATCCCGTACCGCCCTTAACTGCTCTTACGTATTCTCTTTCGACGAATATCTTTACAGGCTTTATTCCCTCAGGATAATACGAGCCTACGGGGCTGAGAATTATCATAAACTTATAGCTCTTTGAAGGATGCACGCCAAGCTGAACGTCGGTAGCGATAATGAAGGGACGAATATAAAGAGACGTACCCTCAGCGGTCGGAACCCATTCCTTCTCTACGGATACAAGAGCCTTAAGAGCGTCGAGAACGTCCGAGGGCTCAAGGTGAGGAATGCAAAGACGGGTATTGGTATTGTTCATACGCTCAATATTTTTGTCGGGACGGAAAAACTGTATTTCTCCGTTGGGAGTTCTGTACGCCTTAAGTCCCTCGAACATTTCCTGAGCGTAATGGAAAACCATACAAGCAGGGTCAAGAGAAAGATTCTGATAAGGAACTATTCTTGCGTCGTGCCACCCCATTCCCTTATCGTAATCCATAATAAACATATGGTCGGTGAAATATTTTCCGAAGCCCAACGCGTTCCAATCAGGCTTTGCTTTTCTTTGGCTTACAAGCTCATATTTAATGTTAAGCATTTTAATTATTTCCTTTCAATCAAATATTGGAGGCAATAATTGTTCCCATTTCGGAGCAACCAACCTTCTTAAATCCATCCTTATAGATATCGGCGGTGCGGTATCCGTCGTCAAGAGCCTTATTGACAGCTCTTTCTATTGCGTCAGCTTCCTCTGCCATATCAAAGGAATAACGAAGCATCATTGCTGCTGACATAATAGTTCCTATTGGGTTTGCTATATCCATTCCCGCAATGTCGGGAGCTGAGCCGTGAATTGGCTCATACATACCGAGAGTTCCTTCAGAAAGACTTGCCGAGGGCATCATTCCTATAGAGCCCGTCAGCATACTTGCCTCATCGGAAAGTATATCTCCAAACATATTCTCAGTTACTATGACGTCAAACTGCGAGGGATTTTTGATAAGCTGCATTGCCGTATTATCGACGAGAATATCGGAATATTCAACGTCGCTGTATTCCTCTGCAAGCTTATGCATTACTGCTCTCCAAAGTCTTGAAGAATCAAGAACGTTGGCTTTATCAACGGAAGCAACCCTTCCGCCTCTCTTTCTTGCGGATTCAAAAGCTACGCGGCCTATTCTTTCAATTTCATGCTCACTATACGTCATTTCGTCAGTAGCGACCTTTTCGCCGTCTACTGTCTCGGTTCTTCTCTTTCCAAAGTAAATACCGCCCGTAAGCTCACGGACTATCATAAGGTCAATTCCGTTACCTACTATTGAAGGCTTAAGCGGAGATGCGTCGGCAAGCTGAGAAAACAGCTTGGTGGGTCTGAGATTAGCAAAAAGTCCAAGCTCGCTTCTTACGGCAAGCAAAGCCTTTTCAGGTCTTACAGAGGGAGCAACGTTATCCCACTTAGGACCGCCCACAGCGCCAAGCAGAACGCTATCTGCCGCCTTACATTTTGCCATTCCCTCCTCGGTTATCGGTACGCCGTATTTATCAATACTGCATCCTCCGATATCGACCTCGGTATAATTGAACTTGTGAGAATATTTCTCACATACGACGTCAAGCACCTTGATTGCCTGCGTGACAATTTCAGGACCTATTCCGTCACCCTTAAGAACCGTAATATTCTTAACCATTTTATATCACTTCTTTCCAATAGAATTCATAAGACCGTCAGCCTTTATAATTTCCTTTACGAAATCAGGGAAAGGCTCTGCCTGATAGGTTTCGTTTTTAGTAAGATTGGTAATAACACCCGTATCGAAATCTATTTCAACGCTATCACCTGCATCTATCTTTTCACTTGCTTCGGGACATTCGAGGATAGCAAGACCGATATTAATAGAATTTCTGAAGAAAATTCTCGCAAAGGTCTTGGCGATAACGCAAGAAATACCCGAATTCTTTATTGCTATGGGAGCGTGTTCTCTGGAAGAACCGCAACCGAAGTTCGCTCCGCCAACCATTATATCGCCGACCTTGACCTTAGATGTAAAATTCTTATCGATATCCTCCATGCAGTGAGAAGCCAACTCCTTGTGGTCTGCTGTGTTGAGGTAACGCGCGGGGATAATTACGTCCGTATCAACGTTATCCCCATATTTATGTACATATCCTTTTGCGTTCATAAAAGCCTCCTTATTTCAAGTCTCTGGGGTCACAGATCTTACCCGCAACGGCACTTGCCGCGGCAACCGCAGGGCTTGCGAGATAAATCTTAGAGGTAATATGTCCCATTCTTCCAACGAAGTTTCTGTTGGTAGTGGCAACCGCAACCTCATCCTCGGCGAGAATTCCCATATAACCGCCAAGGCAAGGTCCGCAAGTAGGCGTAGAAACCACGCAACCTGCGTCAATAAAGGTATCAATATATCCGAGCTTGATGCACTCCTTATATATAGTCTGCGTAGCGGGAATTATAATACATCTTACTCCCTTCGCTACGTGCTTACCCTTAAGGATATCGGCAGCCGCCTTCATATCCGAAATTCTACCGTTGGTACAAGAGCCTATAACGACCTGATCGGGAACGATATCGGAAAGCTCACGGGCGTCCTTGGTATTCTCGGGAAGATGAGGACAAGCCACGGTAGGCTCAATAGCGCTCAGGTCTATTACGTAGGTCTCGTCGTATTCCGCGTCGGCATCTGCTTGATATACTGTAAATTCTCTGTTGACCCTTCCCTTTACGTATTCAAGAGTTACGTCGTCAACCTCAAATATTCCGTTCTTTGCACCTGCTTCGATAGCCATATTTGCCATACAAAGTCTGTCGTCAATAGACAGCGAAGCAAGTCCCTCGCCCGTAAATTCCATAGAACGATAGAGAGCGCCGTCAACGCCTATTTTACCGATTATGTAAAGGATTACATCCTTTCCCGAGACAAATGGACGAAGCTTGCCTACAAGCTCAAATTTAATTGCGGAGGGCACTTTGAACCATGCTTCTCCCGTAGCCATACCCGCAGCCATATCGGTACTTCCCACACCCGTGGAAAACGCTCCGAGAGCGCCGTAGGTACAGGTATGTGAATCTGCTCCGATAACAAGCTCACCAGGGGCCACAAGGCCTTTTTCGGGAAGAAGAGCGTGCTCTATTCCCATATCTCCAACATCGTAATAATTGGAAATATCAAAGGACTTAGCAAACATACGGCACTGCTTACACTGCTGAGCTGCCTTGATATCCTTGTTAGGAACGAAATGGTCCATAACAAGCGCTATTTTGTCCTTATCGAAAACGTCCTTAAAACCGTTTTTGTTGAATTCATTTATAGCAACGGGAGACGTGATATCGTTACCCAATACCAAGTCAAGCTTTGCCATTATCAGCTGTCCTGCTCTGACCGAATCAAGTCCTGCATGGGCTGCCAATATCTTTTGTGTCATTGTCATTCCCATTTTAATTCACCTCTGAAATTAGTTTTTTACGGCAATTTTTCTGTTGATAGCACACATGAGAGCGCAAATTGAAGATGCGATAATATCGTCGTGAACGCCCGCGCCCCAAACCGTCTTACCGTCGCTGAAGGTTATACTTACGTACGTTACAGCCTTTGAAGCCGAATCCGAGGTAAGCGCGTGCTCGGTATAGGTAAGGTTTGTGTAATCTATAGTAAGATGCTTCTTGATAGCGTTACTTACCGCGTCAAGACGTCCGTTTCCTTCTGCGGAAATATCACTTATCTCACCGTTCTGATTTATGGTTATTATCGCCTTGATAACATCGCCTCTGCGAACGAAGTGATAATCAACAAGCTCGATAGGCGCATTGATACCGACATACTCCTTCTGGAATATATCAAGCACCTCTGCGGGAGCAAGCTCCTTGTGAGAGCGGTCTGAATATCCCTTTACGGTATATCCTACGTCTTCTCTCATCTTAGCGGGAAGAATATAACCGTAATTATGCTCAAGCAGATAACCTATGCCACCCTTGCCCGACTGAGAATTGATACGGATAACGTCGGTTTCGTATTCTCTTCCGACGTCCTTGGGGTCGATGGGAAGATAAGGAACGGTCCAATAACGACAGGTGTGATCCTCTCTCCACTTCATTCCCTTTGCGATAGCGTCCTGATGTGAGCCTGAGAATGCGGCAAACACCAGCTTACCTGCATATGGCGTTCTGTCATAAACAGACATTCTCGTAACTCTCTCGTAAAGCTCGGTAACGGAATTCATATCCGAGAAATCAAGGTTCGGGTCAATACCCTGCGCAAACATATTAAGCGCGATCGTAACGATATCTGCGTTACCCGTTCTCTCTCCGTTTCCGAAGAGCGTTCCCTCTATTCTGTCTCCGCCCGCAAGCAGACCCATTTCAGCATCTGCCACAGCACAGCCTCGGTCATTATGAGGATGCAAGGAGATTATAACGTTTTCACGGTATTTGAGATTATCGTTCATATACTCAACCTGATTTGCGTAAACGTGAGGCATGGATACCTGAACAGTTACGGGCAGATTGATTATTACCTTATTATCGGGAGTTGGTTGCCATACGTCAAGAACTGCGTTGCAAATCTCAAGAGCAAACTCAGGCTCTGTTCCCGTAAAGGACTCGGGAGAATACTCGTATCTGTAATTTACTCCCATTTCCTCGCTGTATTTCTTGAAAAGCTTAGCGCCGCTTACGGCAATATCAATAATTTCCTGCTTGGATTTCTTGAATACCTGCTCTCTCTGCGCCACGGACGTGGAGTTATAGAGATGGACTATAGCGTTCTTTGCGCCCTTCAAGCTTTCAAAAGTCTTTTTGATTATGTGCTCTCTGGACTGAGTAAGTACCTGTACCGTTACGTCATCGGGAATAAGATTTTCCTCAATAAGAGTACGAAGGAACTTATATTCAGTCTCGGAGGCTGCGGGAAATCCTACTTCAATCTCCTTAAAGCCTATCTTGACGAGCAGCTTGAAAAATTCAAGCTTTTCCTCAAGACTCATGGGGATAATAAGCGCTTGATTTCCGTCTCTGAGGTCAACGGAGCACCATACGGGTGGCTTTGTAATATAATTTTTTGTCGCCCATTTCATTTTTGTGTCGGGGGCGGGAAAATACTGTCTTGTATATTTGGTAGAATTATTCATATCGTCGTAAAAAGACCCCTTTCTATGTTATGATTTCATTATAGCGCCTTTATCAGCACCGCTGACGAGCTTGGCGTATCTTGCGAGCCAACCTGATTTTACGTTAGGCTCGGGAGCAACGTATTTCGCTCTCCTTGCGGCAAATTCCTCGTCGCTTACCTTTACGTTTATAGACGCCGCTGGTATATCGATATCAATGATATCGCCCTCTTCGATAAGCGCTATATTACCGCCATCAGCAGCCTCGTGAGAGACGTGTCCGATAGATGCGCCTCGGCTCGCGCCCGAAAATCTTCCGTCGGTAATAAGAGCAACCGTCTTATCGAGCTTCATTCCCGCAAGGGCGCTTGTAGGATTGAGCATTTCTCTCATTCCGGGGCCACCCTTAGGACCCTCGTATCTTATAACTACGACGTCGCCATCAACTATCTTACCCGAATATATAGCCGCAATAGCCTCTTCCTCGGAATTAAATACTCTTGCTCTTCCGCTATGCTTAAGCATTTCGGGAGCTACGGCGCTTCTCTTGACAACACAACCGTTCTGAGCTATATTACCCCAGAGTATCTGTATTCCGCCCGTTTCGCTGTAAGGATTATCAATAGGTCTTATCGAGCCTTCGTTTCTTATATAAGCTCCCTCAATATTCTCACCAACTGTCTTTCCCGTTACCGTCAGTGCCGTAGTGTCAAGCAAGCCCTTCTTAACAAGCTCCGCCTGAACTGCGGGAATACCGCCCGCCATATCAAGATCCTGAATATGCGTAGGACCTGCGGGAGCAAGGTGACAAAGGTTAGGAACCTTTGCGCTCATTTCATTAAAGAGATTGAGGTCAAGCTCAACGCCCGCTTCGTTTGCTATAGCAAGCAGATGCAATACACTATTAGAGCTACAGCCGAGAGCCATATCGCAAGCAAGAGCGTTGCGAATAGACTTTTCGTTTATAATATCTCTTGCGCAAGTGTTATTCTTTACAAGCTCCATGATAGCCATACCTGCGTGCTTTGCAAGTATTACTCTCTTATTGCTTACCGCAGGAATAGTTCCATTTCCAGGGAGCGCTATTCCAATAGCCTCGCAAAGACAGTTCATGCTGTTTGCGGTATACATTCCCGCACAGCTTCCGCAACCGGGGCAAACTCCCATTTCACATTCGGTAAGCTTACATTCGTCAATAATTCCAGCCTTATACGCGCCAACTGCTTCAAACATTTTTGAGAGGCTGACCTCTTCTCCGTCGTATCTTCCCGCAAGCATAGGTCCGCCGCTACAAACGAGTGCGGGAACGTTCATACGAACAGCCGCCATAACCATACCCGGAACTATTTTATCACAGTTAGGGACAAGCACAAGTCCGTCGAGCTGATGAGCCATAGTCATAGTCTCAACGCTATCGCAGATAAGCTCACGGCTTGCAAGCGAATACTTCATTCCAATATGTCCCATAGCAATTCCATCACAGACGCCTATTGCGGGAATAAGCACGGGAGTTCCGCCCGCCATTCTTATACCTGCCTTAACTGCTTCCGCAATTTTATCAAGATGGATATGTCCAGGAACTATCTCACTATGAGCGCTTACAACACCAATCAGAGGTCTTTCAAGCTCCTCCTTGGTATAGCCCATAGCATAAAATAAGCTTCTGTTCGGCGCTCTTTCCGCGCCCTTGGTTACGTTATCGGAACGAAGTGACATAACAATTACCTTCCTTTAAGTGAAATTATTTTTTATTTAATATGTTGACAAGTCTTGATATAACGGGAGCAAGAATTAGGTTGATTACAAGCTCAACCACAAAGTTGATTCCGACAAGACCTGTGATCACGTACAGCATTACGTCAGTACCGTCTGCCCACGCAACAAGGGTACTGTTGAAGAATAATGAAAGACCTATCAAGAACAGTCCGGTATTTGCAATAGGAGCAGATGCTGCCGCCAAAACGGACGCGAGTATTTCTTTGCCTGCGGTTTTGTTATTTTTAGTTATCGCTCTATAGATAACTCCCGGAACAAATCCCGCAGCCGCGCCCTTTACAAGACAAATAAGCGCAGTCAGAAACGGATTGATTCCCCAAAGAATAAATCCACCTGCGTCTATACCCATAGCGCACTGAACAACTACTACGATACCGAACACAATTCCCAACGCCGTTCCATGCTTATATCCTAAAACAATAGAACCGATCACGATAGGAATAAGGACGAGTGAAAAGGAAAACGGAAGAAAAGGAATCTTTATCATTCCTCCAAATATCTGAAGCACGATTACGAGTGCCGTCAGCATTGCCATCTCCACCATGTAGAGAATCTTCTGATTTGCCGCTCTTCTCATCTTACCGCCTCCTTACTGCCAAGTACGGTCATATGTACCGTCTGCGCTGAGGCTACAAAAATATTGTTGAACATGATATGTTCCTTTCCGGGACTCTCACCCATGGCTACCGTCCGCATTTGCGGTACAGTGCGGTAAAAATTTATAATAATCGACATAGCCGTTATTATCAAGCTTTAATATTATTTTTATATATGCAAAGCAAGCCGTTAAGCGTAAGATCCTTAACGTAGCGTATTTTATGTGTGCAGTAGCCTATAATTTCCTCCGCATACTCACCCGTAGCAAAAACTTCAACGCTGTCTCCACACTTCATTTCATCAGCAATTTTATTTATAAATCCGTCAAGCATAAAAGCATTGCCGAGAACGACGCCCGAACGGACGGATTCCTGAGAGTTTTTTCCTATAGCGCGAACCGTCGCCGCCAAACTTACGTTTGGAAGCAAGGCAGTCTTTCCATGAAGCGCCTCCAAGGACATTCCAACTCCTGCCATGATACTTCCACCTATATACTCCCCGTTTGAATTAACGGCAAATATTGTGGTTGCCGTGCCCATGTCTATTATTACGCATGGACACTTGCTTATATTTTCTTTATTCAAAATATCAATAACCGCCGCGGCATTTGCAACGAGATCCGTGCCAAGCTCCGAGGGATTATCTACCTTTATGGGAAATCCTGTTTTGATTCCTTTTCCTACCATCACGGTCTGAATACTTCCAAAAAGCTTCGTGATAGCTTGTTTTACCGTATCGGTAAGCTGAGGTACAACGGATGCGATAACCGCTCCGTATACTTTTTTTTCATCAATACCGTAATATTTTATAATTGCGGCAACTGTGACCGCGTATTCGTCGGAGGTTTTTCTGATATCGGTCGTAATCTCAAAGCGCTGTATCAATTCCTCGGTATGTTGGTCAAACAAGCCGAAATTTATCCGTGAATTATCTATTTCAACGGCAAGCAGCATCTCTTTATCCTCCAAGATCTTTTTTGTTTCGGGAAACTCCTTTTGGGAGTTTCCCGAAATTAAAGCGATAATTACTTTTTGAGCCAGCTCATCATCTGACGAAGCTCAGCGCCCGTCTTTTCAAGCTGATGCTCGCTCTCCTTACGGCGAGTTGCGAGGAACTTAGCCTTTCTACCTGCGGAGAACTCGGTCATAAACTCAGAAGCAAACGTACCGTTCTGAATTTCCTCGAGAACCTTCTTCATTTCCTTACGGGTCTCCTCTGTAATAAGTCTCTTACCCGTTCTGTAGTCACCGTACTCAGCGGTGTTGGAAATAGAGTATCTCATCATTGCGAAACCACCGTTGTTGATAAGGTCAACGATAAGCTTCATCTCATGGATACACTCAAAGTAAGCCATCTCGGGCTCGTAGCCTGCCTCAACGAGAGTATCAAAGCCAGCCTTCATAAGCTCGGTAACACCGCCGCAAAGAACTGCCTGCTCACCGAAGAGGTCGGTTTCGGTCTCTTCTCTGAAGCTGGTCTCAAGAATACCTGCTCTGCCCGCACCAATTCCGCTTGCGTATGCGAGAGCGTATTCCTTAGCCTTGCCCGAGTAGTCCTGATGTACGGCGATAAGGCTGGGAACACCCTTGCCTTCCTGATACTGACTTCTTACGGTATGTCCAGGTCCCTTGGGAGCTACCATGATAACGTCTATATTCTTAGCGGGCTGAATGAAGTTGAAGTGAATATTGAAACCGTGAGCAAACATAAGAACGTCGCCGTCCTTCATGTTGGGAGCAACCTGCTTATTGTAGATATCAGCTGCAAGCTCATCGGGAACGAGCATCATTACGAGGTCAGCCGCCTTAGCAGCCTCTTCAACCTCCATAACCTTGAAGTTAGGATGAGTTGCGGCAAAGTCAGCCGCCTTCTGCCAGTGTCCGCTTCCCTTGCGCAGACCTACAACGACGTTACAGCCGCTCTCGGCAAGGTTCATGGAGTGAGCGTGTCCCTGGCTTCCGAAGCCGATAACGGCAACGGTCTTGCCATCAAGCAACGAAAGGTTGCAATCAGAATCATAGTACTTGGTAATCATTTTGTTTTTCTCCTTTTATAAATAGTAAATTATTTAAAATAGCCGCAAAAACGGTTAATTCAATTCATAAAAAACGTCGCCGCGTTCCATGGCGATAGCGCCCGAACGACACATTTCAAGCATCTTAAAGCCCGAAATAGCCTCAAGGAAATCGTCAATCTTCTGAGATGACGCCGCAAGCTCCGCTATAAGACAGCCTGAGGTAATATCAACGGCATTTGCGCCAAAGCTCTTTATGATATTTTTAAGAGCTTCAACGTCAGCCTTATCGGTTGAGAGCTTTACAAGAAGAAGCTCCTGAATAAGACTGAAAGTAGGCTCAACGGAAAATATCATTTTTGTTTCAACGAGCTTGCCCGTCTGCTTCATGATTTGACTGAAATTCTTCTGGTCACCCGTGGTCATGATAGTAATTCTTGAGATTTTCGGGTTTTCTGTAGAGGAAACCGTAAGAGAATCGATGTTAAAGCCTCTCTGCATAAAAAGCGAGCTTATTCTTGCAAGTACGCCCGCATTATTTTCAACGAGAAGCACCATACACTGTTTTTTCATTGCATTTCCTCCTTATTTGAATATGGTATCGTGAACCGTTCCGCCTGCGGGAATCATGGGAAGAACCTTTTCCTCGCGGTCGATAACGCATTCTATCCATACGGGTCCGTCAGCCTTCATAGCTTGCTTCATTGCTTCTTCAAACTCAGCCGGGGTCTCGCAATGATATCCTCGACCGCCAAAGGCTTGAGCAACCTTTACGTAATCGGTTACACGCTCAGGCTCACTGGAAGAATATCTCTGTCCGTAGAATACGCCCTGCCACTGTCTTACCATACCGAGAACGGCGTTATTGAGTATAACCGTAATTACGGGGATTTTATAGCTTACTGCGGTACAAAGCTCATTCATGTTCATATGAAGCGAGCCGTCACTCGTGAAATGAATTACAGGAACGTCGGGACGGGCGGTCTTAGCACCGAGTGCCGCGCCGTAGCCGTAGCCCATCGTACCCAAGCCGCCGCTTGTAAGGAAATTACGGGGATGTACGTGCTTTATGTACTGAGCTGCCCACATCTGATGCTGTCCGACGTCGGTTACGTAAACTGCGTCCTCACCTGCTATCTCGCAAGCCTTGCCTATAACGTAATGTGGCTTAAGCTCGGTATCACTGTCCTCGGGAATATAGTCATCAAGCTTCCATTTGCTTATCTGCTCAGACCATGCATCATGCTTTGCGGGCTTTATATGCTTGAGAAGCTCGGTAAGTACGGCTTTAACGTCGCCAACTACGCTATAATCGGCAATGATATTCTTGCCTATCTCGCCCGGGTCGATATCTATATGAACTATCTTAGCGTTATGACCGAATTTTTCAGTATTGAGCGCAACTCTGTCGCTGAATCTCGTTCCTATTGCAATCATAACGTCGGCTCTGTTTGCCGCGCAGTTAGCCGAGTAGCAGCCGTGCATTCCCATAAGTCCGAGATTGTTTTTCTCGCCGTACCCAAGCACCCCTGCTGCCATAAGCGTGTACGCCGCGGGAATATCCGCCTTTTCGACAAGCTCGCGAAGCTCGTCCGACGCACAGGAAATTCCGACACCGCCGCCAAAGTAAATGAAGGGGCGCTCCGCTCTGTTGATAAGCTCGGCTATCTCAATGATGTCTCCGTCGATAGTATCGTCAGCCTTATCCTCCGCGCAAGTTACGGGAGTATACGTAGTCTTATTCGCAGTAACGTCCTTGGGGATATCCACAAGGACAGGACCGGGTCTGCCGCTTGCCGCTATCTTGAACGCCGCGCGAAGTGTATCCGCAAGGTCTTCGACCTTTCTTACGACGAAGTTATGCTTGGTAATGGGCATCGTGATACCTGCAATATATACCTCCTGGAAGCTATCGCAACCGATAAGAGGAGTGGAAACGTTACCCGTTATCGCAACCATAGGAACGCTGTCCATATAAGCAGTCGCAATACCCGTAACAAGATTAGTAGCGCCAGGACCGCTGGTAGCGATAACAACTCCCGTTTTTCCCGTTGCTCTCGCATAACCGTCTGCCGCATGAGAAGCGCCTTGCTCATGCGCAGTCATTATATGACGTATTTTATCGCTGTTCTTATACAGCGCATCGTAAATGTTAAGAACTGCTCCGCCCGGGTAACCGAATACGGTATCAACACCCTGCTCTAACAGAACATTTACAAGAATTTCAGAACCGTTTAAAATCATGTTTTCTCCTTAATTTTTAAATTTTATCAAAAATGACCTTTATCTCTTAAATTTCTAAGAGACAAAGGTCAAGAAACTCTCTGCGGTACCACTCTTATTGCAATAATGCCACTCTGCCCTCACCTTACAGTGAAGCTGTTCATGATAACGGAAACAACCCGTCCGCGTCTACGCAATCAAACCTGACCTTCAAGCGGAGGCTGGGGGAGGAGATTCATAAGCTAACATTATCGGTTCGCATCACCCACCGACTTTCTGGAAATGCTTTGCAAACTACTGATTCCCTTCAAACGCCACATTATTATAATTAAAATTTATGGAGTAATTTTACCATGAAATTCGACTTTTGTCAATAGAATTGCAAAATGTTTTGCATTTTGATTAATTTTACACAATTTTATATGACATTTTAATTATTTTTGAAGCACCATTACAACAACAGGCTTATATTTCGGCAATTACCTCTACCTCAACGAGAACGTTCTTGGGCAATTGCTTTGCGCCTACGCATGAACGCGCGGGCTTCGACGTGAAATATTTTCCGTAAACCTCATTAAACTTTGCAAAATCTGCCATATCTGCAAGGAAGCACACGGTTTTTACCGCCTTATCAATAGAAGTTCCCGCCGCTTCAAGAACGGCGCAAAGATTTTTACAGACTTGCTCGGTCTGTTCTTCGATAGTCTGAGCCTCAACGCTTGCCGTTGCGGGATTAATTGCTATCTGTCCCGAGGTGAACACAAGTCCGCCTACCTTTACTGCCTGAGAGTAAGGACCTATCGCATCTGGTGCGTTTTTAGTATATACCTTTTCCATAATTTTTTCTCCTTTTGATTTATACAAGTCTGAAGCCTGCGGCTGTGAGCGCCGAGGTAATGCTGTCTATGTGCTCGTAATTCTTGGTTTCAAGAACTATTCGGAGATAACAGCCGTTGATATCCATCGTTTCACTCGCTCTTTCGTGATGTACTGATATAACGTTTCCGCCAAGGGACGCAATAATCGAAGAAACAAGCTGGAGCTGTCCCGGCTTATCCATAAGCTCTATGCAGAGATTGCAGGTTCTTCCCGACGTAAGCAAGCCGCGCTCAATAACTCTTGAGAGAATAGTAACGTCAATATTACCGCCCGATACAACGCACACGACGTTTTTATCCTTGATAGGAAGCTTATCGAACATGACTGCGGCAACCGCAACCGCGCCTGCGCCCTCAGCTATCATCTTATGCTGTTCTATAAGCGCCAATATCGCAGATGATATCTCGCCCTCGGTAACGGTTACTATATCGTCAACGTACTCGGAGCAAAGCTTAAACGTGTTAGCTCCCGGCTCCTTGACTGCAATACCGTCTGCTATCGTGGATACGGAATCAAGTCTTTCAATTTTTCCGTCCTTGACCGAGTTGAACATACTCGGAGCGCCCGCCGCCTGAACACCGTACACCTTCACGTTAGGATTCAAGTGCTTGATAACGTATGCTATACCCGATATAAGTCCGCCGCCTCCTATCGGAACGACTACGGCGTCTATATCCTTCATATTGTTAAGTATTTCAAGACCGATAGTTCCCTGACCCGCGATAACGTTATCGTCATCAAAGGGGTGAACGAAGGTATATCCCATTTCGTCGCGAAGCTCAAGCGCGCGCTTATATGCGTCGTCGTAAACTCCTTTGACCATTACGACCTCTGCGCCGTAGCTCTTAGTTGCCTCGACCTTGGACATAGGCGCGCCGTCGGGCAAGCATATTACGGATTTTATACCGTACTTTGCCGCCGCAAGCGCAACGCCCTGCGCGTGATTGCCCGCGGAACAAGCGATAACACCTCTCTGCTTTTCCTCCTCGGTAAGCTGAGATATCATATATCCCGCACCTCTGACCTTAAAAGAACCCGTAACCTGAAGATTTTCGGTTTTTAAAAATACGTTATTCGTTTTGCTTATCTTAGGCGAAGGTATGAGAGACGTTTCTCTCACTACGTCTTTTAGCACAAACGCCGCATGGTAAACCTTATCAAGTGTCAACATTTGATTTTCCTCACATTCTGAAATAAAATAAATAAACCTTCGCCTCTTTCTTACACAAAGAGACGAAGGTAAAAAATACTTTCGCGGTACCACTCTTTTTGTCTTTCGACCACTCGTAATGTACTGTTAAAATACACCGCCCTTTAACGCAGGAATACGCACTGTTCTACTAAGCCGAAGCCTTTCGACAGCAAGCTCAAAGGTGATTTAGCAAATGAAGCGAATGCCGTTTCGCACCGACCAACGACTCTCTGAAATTCACAATCAAAGCTGCTCCTTATCTACGCAGTATTAATATAATACTCCTTTTTTTCGACGTTGTCAAGAGTTTTTTGAAAATTTTCTAATTTATTTTCTTGACAGCGCAAACTCCTCGTTGACCATAAGCACGGCTACAGCGGCGGTCGTAGGGTCTGCCATTTCGGAGGAATCAAATCTTATCTTCTCTCCTTCAACGGTAATTCCCCAATTTCCAGTAAATTCAAAATATATCTTTTTCAATCCACCACAATCGGCAAACGCGCCTTTTCCTATCGTAGTTACGTTTATAGGAATAGTTATATCTTGCAGTGCCGAACAATTTTTAAATGCGTTAGCGCCAATGCTCTTTAATGCGCATTTTTCGGAAAATACAACGGCTTGAAGAGATGTACATCCGTAAAATGCGTTAGCTCCTATGATCTCAAGTGTTGAGGGGAAGGTTATACGTTTAAGCTCCTGACAATCACGAAATTCATCGCTACTTATGGAAGTAACTCCCGCAGGAATTATTATTTCCGTAAGTCCAGCCTTTACCGCATTTTTGTATTCCTTATTCATTGCGTATTTATACGCATTTATAATCGGATAATCTTTGGCAGTCATTCCAACGGAAGTCATAAGCTCGTACGCTTCGCCGTATTCACCTTTAGCCGCCATATCTTTAGCAAGTTTCTTGCATTCGTTCTCTATTTCCTCGATTTTTTCAATAGAATCCTTATATCCGTCAAGCTCCTCATAAAGCTCATATGCTTTAGCGTATTTACCGTTTTTAAAGCTTCTTTCGGCACTGTTATATTTGCTTTTAAGTACCGTATCCACCACAACGGTAGTAATAATAGCGCTCAACAAAATTGCGGATATAATTGAGGTGACTACAATTATTTTTATTTTCTTCTTTTTTGCACGTTGATTTATTCGCGCCTGTATTCTATTACGGCAAAGCTGAGCCTTTGACTCGGAATCACGCCAATCCGCAATACTGCAAAACAATCCTAACGCTCTTCTATAATCCTCCTCGCTGTCGCCGCGCATTGCGTCTATAGCTCTGTCATATATCTCGTTCTTTTCAGCGTTTTTTGACAGCTCAAGGCACTGTGTCATAAGTTCTGAGCTATCGTTAAAATCGGGGATCTGTCCAAAATACGCTACTGCTTCAAGATATTCCTGCTTAGTAGTGGCTTTACGCATAATTGATACGCCACGCTCGTATATAAACAGTTTTTGCTTGTCGTCGTGTTTCATATGAGCTCCTTATCAAAGATTTTCAATAAAATAAAAAACCTTCGTCTGTCTTTTTTAGCAAAGAGACGAAGGTCAAAAATGCTCTTTCACCATTTATATAGTACTACTTTTTTGTAATATTGTCAAGAGCTTTTATAAAATTTTAATCGTTTATAACAATCTATATGAGTGTCGGAGACAGGAACAAAGCCTTTCTCAATCTGAGATAATCGTTGAATATATCGCTTTCATTCCTATATTCACTGTTTAACTCATAGCAAGGAATTTCTCTTTCGGCGGCGCAAAAGCCGCTGAGTGTTCCTATATCCTCGCTCTTAAAATACGATGCGTCACAGAACCTTGCAATAGCTCTTCCCAATGAATCTATTTTTAAATATGTATCCGCACGGCTTGAGTGCGTCACAGCGCAAGCTCCTTTTCCTAACGTCAGAACCAATTTAATATTTTCATTAAACATCAAATAATTTCTAAGCGCTCCCGATTCAGCCGTACATTCCTTTGACGCTATATCGTCAAAGCGCTCTCCATAGTTGGTCTTAAGCTCTATACCCAATGCATTTCCGCTCCAATTTGAAAAATCAAATTGCGTTCCATTTGAATTAAATCTTTCGTACAATGGATTTTCTTGCGTCATTCCCTTTTCGCAGTATTCCGCACCGTCGGGATTTAACATAGGAATTACAGACACAGTTCTGCTTTCCGACAAATATTTAGCCGAGCAGTTAAATATTCTTGCGTCATTTTCTATAGCGGCGCAAAGCTCCTCAACGTATCTCAAAAGACAAGACGCAGTTAAGCGCTCCGTTCCGCGCTGAGCTCCAACGTACAGAACTTCTTTATTACCGTGTCCCACGCTTATTATAGGAATACGCTTACCGAGAACGGTTTGTCCGAGACTTGTCACGGAGACAAATGAATACTTCTGACAAAGAATGTCTGTTTTCTCGTTCATTTCATAATAATCAAGCTTTTGATATAAGCTACTATCAGCGTTTTTCATACGATTCCGTCCTTTATTTTTGATGTTACATTATATCAAAAAAATAACGCGGATATAACTGTTCAAATAAAAAATATAAATATTTACAAATATATCATCAATTATTCGCGGGAATATGATAAAATATATTATACTCTAAATTTACGGAGGAGCTATGAAAAAAGACAAGGCTTCGGTTTCCGCTTCGAGCGGCGAACAGAAAATAAATCTTTATAAAATTCTTATTTGCTCATGCGCCATTTTATTTGCCGTCATTACTTTTGTTTTAGAGCCGATTTCCGTATGGACTCTTTCGGATATAACGGTAAGCGTTTCAATCGTTCCCGATATCATAAATATAATTCTTGAGCTCGCGGAAAATCTTGCGTTTGCGGTATGCTATTCTATAATTATATACGCCGCAATACTAAGGTCGTCCAAGGCGGCTTTTGCGCTGTGCGGAGTATACGCTATCGCGTGCTTTATACGCAGACTTGCCGTATTGGGTATTACATACGTTACCTATAGCTATATTGATGCGACGGATATTTTTAACGTTTGCGCTTATCTGCTCTTAGAGGTGGCTATGGCGCTTACCGTGGTAGCCTTTTCAACGTTCTTAGGCAAGCGATATCGCGCACAGCTTGCGCAAAAACAAAAAGCCGCCCAAGCGTTAGGCGACTTATCTTTGGTTGAAGAAATTAATTTTTCCTCCGTATTTACCAAGAGCAATCCAATTCAATGCGGAGCTCTGTTTGCGGGTGTGATGCTTTCTTTTATTAAGATAGCAATGAGAATTAACCACGATATAAAATACACCAAGATATACGGTGCTCCCGACGGAGTAGGAGAAATCCTCACCATGATAGTATACTATACCTCAGATATACTCGTAGGTGTTATTTTCTACGCGCTTGCATGGCTTATTACCTCAAAGCTATTGCAAAGATCAAGATAACAGCTTCTGCAACAGCTCTATTTTATCTATTGAATATTCGTAAGCGCCTTTGAAATTATTTATTTCCTTACAGCAGATCTCAAGGTCGCAGAAAACGAAATACATCATAGGCTCGGGTATACTTTCGTCACCGACAAGTATTTTGTGCAAGCAATCATACGCTTCCTGATATCGTTTTTCTCTGACGTAATTCATCGCCTGAATGTGCAGTCCCGTTAAGCTTGATTGATTTGAGGAAATATCGAAAATATATTTCTCACCATCCATTATGGAGATAAACGCTCCGATATATTTGCAAAAATCATCGTCAAGAGCCGCATAAATTGGAATATCCGATTCTTCAAAATAATTCGACGAAAGCGTTGCGGATATTCTTCTCATATATTTGAAATACATCGCTGAAATGGCGGATATGTGATTTGTGTTATAGATGGTTGCAGAACACGCCTCAAGTGCCATATCAAAGTATTCACAGGCTGAACGAAGGCTTCCCCTTCTGAATTTCTCCTTTGCTATCTCATGGTTACATTCGGCGAGTATCATCTGCACCTCGTCGTCGGCATAGCTTGATGAGTTCATACAAATATCTCTGCATATCTGATAGTCACCTGCCAAGTACGCGGTTTTTATACCGTTCATCTCAGTATGCTTCAGATACATATACTCATCGCCCGCATCCGCAAGCAAAAATCCGGGGGATACGTTAAGCTTTTTGGCTATGTATCTCAGAGTATCCAAGGACGGTTGTGCCGCTCCGTTTTCTATTCTGCTGAGCATATTTCTCGTTATTTCGGTTCCCGCGAGCTCCGACTGAGTCATAAGCTTTGAGGTACGTAGTCTTTTTATTTTTTCACCTATATTCATAAAATCCTCACAAGGTAAATCAGAATTACCTTTATTATATCATATTGATAAGAAAATTTCAAGGGGATACTTTCAAAAAAGTATCCCCGATTAAAATTTTATTCAAGCGCGTATTTCTTTGAAAATTCGTTGAAGAGCGTATCAAAATGCTCTTCCTTATCTCTGTAATCCTTAAGGTACTTATGAAGGTCAAGCGCGTTGTGCTTGGACATTTCTATATAGCAGCCCGCTATATTCGAGCAATGATCGGCAACACGCTCAAGATTATTCAGAATATCCGAAAGAATAAATCCGTGCTCTATCGTACATTCGCTATTTTGAAGTCTAATTATATGGCGCTTCTTGATGGAATCTCTGAGAGTGTCTATTACCTGCTCAAGCGGTTCAACGGTTGCGGCAAGAGCATAGTCATCTTCATTTACAGCCCTATAGGTTATATCCGTGATTTCAAGCACTGCCGAAACAAGCACCTTAAGCTCCTTTTGAGCACTCTCGGAAAAGGTAATTTTCTTATCGTGCATCTCCTCGGCGGATTCCGCTATATTTACCGCATGGTCGGAAATTCTCTCAAAGTCTCCTATCATATGCAAGAGCTTGGTCGTTTCCTTTTTCTCGGAGTCAAGTATACTCTCTTCCGAAATTCTGACGAGATAAGTTCCGAGCCTATCCTCGTATTCGTCAGATATTCCCTCGTATTCCCTTACCCTCTGCGATATCTTTTCATCATATGAGCCAATAAGCGCGCAAGCATCCGAAAATGCCTTCATTGATGTTTCCGCCATCTTCAAAGAGCCTTCACGGCTTCTCTCAATAGCAACGGAGGGTGTAGCGATAAGTCTCTCGTCAAATATGCTGAATTTATCGTCTCCCTTCTTATCGCGCACAAGCTTGATAGCAAGCTTTTCAAGCTGCTTGGAAAAAGGAAGCAGCGCTATAACGGTAATTATATTGAATATGGTATGAACTATCGCAATTCCCCACATATCGATATTTCCGTCAAGGAATGCGATATTGGCGACGCCCTTCAATAAATAAAATACTATCATACATACTGCCGAACCGAATACGTTGAACAGCAAATGAACTACCGCAGTTCTCTTGGCGTTCTTGCTCGTTCCCGTTGAGGATATCAGCGCAGTAACACAAGTTCCTATATTCTGACCCATGATAATCGGCACAGCGTTTCCAAAGGTTATAGCGCCCGTTGCCGTAAAGGATTGGAGAATACCGATAGATGCGGACGAGCTTTGCACAATTGCGGTCAAAACAAGTCCCGCAAGCATGCCAAGAATAGGGTTCTCAAACATCATGAGAATTGATCGGAAGGTCTGGTTTTCCGCAAGTCCCGAAACAGCGTCCGACATGGTATCCATTCCTATCATCAACACAGAAAACCCAAGAAGAATAAGACCGAGATTTTTCTTTTTGTCGTTCTTCCCTGCCATGTACAGCAGCAATCCAACGAGCGCGATTACGGGGGTGAAGGTTGAGGGCTTAAACCACTGCATGACAGAGTTTACAGCACCGCCGCTGCCTATACCAGATAGCGCCGTCAGCCACGAGGTAACCGTCGTTCCGACGTTAGCTCCCATAATAACGCCTACTGCCTGCGACAGAAGCATAGTTCCCGAGTTAACAAAGCCCACGACCATGACCGTCGTCGCAGAGGACGATTGAATTATTGCGGTAACCGCAAAGCCAAGGGCAAAGCCTTTCAGTGGGCTGTCCGTAAGCTTTCCGAGAATTATTTTCAGCTTGCCGCCCGCGCTTTTTTTCAGAGTATCGCCCATAAGTGTCATTCCAAAAAGGAACAGCGATAAACCGAATATAAGAGTAAGTAAATCAAAAATCGTCATAAATATCAACCTCCGTTTTTGACTATAATATTTCCGTTTTTTCTTATAAAAAGTTTAATTATTCGTCGTCGACAAGTTTATTCTATCATATTTCGACATCAAATTCAATTATGAGTGTATCCAATTTTTCACACAGTAAAATATTGTAAAAAAGCATAATTTAACAAACCCGTTAAATTAATCACAAAGCAATCAATAGGTTTGCCCTTAAATAATAAAAAAGGAGTAAAAACATGCATATCAAAGGACTACAGAAAACTACGCTTTTAGATTTTCCCGGCAAGGTTGCCTGCACCGTTTTTACGGGCGGCTGCAATTTTCGTTGCCCGTTTTGCCATAACGCTTCGTTAGTATTATCTCCCAACGAAGTAACGGATATTTCGGAAGAAGAATTCTTCTCATTTTTATCAAAAAGAAAAGGTATTCTTGACGGCGTTTGTATAACGGGCGGAGAGCCTCTGCTTCAAAATGACATTATTCCCTTTATTGAAAGAATTCATTCTATGGGCTTTTCAGTAAAGTTAGACACGAACGGTTCTTTTTACGAGAGACTAAAGGAGATCATCTCGCTTAAAATCGTGGATTACGTTGCTATGGATATAAAAAATTCGAAAGAAAAATATTCAGAGACGGCGGGAATTAAGGATACTTGTGAAAACATTTTCAAAAGCATAGAGCTTATAATGAACAGCGGTATTGATTACGAATTCCGCACAACCGTCGTCAAGGAGCTTCATTCCGAAGAGGACATTTTGAGCATTGCCAAATCCATATCGGGAGCTAAACGCTATTTTTTGCAAAATTTCAGAGATACCGACGAGACGATTGTATCGGGATATACGGAGCATTCGGAGGAAGCTTTAAGAAAAATGCTTGAAGCAATTCGTCCGTACGTACTTGATTGCGGTATTAGAGGAATATAATAATAAGAAGTGCGTTATGGTGAATGAAAAAATCAGCAATTAACAGTTGTGGGCATTTTTGATATTCCACTAAATATAGTGTTGATTTCTCCGACGTACCACAATATGTAGTTATAACACACAATAACAAACCCAATATATTGTGATTTCTCACAATTGACAATTTGAATAAAATCATTTATAATAATATATGCTAACTAAAAAACAAATAAGGAAGTTAAAAAGGAGGAAAAAATGTATCAGGTTTTAAAAAGAGACGGTAAGATCGTAGACTTCAGCCTTGAAAAGATAAGCGAAGCAATACGACTTGCATTTGAAGCACAGGAAAAGCAATATCACCCTACAGTAATCGATTTTCTCGCACTTAAGGTAACTGCGGATTTCGAGCCTAAAATAAAGGAAGGTCTTATCGCTGTCGAGGATATTCAGGACAGCGTTGAGTCCACTCTCGTTCAGGCGGGCTATGCGGATATAGCTAAGGCTTATATTCTCTACCGTAGACAGAGAGAAAAGATGCGTAACATGAAGTCAACTATTCTTGACTACAAGGATATCGTTGACAGCTACGTAAACAATATTGACTGGCGTGTTAAGGAGAACTCTACCGTTACTTATTCGGTTGGAGGTCTTATACTCAGCAACTCGGGCGCTATCACTGCTAACTATTGGCTCTCCGAGATTTATGACGACGAGATAGCAAACGCACACAGAAATGCAGACATTCACCTGCACGACCTTTCCATGCTGACGGGTTACTGCGCAGGTTGGTCGCTCAAGCAGCTTATTCAAGAGGGTCTTGGCGGTGTTACTGGTAAGATAACTTCCGCTCCCGCAAGCCACCTCGCAACGCTCTGCAACCAGATGGTAAACTTCCTCGGTATCATGCAGAACGAATGGGCTGGCGCACAGGCATTCTCTTCGTTTGACACTTATCTCGCTCCCTTCGTTAAGGTTGATAACCTCAGCTACGATCAGGTTAAAAAGTGCATCGAATCCTTTATTTTCGGTGTAAATACACCTTCTCGTTGGGGTACTCAAGCTCCCTTCTCTAACATTACTCTTGACTGGACCGTTCCCGCAGACCTTGCAGAGCTGCCCGCTATAGTCGGCGGTAAGGAAATGGACTTCAAGTACAAGGATTGTAAGAAGGAAATGGATATGGTCAACAAGGCGTTCATCGAAACTATGATTGAGGGTGACGCTAACGGAAGAGGCTTCCAGTATCCTATTCCCACCTACTCCATTACAAGCAACTTTGACTGGTCTGAGACCGAGAACAACAAGCTCTTGTTTGAAATGACCGCTAAATACGGTACACCTTACTTCTCCAACTACATCAACTCCGACATGGAGCCCAGTGACGTAAGAAGTATGTGCTGCCGTCTGCGTCTTGACCTCCGTGAGCTTCGCAAGAAGTCCGGCGGATTCTTCGGTAGCGGTGAGAGCACGGGTTCTATCGGCGTTGTTACCATAAACATTCCGAGAATTGCTTATCTCGCTGAGGACGAGGCTGATTTCTATGCCCGTCTTGATCATAAGATGGATATTGCGGCTCGAAGCCTTAAGATTAAGAGAACCGTTATAACCAAGCTTCTTGACGAGGGTCTTTATCCTTACACCAAGAGATATCTCGGTACGTTCAACAACCACTTCTCTACCATCGGTCTCGTTGGTATGAACGAAGCTTGTCTCAACGCTAATTGGATAAAGAAGGATCTTACCAATAAGGAAGCTCAGGAATTTACCAAGAACGTTCTCAATCATATGAGAGAGAGACTTTCCGATTATCAGGAAAAGTACGGCGACCTTTACAACCTCGAAGCAACTCCCGCGGAATCTACCTCCTACCGTCTTGCTAAACACGACGTAAAGAGATTTCCTAACATCATTACTGCTTCCGAGAACGGAAAGACTCCCTATTATACCAACTCCTCTCATCTGCCCGTTGGTTACACCGAAGATATCTTCGAAGCGCTTGACATTCAGGACGAGCTCCAGACGCTCTACACCTCGGGAACTGTATTCCATGCGTTCCTCGGTGAAAAGCTTCCATCTTGGGAGTCTGCCGCAAATCTTGTTCGCAAGATTGCTGAAAACTATAAGCTTCCCTACTACACCATGTCTCCCACTTACTCTGTATGTAAGGCTCACGGATATATCGCGGGTGAGAAATTCACTTGTCCCTTCTGCGGCGAAAAGACTGAGGTATACAGCCGTATAACCGGTTATTACCGTCCCGTTCAGAACTGGAATGACGGTAAGACCGAGGAATACAAGAACCGTAAGCTCTATAACATTGCAACCTCCGTTGAGAAGTTCGACAAGAAGAAGGCAGCGCCTGTGGCTGAGGAAGCTTGCGTATGCGAAACCGCATCCGACGACAAGATAATTCTTTTCAAGACCGAGACTTGCCCCAACTGTAAGATGGCAGAAAAGTTCCTTGACGACGCGGGAATCTCCTATGATAAGATTTACGCAAATAAGGATCTCGAAGCCGCAAAGCAGTATGGCATCATGCAAGCGCCCACCCTTGTAGTTATCAAGGACGGCAAGGCAGAAAAGATAGTAAACGTTTCCAATATCCGTAAGTTTATTGATACGGTAAAGGCATAAAAATAATGGGGCTGTGACAATTGCGCGCAGCCCCACTTTTCAGAGGTATTGTTATGTATGATATTATTATTGTAGGCGCAGGACCTGCGGGACTTACAGCCGCTCTTTACGCTCTTCGCGCCGATAAAAAGGTTTTGGTTATCGAGAAGGAGACCTTTGGCGGTCAGATAACCTATTCTCCTAAAATAGAAAATTATCCCGGCTTTATGCAGGTAAGCGGAAACGAGTTTGCCGAGCAGCTTCTCTCTCAGGTTACCGAACACGGAGCTGATATAGAGCTTGCGGAGGTAACGGGCATAGTCAACAACGGAGACACCAAAACGGTAATTACCGATATGGGTGAATTTCAGTCAAAGACGGTTATTATCGCAACGGGCGCTAAGCACAGACATCTCGGCGTTGAAGGTGAGGAAGAGCTTATCGGCGAGGGTATTTCCTTCTGCGCCGTATGCGACGGCGCGTTTTACGCTAATCAAAAGGTAGGAGTAGTCGGCGGCGGCAACTCGGCTTTGGTTGAGGCTATGATGCTCAGTGAGACCTGTAGCGAGGTGGTTATTATTCAAAACCTCTCCAAGCTTACGGGCGAAGCTAAGATGGTTCGCGCACTTGAAGAAAAGCCAAACGTAAAGATAATATGCGATACCGTGGTTACGGGTTTTGAAAAAGCAGACGTTCTTACGGGCGTCAAGCTTCACAATGACAAAACGGGAGAGGATTTTTCCATTTCTCTTGACGGATTGTTCGTAGCTATCGGTCACGCCCCCGAAAACACTGCGTTTGCCAATCTTACAGCACTCAACGAATACGGATATATCATAGCTGACGAGCAATGTCTTACCGATACGGACGGTATATTCGTTGCGGGAGATTGCAGAACAAAGGCAATAAGACAGATAACGACGGCTACTGCCGACGGAGCTGTTGCGGCACTTGCAGCTTGTAGGTATATTGATTCTATGTAAATAAAAACTCTGCAAGTTAAGGCGTATTTACGCTTTAGCTTGCAGAGTTTTTTATAGGCAAACAGGTGAAGTTTCTAATAATTAACTTTTTATTTGTTTCGTTTAACCACCATTTGATTTATATCATAATGCGCTTCGGAAAGCGTCTTAACTAACGCCTCATTATAAAGAACATTTCCGTCATTTTCTAAAAACGAATTAAAATCCGATAAGAAATAAAAACGAAATTCTTCGTATGCAAAGCAATATTCATTTTCCTTTGTCTCTACCGTATTATTTTCGGTAATACCATTAAGGTATTCATTATACAAGCTCATTCGTTCCAAAGGAAAATGTTCTTCCAAGCCATTAAGTGCTAACCATTTTTGCATAACGGTACCGATATTGGCTCTGATATTCTCATTTGAGGCTTCTATTTTGTTTCCGTCTACGTAATAAATTTGGAAATTTGACGAGGCTTCTGTAGTTTCTTCTTCATAATCATTATTACAACCATATAAGCACGACATAGAAACAATTACGATTATCAATAAAAAACATAATTTTCTCATTGTTTTTAACCCCAATCATTTTATAGTTAAGTTAAATAGATAATTATATACAATCAGCCTTATTTCAGCGGAAGACAAATCGTCAATTGAAGTGTTTTTCACACCACTATCGACAATTGAATTTGATATTTCTGTAACATCCATTTGATTCCATATATACTCTACAACTAATTCTGTTTTTAAATCAATTACGCTCTCGTTATAACATTTTTCTGCAAATTCATCAACGGACATACCTTCATATTGGTATATATATTCCTCAAATGTTACACCGTACACATCTGATAAATTTTTATAATATTCCAATCGTTGTTGATAATGAATATCAACGTCATCGTCATTTAAAAAAAATATCGATTGATTGATAATTTTTTCTACAATCTCTTGTTGTGTTTCTTTTTTTGCAAAAAAATATTGTTCATCGTATAAAATGTCACTAATTTTATTACGAAATTCACTATAACTTGTTACATTGTAATTTTTAACTAAAAATTCTTCTGTAAACCCAGGAAAAACAAATTTTTTTATTTGATTGGCTACAACTTCGTATGTACTATTTCCAACAGTAAAAAGCAGTGTTGTTTTGATTTTTTTACCTATAATAAAGTCCTCAACATCTCTATTAAAATTATATGTTCCTATCATAACATCTATTTTTGTAATAGAATCAATGAGAACTCCGTCTTTATAAACTTTGCAATCTAAATTTACAACATCACCATTCTCAACAATTTGTTTATCTAATACTTGAAGCTCAGAATAGTCTTTTTTTATTTCATCAATATATGCATCAATTTGTAATTCACTAATTTCTAAATTTACAAAATCAATTTCTATTTTCTCATAATTACTACAGTACAGTAACCTACTTTCTTTACCAAATAAAACAAACAGAACAGAGACCGACAGTATTAATGTAATTACAATTACGAAAATAATTATCTTTTTTTTCAACTTCATTTAATAATAATAAACTCTCAATTCATCTTGTATATTAGATATTTTTATGATTGTTGATATACGCCCGATTCCCAAAAAGCCAGAATTACTACCCGCATGAATTCCAATAACCATATATTCACTATCATCTTCATCCCAGAGACCATACACTATACCTCCGCTATCACCATTATCGGATTTATAATTGGCTTTTATACAGTCTGAAATAGTGCGTTCCGAACCATCAGAAGATACCAAAACAGCATCATAACTACTTGATTTTACTTCTCCGGTAGTTCGATATGTAGTGCCACCGTTTTTCACAACATCCCTACCAGTACTAACGCTTGTGAAATATACAGATGTATCCAACTCATCTTTTCCTGTAGTGTCACCATCGTCATCCGAATAATATGCGAAAGGTTGTAAATCAATTCTGTCAGTTTCAACTCCCACAAATGCAGCATCAATCGTTTCAGACTGTTGTGAGATTACAATATTTCCAATCAACGCACTATCTACTAACAAATTAGTAAACAACACGGGATCACCAGCATCACCAGCGTGTCCAGTTGTAACAAAACCATATATATATGAGCCATCTGCTCTTAATCTCCACGCTCTAAAACCCATACTACATATTCTATAGGACGAGCTTTCAAAATTATACACATATATTTTCTCTCCTGGATAATATTTAGTAGCAGCGTTTTCAGACATAGCTTCGTCTACATTATTAAAATAGATTGCAGATGAATCATATACATATTTTTTAAAAGTCTGAATTTTTTCATTATCTAAATTAGTAAAATCTACACTTAAAGAATTATTAGTATCATCTATTCCAATTCCAACAAAACTATCTAACATTATGTTCAAGAATTGGTCATCATAATAAAATACTTGATTTTTTAATAATTTAATTTTTTCAGATATTTCGCTTTTTAATGTAAACAACTCATTATATGAAAATTCAGCTTTCTTAATGATTACATTATCGTATTCTGCAATACATTTAATATTTTCGATATCATAATTGGCATTTTCTAACAAATAAATAACCAATGTTTGATTATTATCAATATACATATTACCAAAATATTGTGATAAGCTGTTTGGGTGATCATTTTCATTTTCCATATATGTCATTATATTTGTATACGCCTTATCGAGCAAATACACATCTTCTTTATCATCCAACACTTTTTTTTGTGTATCTTTACTAATAATTTCATTTATACTATTAATATAAATATTGTCATTAGATGACATCGCGTGTGTAATTAAAGGAAAGTTACTAACACACACACACATTACTAAAATTGTAATTAATATCTTTTTTAATCTTAATTTCATTTGCTTTACTCCTTATATATCCTTCAACTTGTCTGCCTATACAACATTTACCTCCTCTCACAATATTATACATTATTTTCCTTTAAATGTCAATAGATTTTTTAAAACTTTAACCATAACTATATTTAAATCTACAACACTATTCAAAAAGCGGTGTGGAAAAATATCTCTCCGCTGTATCGGGCAAAACGGTTACAACAGTTTTGCCACGTCCAAGCTTCTTTGCAAGGCGGAGGGCGGCGGCTACGTTTGTTCCGCTCGATATTCCGCACATTATTCCTTCCCTTGATGCAAGCTCCTTAGACGTACGTATAGCTTCCTCGTCTTTAATGATGCATATATCGTTATATATATTTACGTTAAGTATGCTCGGAATAAGTCCGTCGCCAATACCCATCTGCAAGTGAGTACCGATAGAGCCACCCGAAAGTATTGCGGCGTGCTCAGGCTCAACTGCCCATATCTCTATATCGGGATTTGCCGCCTTTAGCGTCTCGCCAATTCCCGTAATTGTTCCGCCCGTACCTATACCTGAGCAAAAGCCGTGTATTTCCTTACCTACCTGCTCGAGTATTTCCACAGCCGTCTGTTCCCTTTGGATCTGAGGGTTTGCGGGATTTTCAAACTGCTGAGGTACAAAGACGTTGGGGTCTTCTTTCTGCATTCTGAGCGCCGTTTGCATACACTCCTCGATACATGCGCCTATATTTCCGTCGTCATGAATGAGGATAACGTCAGCGCCGTAGGCTTTTACAAGCTTTCTGCGCTCCTCACTTACCGAGTCGGGCATAATGATGATCGTTTTATATCCTCTGACCGCGCCAACGAGAGCAAGACCAATTCCCTGATTTCCGCTCGTTGGCTCTACGATTACTGTATTTTCATTTATAAGCCCTTTGCTTTCGGCGTCCTTTATCATGTTATAAGCAGTTCTGGTCTTTATAGAACCGCCAACGTTTAGTCCCTCAAATTTAACGAGAACCTCTGCGGAATCCTCGTCACACATATGTGAAAGACGTATTATGGGTGTATTACCCATTGCGTCAAGTATTGAGTTGCATATCATTATAAGTACCTCTTGAATAAAAATTAAAAAGCATTAGTTTATTATACCATTAAAGGAGACAAATTTCAACACCAAATCATGAATTTATTGATAAATATTAGAAATTTATTGCTAAATATTTGTTGGCTCTTGACATTGAAGAAAAAGAAATGTATAATATATATGTTATATTATATTTAAGGACGGTAAAACAATGAAAACTTTTATTAACGACAGCTTTATGCTAAAAAACGATGCGGCAAGAACGCTTTACGGTTACGTAAAGGACCTTCCCATTATTGACTATCACTGCCACCTCTCCCCTGCTCAGATTGCCGAGAACTATCAGTTCCGCAATGCTTTTGACCTTTTCCTCGGCGGTGACCACTACAAGTGGAGACAGATGCGTACAAACGGAATAGATGAAAAATATATCACGGGCGACGCTGATGAATACGAGAAGTTTAAGGCATTTGCCAGAACAATGCCTATGCTTATCGGCAACCCCATATATCATTGGACACATCTTGAGCTCAAGAGATATTTTGACATCGACAAGACTCTTGATGAAAGCACCTGTGAGGAAATATGGAACATCTGTAACGAGAAGCTCGCGCAAGAGGATTTCAGAGCTCAGGCGCTGATACTTAAGTCCAACGTTGAGGTTATTTGTACGACCGATGACCCTGCGGATACGCTTGAATACCACAAGAAGCTTCAAGGCTTCAAGACCAAGGTCCTCCCCACCTTCCGTCCCGACAAGGCTGTTGAAATTGGCAAGGAGACCTTTATTCCCTATATTAATCAAATCGGTATCAAGTCTTACGCTGAGCTTGAGGCTTGGATAAGAGACAGAATTGCTTTCTTTAACAGCTATGGCTGTAAGCTTTCCGATCACGCTATGGAGTACATTCCCTTTGCGGAGGGTGACGCCACTAAGGTATTCGAACTCAGAATGTCGGGCGCTGAGTTGACGGGCGAGCAGATAGATATTTTCAAGACCGCTATTCTTAAGGTATGCGCTGAGGAGTATACGCGTCTCGGTTGGGCTATGCAGCTTCATATCGGAGCGCTCAGAAACAACAACAGAAAGATGTACGAAAAGCTCGGCGCTGACGTCGGCTTTGATTCCATAAACGACCTTTGCATTGCTGAGAAACTTTCTGCATTCATGAACAGTCTTGAAGTCAATGACTGTCTGCCCAAGACTATTCTCTACACGCTCAATCCCAAGGACAACTACGTTCTCGGTACGATGCTTGGTAACTTCCAAAAAGCTCCAACACCCGGAAAGATACAGTTCGGTAGTGGCTGGTGGTTCAACGACCAGAGAGACGGAATGGTTGAACAGATGAAGGCGCTTTCCAACCTCGGAATGATATCGAGATTCGTTGGAATGCTCACCGACAGCCGCAGCTTCGTTTCTTATCCGAGACACGAGTATTTCAGAAGAATTCTCTGTAACCTCATAGGTACTTGGGTAACCGAGGGCGAATATCCCGAGGATTACGAGACGCTTAAGAAGATCGTTACGGGTATTTGTTACGAAAACGCTAAGAATTATTTTAATTTCTAAATCATATACAAAGGACGGAGAAAATCAATTCTCCGTCCTTTTGATTTATTACTTTGTTTTAATTTGTAAATATATCAAGCATTACCCTTCCGTCGCGCTCTGTCCAAATACTATCAAAGTTAAATCCTTCGAGTGTTTCTTGACTCACATCACTTTCATTGTCAAATGAATAACAATATAGCATTCCGCATTTTATATTGTTTTCAATGCAGAAATTGATAAAGTTTTCACTACCACCAAAGGCTTCGGAAATGATTCTGTTTATCTCGCGAACCTCCTCGGTTTTTGCAGCTCTATCAAATACATATAAGCTTTGCCATTCGTCAGCATTTTCGGTATAAACGTAACCGAACTGTTTATTAGCCTCAAAATACCTTTCATACCCATTTTCAAAATCGGTTTCACCCACAATATCTACTCGTACAAAGAACGCTTTAAACTTATTTGCGTTAAAAACCTCGTCACCATAATATGCCTCAACTGTTTCTATTATTTTTTCCATTGATACATTATCAAAAAGCACAGGCATAGTCGCTTCCGATGCGGTGATTGCAACCTTGTCGGTATTTACGGAAGTATATTCTTCCCCATCAACGCATACTGCTCCGACTGTGTAAGACGTTATACAGGACAGCACTTGACCCGCACAAAGTCCTGCGTATACGGAAAAATCCTTTCCTCCGCTAACGAATATATCTGTATATACCGCACAGGAATCCACATAATCTATAATACCGCAAATTCCGCCAATACAAAGAGTTTTTTGATTATGAGCAATGCCAAAAATATTCTCGGACTCCAATCTGCAATCCTCTAATGAGACGTTTATTTCCCCATCGACATAACAACCACCAACAAATGCCGCTGTGGCTGCTATAGAGCCTACGCATACATAATCGCTTAAAAATGTGTCATAGTTTTCAAAGTTCAAATCCAAATTGTAGTTTTCGATACCTAAATTAATAAAATACCCATCTGTATCTCCAAAAATACCAAAATAAGATTTTTTTACAACATTAGTATCATTTATCCTAACATTCTTGATAACATATCCATTACCATTAAATATACCCGTATATCTTTCAGAAAACGGATCAGCATTTTCACTTCCTATCGGAATCCATCCTCCATCGCATATTCCCCCTTCAAGATAATCTTCATCAGCAAACATAATATCATTCATAAGAATATAATCGGCATCTAAATCGTTCCGTATATTATTCAGATCCTCTACTGTATAGATTCCCACGTATCCATCAGGTACAACATCAAGCTGCCTGTTATTTTTTGAAAGCATATCCGCATTAAAATATTTTACAATCGCCGTTATTGCCGCGCTGCTGATAATTGCCAGGCATAGAATAATTGAAACCATCGGCACTAAAGCAATTCGCTTCAATTTCCCTTTTTGCTCTTGATACGGCTGTTCATGCTTCGAGATTTCTCCAAGCACCTTATCAATATTCGGCACTTCTATTTTGCTAAGTTCTCTTTTAAATCTGCGTTTATAATTCATCTCTTCCCCTCCTGTTTGTAGTAATTCTTAAGCTTTTCCAAGGCTCGTCGGTATCTCTTCTGGCATGACGACTCACTAATGCCAAGTAAAATCGCAATATCCTTGTGCTTCATACCGCAGTCAAGTTTCATAACTATTATTTGACGTTCATCATCATCAAGTATAGAAAGCGCTTCAAGCACACTTTTCACAGATGATGAATAATAATTTTCAACATCGACAATTTCTCTACTTTCATCAAGTGACTTTTCATATGATGCGTTACGGCGACGTTTTGCAAGCAGATTAAGTGATAAATTGCGCGTTATCGTTAGTATAAAGGCTATCGCATTGCTTTTTTTATTGTAAGCACGTGCCTGCGCCGCAATTTTCAAAAACGTATCCTGCATTACGTCCTCAGCACTTTCTCTGTCTCTCAAAATGGAAAAAGCAAGCAAAAATATTCGCCTCCCCATTTTATTGTAAATAACTGTAAGCGCATCTACATCTCCGTTTGCGATTCTACAAAGCGCATCGTCGCAATATTTGTTCGTCAAATTTTCTGTCATGATATTAACCTTCCTTTTTAAGCCTTCACAAAATATAACAAAATTGCGAGTTAAAAACAGACATAAAAGTTAAAAATTTTATCAGTGCATTAATAGAAGCCCCAAGAGACTATCTATGATAGTTATCTCTTGGGGGATTTTTACCCGATACCAAATAGTTTTTTCCACGCCGAGGCAATATAAATTTTTCAATAAACATTTTTCTCATAAAATTACAAATGTGAGCAAAAATCAAAAATTTTTTGCTCACATTAATATTCAACTCATATTGCGTCCCTTGTGATTTATAATTTTATACGTCCCGTCTGCCTTCAATTGCTCGTCCGAGGGTTATCTCGTCGGCATATTCGAGATCGGAACCTACGGGGATACCGTAAGCAAGGCGGGTAACCTTTACGCCGAGGGGCTTGAGATATTTTGATATATACATTGCCGTTACCTCACCGCTCTGCGTAGGGTTAGTAGCGATAATTACCTCGCTTATCTCGTTTTGTCCCACACGCTCAATAAGCTCCTTCATAGTAAGCTTATCAGGCGTAACACCATTCACAGGCGAAATTGCCCCGTGAAGCACGTGATAAACGCCCTTATATTCCCTGACCTTCTCAATTGACATGAGCGCCTTTACGTCCTCAACAACGCATATAACGCTCGTATCTCTTGATAAATCAGAGCATACGTAGCACTCGTCCTTGTCGGTAAGATTTCCGCAGATAGGACATCTATGTATCTTAGTCTTTGCCTCTACTATAGCATCAGCAAATTCCTTTGCGGAGTCCTCATCAAGCTCAAGCACGGAAAACGCCATTCGCATAGCGCTTTTTTTACCCACTCCTTGAAGAGAAGCAAACTTCTCAGCAAGAACCTGCAAGGATTCTATATAGTCCGTCATGATATCAGAACAGACCGGGCATACCCATATTGCCCGTTATCTTGGACATTTCCGCAGTGTTGGTATCCTCAACTCTCTTAATAGCCTCGTTAACAGCCGCAACGAGAATATCGGAAAGAGTCTCTATATCGTCGGGGTCAACGATTTCGGGTTTGATATCGATTGCAAGGATTTCCTTTTTACCGTTTATCTTAACGCCAACTACGCCGCCGCCAGCCGAAATATCGTACTCACGAGCGTCAAGCTCCTCCTGAAGCGCTGCCATATCCTCTTGCATTTTCTGCGCCTGCTTTATCATTGCGTTCATGTTCTGGGGACCGCCACCCATTCCCTTTGGAATATTTGCTCTCATTTTTATTTCTCCTTTTTAAATAATCAAATCATCAAAATCGGTAATATCCTCGTCACCTACAAGCACACCGAAAATCACATCCGCAGGTTCTATTCTTCTATTAAACTGAATTGAAAACGCCGCGAGAATTCCATTTGCAACATCTGATTTTTCAACCATGTTTTTTGCAAAATCGTTAGGAAATCTAACGTAAATTTTACCGTTACTATCGGTAAACGCTTTTGCCATTTTCAAAAAAGGCAGAACTGCCATATCTCCAGCCGCAGCTTTTTCAGCTATCTCATTCCAACCGCGAATTATTTTTAGCGAATCGTCACTACTCGTTTCTTCCTTTGAGGACGTCTCGACGGGCGTTTTCTCCGCGGCTTTATTCTCCTGCTTTTGCGGGGCTGTGTACTTAGGTAAGGATTCTTCCAAATCGGTCTTATCCGATACTATCTGCACGCCTGTAGCAACTGCGTTTTCAAGCTTAGATATTCTTGAAAGCACGGCATCCATAGACGTATCAAGCATGCTGTCACTCATTTTTATCAAAGCCATTTCGGCTACAATACGCTTAGCTGAGCCTGCTTTTTGCATGGTATATAAGGCTTCGTCAAGTATTCTACAGTGCCAAAGCAACGTATTCTTTGTAAATAGCTCGCACGACCTTTTCAGCTGTTCGCTTTCATTCTCCGTAAGGTCAAGATACCTTTCTGCCGCTGACGTTGTTTTCATAACCAACATATCGCGATAATACGAGATAAGCTCTTGCCAAAAAACAGAAATATCCTTTGATGACGCTACGACGTCTGTAATCACCGAGAATATAGCGTCAAAATTACCTTTAGCTATTGCTCTTACCGTATTTTCGATATTCTCACGCCCTCCCGAGCCTAACGTCTCATTAACTGAGGTAAGCGTGATTTTACTGTCAGTTCCCGCGCAAAGCTCAAGTAAGCTGATAGCGTCACGCATACCGCCCTGCGCCATCTTTGCAATAACCCTGAGCGCTTCTTTTTCGTAGCTTATATTCTCGTTGTCAGATATATAAGCAAGCCTGTCCATCAAGACCTGCGTAGATATTCTTCGGAAATCAAAGCGCTGACATCTTGATATTATCGTAGAGGGAAGCTTATGCAATTCGGTGGTTGCCAAAACAAAAACTACGTGTGAGGGCGGCTCTTCAAGGGTTTTTAAAAGCGCGTTAAAGGCACTTCCGCTGAGCATATGAACCTCGTCCACAATATAGACTCTATATTTAAGCGCCGTTGGCATATAAACCACTTCATCGCGGATATCTCTGATATTATCAACGCCGTTGTTTGATGCCGCATCCATCTCCAGAACGTCAGTAGCTGCGCCACTATCAATAGACATACAAGAGGCGCATTTATTACAAGGGCTACCGTTTATAGGGCTTTCGCAGTTAACCGCTTTTGCAAGAATCTTTGCGCAAGTGGTTTTGCCCGTTCCTCTCGAACCGCAAAACAGATACGCATGGGAGAACTTATTATTCTCCGTTTCATATTTAAGTATAGAGGTAATATGCTCCTGACCGCAAACGTCATCAAAGGTCTGCGGACGCCATTTTCTGTACAAAGCCTGATGCATAAAACTCCTCCTTAATACTATAAAAAACAAGCTGTATAATAAGACCATACACCTTAAGATCGAACGTCGCATCCACGCGAACTTCGTACCTCCTGCTCCGAGCAGGCTACCTCGCGGCACATCAAGTAAACTGCTTAATGCTGCTTGGTTCCCCACCTGACATGGTTCACAGCCCTCAATTGCGCAAGACCCACTCTTCAACGCAGCAGGACACGATTCAGACCGTTTCAGCTAAATCCTCAAAAAAGGAATACACCCCTGCTGTAGCGGATTTCAGGTACAGGGCTCCGCTAATTCCCCGGCTTGTATGGCCTTATTTTACAGCCTGTTGTTTCGGAAAAAGCTCCGAATTTCAGTTACCCATATAGTATAACAGATTTTAATGATTTTTTCAAGTACATTTTAGAATTTTGTTATTAAATTTCTGTGAAATCAGCAAATGCGCCCGCCGTAATAACGGCAGGCGCATTGCGTTTGGACTCGTTAAGAAGCTTTATTGCGGCAACGGATTATTATTACTTGGATATTCGTCTTCGTTAACGGGCGAATCATCCTTCCCTCGTCCCCACTTCCCTTTCTGTGTTGAGTCAAGATAGGGTTGCTTCTGACAAGCTTTAAAAATATTGTCGCATATAAATTCATTCTCAACGTGATAGTTTCGGTCATACTTACGCTTCGCTTTATCTTTTTGCATGAGATACTCCTTCTGCCATTGCATCTGCAACACGAAATTGCCATAATTGACGGAAAAGGCATATCGTTGGGACTTAAGAAAACCTCGGCAAAATAAATTAACGTCGTCCGTAAACCGAAATCATGTGGTGGCATTGCCTCCACATTAACAAGTATGTTCAAAAAGATAAAGTTTATGCAAAATCTATCGTCTCCAAATTATTCCAAAATATATTTAGCTTCAACAGCCTCAGAAATATCGGAATACGCTTTTATGAAAGAAGCAATAAACAGAATAAAGCCTATAACGTTAATAAACAGCATAAATCCGTAGTCCTTTGCCAAAAGCACATAGCAAGCGTCCGTAACAAGATAAACAACCGTTGATGCGGCACAGAATATCAATGATCTTCGCAGATCTGCATGAAGCGCTTCCGACATTTTTAATTGATACTCATTAGACTTATCGTTTGATACCGTTATTCCGCCCGTATGCTCTTTAATAATATTGTCGCAAGCCATTAGCATCATCACGCAAGCAATGGCAAATACTGCGATATTTATTACGGCAAAGGTTGCCATAACGACAAAAGCTTGCATTGCTTCTTGAGCTCTGTATATTGACTCGTAATAATAGTTTTTAAAGAACAAGAACTCTGTAACAGTCGCGGCAACAGCCGTAACGAAATATACCGTAGCTACGGTAACAGATATTTTTTTATTTATTGACGTTCGTTTGGATACGACACAGAAAAAGGCAAAGACGAGTATTGCGGAGATAAAATCGGGTAAAACATTTACCGATTCAATTCTCAAATCAAAGCTGAATACGGCAACCAACAACAACAATACAAATGAAAGCTTTATATTTCTTTTTACGAAGATACCGCTTTTATTCAAAACTCTGCTACGGTATATCTCGTCAATAGCTGAGTTAAATTTTACATCATTGTTTATACGATTAAAATAAAGAATAACTTTTACTATCCAGATAACTCCTAAAACAAGCACGGGGACAAACGCAAGAAAGCGCATGATTCCTATATGCTCGTAAAGATTTGTTATCCCTTGATTTTCCGAATATTCTGTAGACGTAAGATCCGCAAATTCGGGAAGAAATGCCATAATAGACTTAATTGCGATAAAGGCTACCGTAAATCTGCGTAAGCTATCGGTATAATTTTTCTTACGGTTACCGTTTTTTTCGTTGATAGAGGTATTATCGTAAAGATATCCGAGCTCTCCAAGTCCCTTAAACAATTTAAGGAACGCAGGGATAACGAAAAGCATTTCCAAAATACCAAAAGCGAAGGACCAAAGCAACAATGAGGAATTTTTCTCAGTCGTAACCGACATACCGAATATCCATATAAGAGCCACAAGCTTAGCGGCATCTATAAATATCATCTTTTTAAATATGCCAAGCGCTTCCGATACGGTTTCATTTATGTCGGCAAGATTGGTCAGCAAGGCGCACAAAATAATATATCCAATGAAATCAGGCAAAAAATCTATAACGTTTATATTTGGATTAAACAAAAATATCAAAGAAAGACCTATTGCCTTAAAATTTATGTACTTCTTTCCTTTCATATAGACTCCTTTATTTTTTTCGGTTATTACGCTTTTCCATCTTTTGTTTGATATATTCCTCTTGTCTTTCCGACGCCTTCTGCCCTCTTTTTTCCGATTCCGCTCTCATTTTGTTAACGAATTCGAATTTAGAAGGCTTACGCGCCATGTCAACGTCGTTTTCATCGCAAATTCTTGCATAGCACGACGCAATCAAGACGAGATTCAGAATTATCCATACAAAGTACAGTATCAGCACAGGAGCGCTTAAATATTTAGCCGCAGCTTTTGAAAATGCGAACGGTAGCATACAAAAAATATTCAATATGTAATACACACAGATAAAGATGAAATTTCTTACCGCCGCTATTGATATTTTAGTGACCTCAGTCTCTTCCGCAATGCTTTTTATGGAATATAACATTACCGCGTTAAAAGCAAATGATAACGCCATTTCTACGTATCCGACAAACGCTCTGTAGGTCTCTCCAAGAAAATTATTATCTATAATCAAGCCTTCGTATAGAAACGTTGATACGTCGGATGCCGCAAGCAGCACAGCGACAAAAAGCATAAGCAGAGACATCCATGATAACATCTCAAACGAGCGATTATATTTATTTAATTTTCTCGACGCAATAAAAGCTATTCCGTATCCGAGTATTCTTATAAAAGCGCCCGCCACGTTGATCGACATAAGAGTCGCACAAAAATATCCAACGAACAACAATCCAAAGCCCATAAAATCTCCTTGTAAATATCCGTATCAGCCGCACCGTTTATTCACAATGCGACTGATAAAAATAGTTAATTCTGAGTATTTGCGGGAGCTCCGCAACACTTTTTATACTTTTTGCCTGAGCCGCAAGGACACAGATCGTTTCTTCCGACGCTTTCCGACGCCTTCTTTACAACCGTTACCTTTTTGGGCTTTTTAGCCTCGTCTCCCTCGAAGCCCTCCGTCAACGGCTTTGCCAGCTGCACACGCTTAACCTCGGGAGTTTTCAGCGTTACCGAAAGTATCATTCTTGAGGTACGCTCTCTTATATCCGCGACCATAGCGTCGAACATATCAGCGCCTTGCAATCTATACTCGTTAACGGGATCTCTCTGCGCATAGGATTGAAGTCTTATGCTATCCTTGAGGTCATCCATAGCATCAATATGCTCCATCCAATTTCGGTCTACGTTCTGCAAAAGAACGGCTCTTTCTATTTCTCTGAATCTTTCCTCGCCTATGCTTTCTTCTTTTTCATCGTAAAGCTTCATAGCGCGCTCTGAAAGAACGTCAAAAACATCGTCTTTCTTAAGTTTCTTAAGCTCTGCTTCACCGTATTGGAAGTCCTCGGGTGTAGTAAGCAAGCCCTTATACGCTTCTCTGAGTCCGTTGAAATCCCAAAGCGCAGCATCGTCTCCCTGAAGGTAGGTATCAACGTTTTCGGCAACCGTTGCGGTTATCATTTTTCTTATAGTTTCACTGATATCCTCACCGTTCAGAACGTCGTATCTCTGCTTATAAATAAGATTTCTCTGCTGATTCATTACGTCGTCATAGGTAAGGACGTATTTACGGCGTTTGAAGTTCTGGTCCTCTATCTTCTTTTGAGCAAACTCAATTCTTCCCGAAAGTATTTTTGCGTCGATAGGCATATCCTCGGGAAGTCCAAGTCTATTTACCATATCTATCAGTCTGTCAGAGCCAAACAGACGCATAAGGTCGTCCTCAAGTGACAGATAAAATCTTGACTCACCAGGGTCGCCCTGACGTCCCGAACGTCCTCTGAGCTGATTGTCGATACGGCGGCTTTCATGTCTCTCAGTTCCGAGAATGAACAAGCCTCCCACATCTCTGACCTTTTGCGCCTCGGGGGCGATTTCTTCCTTAAATTTATCGTATAGCTGTCTGAAGGTCTCTCTTGCGCTCTTTACTTCCTCATCGTCGATCTCCGCAGTACCCGTAGCCATAGCTATCAGCTCCTCGTCGATCTCCATTTTGCGCATTTCCTTCTTTGCCATATACTCGGGATTACCTCCGAGCATAATATCAGTTCCACGTCCTGCCATATTGGTGGAAATAGTAACCGCGCCAAGCTTACCCGCCTGAGCTACTATCTCCGCTTCCTTGTCGTGATATTTAGCGTTAAGGACGGTATGCTTTATTCCCTCGCGTCTGAGTCTGCGAGATAACTCCTCGGATTTATCAATAGAAACAGTTCCGACAAGTATCGGCTGACCTTTTTCGTGGCACTCAATTATTTGCTTTACGATAGCGTCGTATTTACCATTAACCGTTTTATATACGACGTCGGGATGATCCGTTCTTATCATCGGCTTATTGGTGGGAATTTCTATTACATCGAGATTGTATATTTCACGGAATTCTGTTTCTTCGGTAAGAGCAGTACCCGTCATACCCGAAAGCTTGGAATACATTCTGAAATAGTTCTGGAACGTAATAGTCGCAAGCGTCTTATTTTCCTTCTCTATCTTGACGCCTTCCTTAGCCTCAATAGCCTGATGCAAGCCGTTGGAATATCTTCTTCCCGGCATAAGACGACCCGTAAAGGTATCGACGATCATAACGCCTTGGTCGTTCACAACGTAATCGACGTCACGCTTCATGACTCCGTGAGCACGTATAGCTTGATTTATATGATGAGATATCTCGGAATTCTCCGCATTTGAGAGATTTTCTATCTCAAAGAATTTCTCTGCCTTCTCAGCACCCTTGGGAGTAAGAATAGCGTTATTTGCCTTTTCGTCAACTATATAGTCTGCGTCAAGGTCGTCGTAGCTTTCCTTAGAATCCATTTCCTTTATAACGTATTTACGGAGCTTTCTTGCAAATGCATCGGCTCTGTCATACATATCCGTGGATTTTTCCCCTGCGCCCGAGATTATAAGAGGTGTTCTTGCTTCGTCAATAAGAATAGAGTCAACCTCGTCAACTATTGCGAAGTTATGTCCGCGTTGAACCATTCTTTCCTTATATACGACCATGTTATCACGCAGATAGTCAAATCCGAATTCGTTGTTCGTACCGTAAGTAATATCCGCAAGATACGCCTGTTTTTTCTCCTCGGGAGATATTCCGTGAACAACAAGACCCGTGGTAAGTCCCATAAATTCATATACTCTACCCATTTCCTCGCTGTCACGGCGGGCAAGATAATCGTTTACGGTAACGACGTGCACTCCCTTTCCGCTGAGCGCGTTAAGATATGCGGGCATAGTAGCAACGAGAGTCTTTCCCTCACCCGTTTTCATCTCCGCAATTCTTCCCTGATGAAGAATAATTCCACCGATTATCTGAACGCGGAAGGGGCGCTTGCCAAGAATTCGGTCGTCTGCCTCGCGAATAGCCGCAAACGCGTCAGCCATGATATCCTCAAGCGTTTCACCCTTATTAAGTCTTTCTCTCAAAAGCTCCGTAGTTCCCGCTAATTCCGCGTTTGACATAGCGGCGTATTTGGGAGCTAAAGATTCAATATAGTCAACAAACTTATTTAGTTTTTTCAATTGCTTATCGCTGTAAGTTCCGAAAAGTCCCATTATGACCTCCATACACAAATATTCATTTTATTATACAACATTTTTGGCATTTTTTCAAGTAGTATATGCCACAACTTATCTACTCTTTTGTAAATTTTTTTCTTTACACTTGAAAATCCTTACAAAACATACTATAATATAATCACAACTATATAAAGGAAAATTGTCATGTATAAGATAAACATAGTATTACACGAACCTGAAATACCTCAGAATACGGGTAACATTGCGCGCACCTGTGCCGCTACGGGCGCTTCTCTGCATATCATTCGCCCAATGGGATTTGAGATAGATGACCGCAAGCTCAAGCGCGCTGGACTCGACTATTGGGACAAGCTAGATATTACGTATTACGACGACTATAATGATTTTCTCAAGAAACGCCCCGACGCCATAGGAAACACCTATTTTTTCACTACTAAAGCGCCTAAATCCTATACCGAAGTTACGGAATATCCCGACAACGTATTTATAATGTTCGGCAAAGAAACCAAGGGACTTCCCGAGGATATGCTTTACGAAAATAAAGATTTTTGCGTTCGTATTCCAATGCGGGACACCATTCGCTCCCTGAATCTCTCCAACTCCGTTGCCATTGCCGTATACGAGATTATTCGTCAAAAAGGCTTTGACGGACTTTGCCCGCAGGGAAAACTTACCTCAAGAGATTGGTGATGCATATGACGAATATAGATAAAAAGGTACTTGTAGCCATGAGCGGCGGCGTTGACAGCGCGGTTGCCGCCCTGCTTATCAAAAAAATGGGATACTCGCTCGGTGGAATTACCATGAAGGTCTGGAGCGATACGGAAACCGTCGTTGACGATGACGCTCCAATTCCCGACGCAAATTGTGTTGACGCAAAGAAAATTGCCGATGCTCTCGGTATTCCGCATTATTGCTTAGCGTTGGGGGATAGCTTCAAGGAATGCGTAATAAACAAATTTCTTGAAGATTACAAAAACGGACTTACCCCAAATCCTTGTGTTGAATGTAACAGATGTATTAAATTTGGAAAGCTTTTTGAAAGCGCTTCAAGATTAGGATATAACTATCTTGCAACGGGACATTACGCAAAGATTGAAAAAGACACTTACGGTAACTATTATTTAAAAAAGGCAGCAGACGCAAACAAAGACCAATCGTATTTTTTATGGTCAATAAAAAAAGAGCTTCTGCCCTATATTCTATTTCCGCTCGGTGAATATACCAAGCCCGAGATACGAGAAATTGCGGCTGAAAATAACTTTTCAAACGCACATCGCTCCGACAGTCAGGACATTTGCTTTATCAAGGACGGAGACTACGCCTCTTTTATAAAGTCAACGTGTAGCTGCGATTTTCCATGCGGAAGCTTTACGGATATTGACGGCAACGTTATCGGAGAACATTCGGGAATTATAAATTATACCGTAGGTCAACGCAAGGGACTTGGCGTAGCGTTTGGAAAGCCTATGTTCGTAGGAAGCAAAAACGCTAAAAACAATACGGTAATGCTCTGCACCGATGAACAGCTATATAAAGATATGCTGACGGCTACCGATATCAATCTTCTCGTTGACGAAGCTTTTGAGTCCCCTATCAGACTGCAAGCGAAGATACGTTACAGACACACACCCGCAACTGCTACGGTCACACGGACGGACGAAAATACTCTTTCCGTAAAATTCGATCTTCCTCAAAGAGCCATTGCCCCCGGGCAATCTCTCGTTCTTTATGACGGCGATAGGGTAGTTGGCGGCGGTATAATCCAATGATAAACTTTAAGAGAGCTATAGTGATCGGTTGCCCCGGAAGCGGCAAAAGCACGTTTGCGCGACAACTGCAAAAAGTAACCGATATTCCCCTTCACTACCTTGATATGCTCTATTGGAATGCGGATAAAACGACTGTGTCAAGTGAAAAATTTGACGAGCGACTTGCAGATATTCTATCAAAAGACACTTGGATAATCGACGGTAATTACGGTCGTACTATGGAAACGAGGATTAAACAATGCGACGTTATTTTCTTTCTCGACTATCCTTTGGAAATATGCCTTGACGGAATAAGAGAGCGCTTGGGAAAGCCTCGTGAGGATATGCCTTGGATAGAAACCAAGGAAGACGAGGAATTTATAGATTTTGTCAAAAGCTTTGCTAACGACAGCAGACCGAAAATCCTTGAATTGCTTGATAAATATTCCTATAAGAAAATTATAACTTTCCATTCAAGAGAAGAAGCCGATAATTTTATACGCTTCTTTTAGTAATTTTTAGTAATATCAGGAGTTTTGATACAACACTTTAACTTTCAGTAAAAAATATTTTTTATAATCACCAACCTTTTCGAAAATCGGTGTCTATATTGTTGAAAGCTTTCAACGAGGTACAAACAAGTGAAAAGACAAGAAGTAGAGGAAATCATAACTGAATATCTGAAGCCGATTTTCGGATTTGCATTAAAGCGGTGTAAAAGCATCCAAGACGCAGAGGATCTTTCGCAAGAAATAGTATTAAAAGCCTTTCGTGCTCTGTTGGCGAAAGATGATGTTGCCGATATGGGTAAATTCATCTGGACTGTTGCCCATAACACGCTAAGCAATTATTATCGCGACAGCTCAAAGAACACTATCGGTCTTTCAATCGATGAAATGTCGGATTATATTTCAGCCTTCGATTTGGAAAGCGATATCGAAGCTACCCGCGAGTCTGTAAATCGCCTGCAAAGTGAAATAGCTTTTTTATCAAAGCTACAAAGAAGAATAATTATTGCTTACTATTTTGAAAATCGAAAACAATCAGATATTGCAAAAGAGCTTGATATTCCTTTGGGAACTGTTAAATGGCACTTGTTTGAAGCAAAAAAAGAATTGAAACGAGGTATGGATACCATGAGAAAAACAAGTGAACTAAAATTTAATCCAATAAAATTTGAAGACTACGGTATATCCGGTTCTATCGGAAGCAGAACGCTTGACAGCTTTTTTGGAACAAGACTTGTACAAAATATTTGCTACTGCATAAAGGATACGGCAAAAACAGTAAATGAAATCGCAGAGGACCTGGGGGTATCTCCCGTATATATTGAAGAGCTTATTGAAATGCTTGACGAATACTCCTATCTTACAAAGGATAAAGACAAATATATCGCCAATTTTATAATCGATGAGCCTACTACGGAGCTTTTAACAATACAAGATAAAATGTACAAAGAGGCTGCAAACGTTTTTGCCAATGATCTTTTTGATGAACTTGTTGGTAGCGGGCTTTTAGACGACCAAAGAATTATTTGCGGACAGACCGATGAGCCAATCACTCTTTCTGAAGCCAAGCGAGCAAACCATAATTTCCTATTGTGGACACTCATTCCGTATATTATTTCTCCGCCAAATGAAACAGAAAGAATTTTGGTTGACGCTAATATTAAATTCGAAGATGTTGCGACGCTTCGTCCCGACGGTTCCTACAATATTTTTTACGCTACCGTTCTATCCCAGCCACTGTCTCTGCCAACAGATTTTGTCGAAAGAAAAAATTTATGCGGTCCCGCTTTTCAATGCAATGATTTTTATAATCTTTGGCGTTTGGATACAGAATGGTCCGAAAAGAGAATAAAAGTAAATAAGGCTGACTTTGACGATGCGATGAGAGTATTGTATCTCTTTGCAAAGGAAGATGAAGCAGAGCTTGACAAGGACGAATATACGTGGCTTGCTGAACGTGGATTTGTAAAAACTAATGGAGACTACGACGGATATTTTAAGAGTTCTTGGCAAGTCGTTATCCTAACAGACACAAGCATTTGTAAAGAACTTTGTGATATTGGTAATAAGGTAAAGAAAAAATATGCCCAAAAATTCGAAGAATTGAAAAAACCGTTTGCAGAATTATTTATTGCTTCGGCACCCGAACATTTAAGAAAAATTCAAGAATATCAATTGCAAGGCTTGTTCTATTCTGACGGATGGTTTCTTATACATTGCATTAAAGCTCTAATAAATAACGGAAAACTAAAAGAACCTACAGAAAATCAAAAAAAGTGTATATCAACTTTAATTGCACCTAATAAATAATATAGTCAGAACCACCGACTCTGTGTCGGTGGTTCTCTATAACAAACAAAGAGACTGCCTCAAATGCAAATTTGAGGCTGCCTCTTTAAAACAAATATACTACCATCACCGCAAGCACGGAAGCAAGCACAACTACTGCTGACGGTATCTTCTTTATACAAGACAGCAATATTGCCACTGCACCGCCTATTGCGCCTACGTACCAATGCTTTGCGTCCATATTAAAAATACCCGGAACGATAAGCGCTGTCATCGCCGTATACGGAATCAAATTTATAAATTTACCGAGTCTTTTCCCAAAGCGTATTTTATCAACTACAAATGCGGGAATAACTCTCGGAATATAAGTCACGAGAGCCATACCGAATATGAGAAGCGCTATATTCATGCCGCTACCTCCGTTTCGGTATTTTCGTTGCCGTCATTCACTATAAACGTACCGATTGCCGCGCCTACGAGCGTAGAAATGATTATAGCCCAGCTACTCTCCATGAATACACACAACACCGTATTTATTATTGCCGTGATGACAACTGTCAGAAAAAGCTTGAAATTACCTTTAACATCAGGAACTATGAGGGCGATAAACAATGCGTAAAGCGCGATTCCAAAGCTATCAGCCACGATTTTGGGCAAAACGTTACTTGCAACGACACCCACTACCGTACCGAGCACCCATGAAAGATATGTAACGGTAATTATTCCAAGCATGAAAAAGACGTCGCATTTACCGTCATCTTCCGTAGTTATGAGAGCAAAGCCTTCGTCGGTAACCGACATTCCGCCAAGCAATTTCAGCAACGCGTTTTTTATTTTTATTTTTCGGAATATGCAGGTGCTCATTATAACGTGACGCAAATTCAGAACAAACGTTGCAAGCACTATCGAAAGTGCGCCAGCTCCCGTTCCGAGCATTCCGACAGCCATTATCTGACTTGCGCCCGCAAAAACGAAAACCGACATGCACACGGTTTCCACTGCGCTCATCCCCTGCCCCACTGCCATCAGCGCAAAGGTTATCGCCACGGGCAGAAAGCCAAAGAACACGGGGATCGATTTTTTCATTCCATATATGTAGCTTCTCAGTTTATTGCTTTGCATTTTACTTGTTTTCTCTTTTTCTTTTTTCTGCAAAAAAGCCTTTAAGCAGCTCTGTCGCTTGCGTCTCGCATACTCCACTCTCTATGGTAAAGCTATGATTAAACGGATAAGCATTAAAATTGATAACGCTTCCGCAACAGCCTGCCACGACGTCCTTACAGCCATAAACCACTCTATCAATTCTTGAATTGACTATAGCACCCGCGCACATTGGACAAGGCTCCATAGTAACGTACAGCGTGCATCCCGACAAGCGCCAACTTCCAAGCGCGTTACATGCTTGCTCAATAGCAATTATCTCCGCGTGCGCCGAGGCGCTTTTTTTATTTTCACGGAGATTATATCCTTTGCCGATTATTTCACCGTCGCGAACTACGACGGCGCCCACGGGAACTTCACCAAGGCTTGCCGCTGTTTTTGCAAGTTCAAGCGCTTCTAACATATATTTTTCGTCCATAGCCTTACTTTCTATAGTAAACGTAAAACGCTATTACCGTACGTACCTCTCCGCCATGTTCAAGGTCAGGCCCCGTAAGCACCACGCCGTCACGGGACAAAAGCTCCCAAATATCAAGCCGGTCTATTGGACAACGGAAAACGACGTCGGCAGATGCGTACACGATAAATTCATCATCTCGGATATTAAGTCCGCCGTTTCTGCCGATGACCTCGTCAACGCCGTTTCGCTTCTCGGTTACGTACTTTATATGCTGTCCTGCGACAGCCATTGCCATTTCTCGTTTGTATTTTTTACTATCGGGATTTTTACTTTTAGTAAGCTTTTTAAAGAGTCCCATAACAGCTCCTTATCGAAGTATGACTGCCGACATCGGCAAAACCGTTCCGCCGTAGGTTCTTCCCGACAGCAAGTCAGTCTTATGCTTTGCCGCATATTCGTATGACGTATCACCTGCGTTTACGATCACGGTTATCTTCTGCTCGTCGGAAAATCTGCTATATCCTATTACCGCGCCCTCAGCAAACTCAACCTTAAATTCACCGTCAACAAAAATACCGTTATCTTGGCGAAGCCTACCGAGCTTTCTGTAAAAGTCAAGCAGCTCGGTATTTTCATTACCCCACGGGAACGTCTTTCGGCAGAATGGGTCGTGATATCCTTCTATTCCGACCTCATCACCGTAAAATACCGACGGCACTCCGTATACTGTATATTGAAGTATTGCCGCAAGCTTTTGCAGCGCAATTCCCTTTTTTCTATCCTCATTGCTGAGTCGCTTTACGGAAAGCTCCTTATTAGAAAGCTCCGAGTTATCCTTTCCGTTATCTCCGAGGACCGTAAGTATTCTCTCAGTATCATGAGTTCCGAGCAAATTCATAAGGCTATCGCAGACGCACTTGGGATATGATGCGTATATTGATTTCAGAATATCGGAAAGCAGAACCGCATCCTTATCCAGAAGAAGCGCAAGTATACCGTTTCTCAACGGATAGTTCATAACGCTGTCGAGCTGACCGCCTCTGAGATACCTTCTGCGTCTTGAATACGCTATCTTTTCAGCGGCATTCTCCCATACCTCACCGATAATTATTCCCTCGCCCTTAGACGATTTCTTTACCGTCTCTCTCAGTTCATCAAGAAATTCATCGGACAGCTCGTCGGCAACGTCAAGACGCCAGCCGCCAATTCCCATATTGATATATTTCTCCGCAACTCCATCCTTTCCCGTAAAAAATCTACGGCATGAGGTCACGGTATGATTAAGCTTTGGAAGAATATCTATTCCCCACCAATTCTCATATTCGTCAGGATATTTCTTAAAGCGATACCAATTCTTGAATATGGACTCGGGATTTGAATATGCACCCGTTTTTCCGTATTTTCCATACTTATCAAAGTACAAGCTATCATCGCCCGTATGATTGAAAACCCCATCGAGAATTATCTTTATATCAAGGGCCTTGGCTTTTTCTATTAGATTTACAAAAGCCGCTTCGCCACCGAACATACTGTCTATTTCAAGATAATTTCCTGTATCGTACTTATGATTTGAATAAGCCTTGAAAATCGGACTGAGATATATAATACCGACGCCCAGACTCTTTAAATATCCGAGCTTTTCTGCAATTCCCCAAAGGTTACCGCCAAAAAACATATTATTCGCCAAGCGGTCGCCGTTCTTTTCGGGATACTGCATAATACCGTTATCCCAATCCTCGTTTATCACAACGTCGTCTCTCGTTCCCGTCTCGCCCTTTCCCTTACAGAAGCGGTCAACAAAAATATGGTACATAATACGCCCCTTGAACCATTCGGGCGTTCCATAGTCTTCTGTATGCACGAGCAAAATAAATTTTCCACCCGAATTTTTCTCGAGCGTGAAATCAACGAAATTTTGGCTATCCGTAAAAAGCGTATCCCATCCGCGAAGGAAAAGAAATTCGTAGTAAAACAAACCGTTCTCATCGCGTCCACACAGCTTCGCTGTGTCAATGCAGATATGATAATAGTCAATTCCCGCCTCGGTTTTACCGAAGTCCAAAGGAATGTCTGTATACTGCTTTCCGTCCTCCGCTATACGCAGAACAACCGCCGAAGCCCCGAGCATTCGAGGCGTTTCGACGGTAAACTCAATTTTTGTTCCGCACGGAAAAGCGCCTCGCGAGGAGGCGTCCTTTCCGTCTACGTTTTTTCTTATGATCGGCTTGATTTCAGCCGACGTAGAAAGTCTTGTCAACATTGGATTTTATTCCTTAATTATTTGTCAGTAAGTCTCTTTATGCCCCAGATATTTGCCGCATACTCGTTGATGGAACGGTCAGCCGCAAAGTATCCGCAAGCAGCAACGTTGAGAAGTGACATACGATTCCACTTGTCCTTATCCTGATAATCGTTGATAGCTCTCTCGTGAGTAGTTCTGTAGGACTCAAAATCAGCAAGACACATATAGGGGTCTGCAACGCCCTGACCTGTCATGAGGTAATTTGCTATCTCGAAGAAGGACTCGCCTGCAAAGCCAACGTTGAGAGCATTAATAATTCTGCGAAGCTTCTCGTTATTGGTATAGAACTCAGCGCAGTTATAACCCTTGAGCCAAAGCTCATCTACCTCATTACTCGTAAGTCCGAATATATACATATTGTCCTTACCAACAGCCTGGAGCATTTCAACGTTTGCTCCGTCAAGCGTACCGATAGTCATAGCACCGTTTATCATGAGCTTCATACAGCCCGTTCCGCTCGCTTCCTTACCCGCCAGAGAGATCTGCTCGGAAAGCTCTGCCGCAGGAACAAGCGCTTCTGCCATACTTACGTTGTAGTTTTCAAGGAATACAACGGCAAGCTTTTCTCTGACAACGGGATCGTTTTCGATTTCCTTGCCGAGACAGCAGATAAGCTTGATAATGTTCTTAGCCATATAGTAACCGGGCGCTGCCTTAGCCGCGAAAATAAAGGTCTGAGGCTGGAATTCCTTATTGGGATTATCCTTTATATCAAGGTAAAGTCCAATGATATTGAGAACGTTAAGAAGCTGTCTCTTATACTCGTGGAGTCTCTTGATATGGACGTCGTAGAAGGAATGAGTATCTATTGCTCTTCCCGTCTGCTTATAGATACGGTTGGAGAACGCAATCTTATTTGCGTGCTTAATAGCTCTCATCTGCTCAAGCACGGTCTTATCGTCAACGTACTTTGCAAAGTTTGCAAGCTCCTCAGGGTTATGTCTGTAGCCCTTACCGATAGTGGTATCAAGCAGCTCAGCAAGCTTGGGGTTTGAATAGCACAGCCAACGGCGGTGTGCTATACCGTTAGTTACGTTACCGAACTTTTCGGGATACATTGCGTGGAAGTCCTTGAATATGGACTTAGTAAGAATATCGGAGTGAAGCTTCGAAACGCCGTTAACGTAATGCGAGCCGACTACGCAAAGGTTAGCCATGCGAACCTGTCCGTAGCTTACGATGCTCATTTTGGAAATTCTGTTCCAGTTTCCGGGGAAAGACTTCCATGCCTCGCGGCAGAATCTCTCGTTTATTTCCTGAATTATCATATAAATTCTGGGAAGCTTAAGTCTGAAGAGGTCTTCGTTCCACGTCTCAAGAGCCTCGGGCATTACGGTATGATTCGTGTAAGAGCAAATCTTAGTAACCATATTCCATGCCTTATCCCAATCGTAGAAATACTCGTCTATGAGTATTCTCATGAGCTCGGGAATACAGAGAGCGGGGTGAGTATCGTTAATATGGATAGCGACCTTATCGGGAAGATTATCAAGCGTTCCGTAAACTGCCATATGGTCACGGATAATGCTCTGGCATGATGCTGATACAAGGAAGTACTGCTGAGAAAGTCTCAAAAGCTTTCCTTCAACGTGGTTATCGGAAGGATAAAGAACCTTGGAGATTATCTCCGCGTTAGTGCTTTCCTCCACAGCCTTTGTGTACTGACCCTGCGTAAACAGCTTCATATTAAAGTTCTGAATATCTCTTGCCTTCCACAGACGAAGCTGGCTTACTGCCTTACTGTCAGCTCCCGATATCATCATATCGTAAGGAACTGCCTCTATCTCCTCGCAATTATCATACAGAATCTCAAGGTGTCCGTCCTTCCAGTTCTCCCTTACACGACCGCCCATCTTTACCTTGAAGATTCTGTCGGTTCTTGGAACTAACCAGACCTCGCCGCCGGGGAGCCATATATCAGGAAGCTCTACCTGCATACCGTCTACTATCATCTGCTTGAAAAATCCGTATTCATAGCAGATTGAGAATCCCGTTGCGGGATAATCAAGGGATGACAGAGAGTCCATGAAGCAAGCCGCAAGTCTGCCAAGACCTCCATTGCCAAGTCCCGCGTCGGGCTCGCACTCGTATATGTCCTCAAGAGTAAAGCCGAACTCTTTGAGAGCCGCCTCGTATTCCTCAGACAATCCGAGGTTGCAAATACCCGTCTTCAAAGAGCGTCCAAGCAAAAATTCCATGCACATATAGTACACTCTCTTTGCGCCCTTTGCGTTTACCTCGTGCTTGAAATCTCCTCTTTTTTCCGTAAGGATATCCTTAACGGTCATTGCTACTGCTTTGTACATTTGGTCGCGAGTAGCTTCCTTGGGATTGCAGCCGAAGTATCTGGACAGCTTTGCTTCAATATTTTCTTTTACCTGTGTGTTCTGTGTTTTCGTTGCCATTGGCGTGTGTTTCCTTTCCGATTTACCTAAGAATGCTTTATTATAAAGCGTCGTACATTTCTATATATTTTATTGCAGAGCTCTTCCAAGAGAAGTCTGTGTGCATTATCTTTCGAATAAGCTTTATGCGCTTATCCTCATTATTCCACAGCGTAATTGCCGCGGCGCTTCTCTCGCCAAGCTCAAAGGAGCTATAATTTGCAAAGGTAAATCCATTACCCTTGATTTCTCCGTTATCCTCCCAATATCCCTTTATCGAGTCGTAAAGTCCGCCCGTTTCTCTCGTTACGGGGATAACACCGTATCTTGACGCTATCATCTGAGAGAGTCCGCAAGGCTCACTCTTAGAGGGCATAAGGAAGATATCTGATGCTGCGTAAATTCTCTTTGCGAGATCTCTGTCGTACGTGATAAGCGCGCGTACTCTATCGGGATGATCATTTTCAAGCTGTCTGAAAAATCTCTCGTAAGCGGGCTCGCCCTTACCGAGAATAACGAGCTGAGAATCACAATTTCCAAGAAGCGCGTAAATCATCTCAGAAATAATATCCATTCCCTTATGAGCTGCAAGCCTTGAAACTATGGAGATAAGGGGAATATCATTTCTTTCGGGTAGACCTACCTCTTTCTGTAACGCCGCTTTATTGGCGTATTTTCCGTCAAGAGAGTCTGCCGAGAACTTCTGAGCTATGCTATCGTCCGTTTCGGGATCGTAGTAAACGTAATCAATACCGTTGAGAATTCCATAAAGCTTACACGCATTTCCGTTAAGAATTCTTGAAAGTCCGTGTGAGTGCTCCTCGCCTCTTATTTCGTCTGCGTATCTTGGACTTACGGTAGTTACCTTATCCGCACACACTATAGCGCCCTTCATAAGATTTATACAACCGTCCCATTCTACCGTATTTCTCCACCAATCAAGCTCGAATACGCTTGAAAGGATTGAGAAATCGTATATTCCCTGATACTCGATGTTATGAATGGTAAACACCGTCTTCATCTTGGAATACTGCGGACGAGTTCCGTATTTGCACTTAAGATATATTACGCTGAGAGCCGACTGCCAATCGTGCGCGTGGACGATATCGGGATAATATTCAAGTTTATCCAGCATCTCTATCGCCGCCTTGGAGAAGAAAGCAAAGCGCTCTCCGTCATCAAAGCTTCCGTAAAGCGTATCTCTGTTAAAGTAGTACTCGTTATCTATGAAGTAATAGGTAACTCCGTCTTTAACAAGACTCTTTATGCCGCAATACTGCGTACGCCACGCAAGTCCAACCTCGAATTCAGCCTCGGTCTTCATTATGCTTCTGTACTGCTCAGAAACGGCACGGTACAACGGCATTACAACGCGAACGTCTACGTTTCCCTCGCCTGCCTCGGCAATTGCCTTCGGCAGTGATCCGAGAACGTCTCCAAGTCCGCCCGTTGCCGCAAAGGGCATCGCTTCAGCGCCAATGAATAATATTTTTTTCATTTGCTTTTACTACCTTTCTTTTAAGCTTATTTAGCTTATACCATTGCGCCCTTGGGAATGAAGAACGGCATGGTACTGTGTCCCGACAACATTCTTCCGTCGCAAATAACGGCGTTCTTATCGGTTATTACACAATTAAGCGTAACATTGTTTCCCGTAAAGGTATCCTGAAGCAGAACGCAATTCTTTACTACCGTTCCCTTGCCTATTCGAACTCCTCTGAAGAGAATACAATTTTCAACCGTTCCCTCGATTATACAGCCGTCAGCGACGTAGGAATTAACCACCTTTGCGTCCGCCGCATAGCGAGTAGGTGCGGAGTTACGGAGCTTAGTATAAATAGGCATATTTTCAACTTCGAAGAGCCCTCCTCTCACTTCGGGGTCAAGAAGCTTCATAGAGCTTGCAAAATAGCTCTCAAGCGAACCGATGTGAATATACGTCTTTTCGTACATATAGCGGTAAAGTCTTGCTCTTCCTATACGTCTTGCGACGATATCCTTAAAGAAATGCTTATAACCGTGAGCGGCAGCATCTCTAAGAGCGCCAAGAAGGAACATTCTGTTAACTACTACGATGTTCGTGCTTACTTCATTGGAGGATATCCCCTTTATGTAAGCGGAAGCATCGGTTATTACGTTGTTTTCATCAGCCGTGATGGAGGTCATATCCTTAAGGTCAGCCTCCTCGGGATTGAGCATTCTCGTTACTACCGTGAGGTCTGCGTTATTAGCGATATGCGCATCTATAACCTCAGACAGATCAATGTTACAAATTCCGTCGCAGTCTGAAAGGACGAGGTATTCTTCGTTGCAACGATCGATAAAGTTAGTAACACCCATAAGAGCTTCAAGACGGGTGGTATAGAGCTTTGAGCCACTCGTTCCCTCATACGCGGTTATGAACGGAGGAAGTATCTTGATACCTCCAGAGCGTCTTGCGAGATCCCAGTCCTTTCCCGTTCCGATATGATCCATGAGAGACTGATAATTATCGTGAGCTACGATTCCTATTTTTGTGATACCCGAATTTACCATATTGGAAAGCGGGAAGTCGATAAGTCTGTAACGGCAACCGAAAGGCACGGACGCCATAGTTCTTACCGTCGTAAGCTCGGGAATAGCCGAGTCGTGAATATTAGAGAAAATAAGTCCTGCTACTGACATATCAATTACCCTCCTTCGCGATATCCGTTGCTTTTGAAATCATTGCGCCTGCTTTAATGACCGTATTTTCGGGAACGCTGATATCCGCTCCGACTACACATATTTCAAGCTTGTCAGCGCCACAAGCCTCACCTATCTTACAGTTCTTGCCTATAGTAGTGCCGCTATCAACTATAGCGTATCTTACCTCAGCGCCACTTTCAATTACTACGTCCTCAAGTATTACCGAGTTGCATACGACAGCGCCGCTCTTGATCTTAACACCTGCACCGACTACGGAGTTTACTACCGTACCGTATATTTCACTGCCCTCCGTTATGGAGCAGTTCTCAACAACAGCCCCCGCTCCTACGAACTGCGGTGCATGAGCCTCGTGTCTTGCGTATATTCTCCATTCCTCATCATTGAGATTGAGCGACGGAATATCTCCGAGAAGGTCCATATTAGCTTCCCAAAGAGAAGAAATAGTTCCAACGTCCTTCCAATAGCCCGAGAAAGGATAAGCCATCATCTTCTCTCCTGCCGCAAGCATATTCGGGATAATGTTCTTACCGAAGTCGTTAGAGCTATCGGGGTTCTCGGCGTCCTCGGTAAGATACTTGAACAGACAATCCGTCGAGAATATATATATACCCATGGAAGCCTTGGTACTATCGGGATTCTTGGGCTTTTCGGAGAACTTGAATATTCTGCCCTCCTCGTCAACGCTCATAATTCCGAAGCGGCTCGCTTCCTCAATCGGAACGTCAATGACCGCTATAGTACAGTCAGCGCCCGTTTTCTTATGGTAATCAAGCATCTTGTCGTAATCCATCTTGTATATGTGGTCACCCGAAAGAATGAGCACGTACTCAGGATTGTATCTTGCGATAAACTGCAAGTTCTGATATATTGCGTTTGCCGTTCCCTTATACCAATCCGCTCCGTTCTTTCCCTGATAAGGGGGGAGTATCTTTACACCGCCGTAGGCTCTGTCAAGGTCCCAAGGCAAGCCGTTTCCGATATACTCATTGAGCATGAGAGGCTGATACTGAGTGAGAACGCCAACCGTATCTATACCTGAGTTTACGCAGTTCGACAGCGTAAAATCTATAATTCTGTATTTTCCTCCGAAGGGTACTGCGGGTTTTGCATTTTTTTCTGTAAGCGCGTACAGACGGCTTCCCTGTCCGCCCGCAAGCAACATTGCTACGCATTCTTTTTTCCTGAACATAAGTTTCTCCTTGAAGTTTATTTTTTAATGATTTTTGATTTAACTGTACGGGACTCTGTTTGGGGTTTGCGTGTAGCAGACGTCTTTTTGACACATTCAAATATAGAGATCGCCAAAGGTGGCATCCGCATTACTATAGAATTTTCGCAGTAATTCCACGAGCGAGCTTCGGATTTACGTTCGGTCGTATTTATAACGCCGCTTCCGCCGAATCTCTCGTCATCGGAATTGAATATTTCTTTATAAACTCCTTCGCGTGGCACTCCTATACGATAGTCCTCGTAGACTACGGGAGTGAAGTTTATCACCACTATGATCTCCTTGCCTTCGTTATCTATACGGCGGTAGGAAATTATGCTTTGGTCACGGTTATTGGGGTCGATCCACTGGAAGCCGTCCCATGAATCGTCTCTTTGCCAAAGCGCAGGTGTTCTGAGATACAGATGGTTAAGCTCAGCGGCATATCTTTGGAACTTTGCATGGGAATCATAATCGAGTAAGAACCACTCTATCTGTCCCTCAAAATCCCATTCTCTGAACTGACCTATCTCGCCACCCATGAACATCAGTTTCTTTCCGGGGTGGGTCATCATATATCCCATAAAGGCTCTCGCGCTTGCGAACTTCTGCCAATAATCCCCGCTCATTCTATCGAGGAAGGATTTCTTTCCATGCACCACCTCATCGTGAGATATGGGAAGTATATATTTCTCTCCAAACGAATACGTCAACGAGAAGGTCGTCTTTTCATGCTCGTATTTTCTGAACAGAGGATCTACCTCGGCATAGGAGAGCGTATCGTTCATCCAACCCATATTCCACTTCATATCGAAGCCCAAGCCGCCGTTTTCAAAGGTAGTAACGTTAGCCCAAGCCGTCGATTCCTCGGCAATCATAAGCACATCGGGAAATGCTCCCTTGATATGCGAATTAAGCTTACGGAAGAAGGCTATTGCCTCAAGGCATCTGTTATCGCCGTATACGTTTGGCACCCATTCACCCGGCATTCTGTCATAGTCAAGATATATCATTGACGCAACCGCATCAACTCTCAGGGCGTCTATATGGTATTTATCCAACCAAAAGTCAGCATTGGATACGAGGAAGCACTCGACTTCATTTCGACCTACGTCGAAGCGTCTCGTTCCCCATCCGCTATGCTCTATTCTGTCCTGTCCCTGATATTCGTATAACGGTTGTCCGTCAAATTCATAAAGTCCATGCTCATCCTTTGGGAAATGGGCGGGGACCCAGTCGACTATAACGCCTATTCCCGCCTCATGCATGGAATCGACAAAAGCCATAAAATCCTTTGGTGTTCCGTATCTTGACGTCGGCGCGAAGTACGAGCATACCTGATATCCCCACGAACCGTCGAAGGGGTGCTCCGCCACGGGCATAAGCTCAATGTGGGTATATCCCATCTGCTTAACGTAGGGAGCGAGATCGCTCGCAAGCTCGGCGTAAGTATAGTAATCACCGTTATCGTGGCGTTTCCAAGAGCCGAGATGCACCTCGTAGATATTCATAGGCTCGCCGTACATCTTTCCCACCTTTGTACGTCTGTGAGCAAGCCACCCCGAATCGCGCCATTCATATCCGTCTATATCGTATATGACAGACGCAGTATCCGGCGGTAGCTCCGATGAAACTCCGTAGGGGTCCGCCTTCATATGAACGCCGTTAGCGCCTTCTATTCTATATTTATATCTATCTCCGTTTTTGACTTTTCCTTTCTCGGTCGTACATTCCCATATTCCTCCATCCGAGGTTTTCTCCATGGGAATTCCTTCATTCCAATCGCAAAAGTCACCTACCAGAGCAACTGAGCGCGCATTGGGCGCCCAAACTCTGAAAACTCGTCCGCCGTCATCGGTAGAATGCGAGCCAAGGTATTGATAAGCCTTGTAGTTTGTACCTTGATGAAAGAAGTATTCCGCTGCATTTGATTGTGTTTTCATGCTTGTAACTTCCTCTCTGTATTTTTTCAGCTCAATCAAGCTCGGTGTGATATATTATCTCATCGGGAAAGCACATACCAAGCTTTTCTCTCGCTACTCTGATCTTATACGCATCGTCAAGCGGCGCTTCGACCAGATATTCAAGCCTGTCTATATCGTTATTAAGTTCTGCTATGTATTCCTCCTTTTCTGTTTTCGACTCCATAATTTCGTTATATTTCATAACGCTCCAAAGAAAGAAAGCAACGGAAAAAATCAGCAACAGCACCAAAAATATGCGTATTATTACCGATATCGGAGTTTTTTTATCAGCAAAATACTTTCCCCGTGCCATTGTGCCTCCCGTTACTTTGTACGCATCCTCAAAAAACCTTTACGAGACCTTTTAAGAACTGAATTCTTACTGTATACATTATACATCAAAACGTGCAAATTTGCAAGCCCTTTGAGTATAAGTTGAATGGTTTTTCGCAAAATGTTTACTAAATATTTAAATATTTTAACCAAAGGACGCGTAATTAATCGAATAATTGATAAAAATGACTTAAAAATCAAGTCAAATAGCCGTTTTAAGATACGAGACAGCGTCAGTATATAAGCCAAAAAACCTACTGCCGTTCCTATAACGGCAAAGAAACGAAATTCGCCTTTATTGAAATAATAGCATAGTAAAACAAGCGATATTCCCGTAAAACATACGCATAAAAAATCGGTTACGAACTCGGTTATAACGTATATTATTTTCTTGTTTTTCAAATATGCCTTTAGTGTTGTAAAGATGTCACGAAGTATTCCTGCCGTCACGCCGAGTATTGCGGCATACAGCAATAATCTTGCTTGAAGTATCGGTGATATTTCCATTTTAGTATTATCCGAACAAGCGCGCTCTTATGCCTTTTTTCTTTTCGTTTGAATCAGCAGAATATATCATCGCGTCGATTTTTCCCGTTATATTTACCTCCCCGCTCTGCGCGTCTAAATTTGATATGCGAATATTTTCTCCTTCTACCGATAGCTCTCCGTTTTCAGTAAGTATCACCGCACCGTTGTCGTCAAAGCTTATTACCTCCTTAACACCTCCGATATTCAGCTCTTTTCTGTCCGTAAGACAAAGTATTCTTTTAATTTCAGCCATATTAACCTCCGCAAATAATTACTCGGTTAATTGTATGCGGAAGTGTTGAGTTTTATGATTTATAGGGGAAATAGTCTTTGGGATTACCGAAACATTCCACTGCTTGTGTCATCCTGAGCGGAGTCACAAAGAAGGAATAAAATTGCTGTCGTCCTATGTTCCTTTGTGACGCAGTCGAACTTTTTGGGAGACGAGGGACGAGTCGAGCAAAAAGCGACGAACGGAGTGCAAGCGGAGTGAGGAAGGGATCTACTTCGATTTATTGCTATCCTTTTTGTGCTTAAAGGTTACATTCCCTCAGCAATATAAAAGTAACACTTGCGCAAGGAAGGTTATCGAAAGCCGTTAGTAGATCCCTGCCTCGCGTTGCTTGTTGCTTTCCGCTCGGTTCGGCATACATCTCCTCACGGAAAGTTCGACTGCGTCACAAAATATCGTTCATTCGCTTTAATAAAATTCGTGCGTTGTGACTCCGCTCAGGATGACACGCTGGAGTGAAGTATGGGTGATATTTATTTTATTTGGGTCGCCGCAAAACTTCACTACTTGTGTCATCCTGAGCGGAGTCACAAAGAAGGAATAAAATTGCTGTTATCCTATATTCCCTTGTGACGTAGTCGAACTTT
>JAFTXE010000005.1 GCA_017461745.1 Clostridia bacterium | reverse complement strand
GCTGCTCAGATGGACGGCGCGATCCTCGTTGTTGCAGGTACTGACGGACCTCTCCAGCAGACCCGTGAGCACGTTCTGCTCGCTCGTCAGGTTGGCGTTCCCGCAATCGTTGTATTCATGAACAAGACTGACCTCGTTGATGACGAGGAGCTTCTTGACCTCGTAGAGATGGAGATCCGTGATCTTCTTTCTTCCTACGATTTCCCCGGCGACGATACTCCTATCGTTCGCGGATCTGCTCGTGACGCTCTTGAGTCTGCTAGCACGGATATCAACGCTCCCGAGTACGCTCCTATCCTTGAGCTCATGAAGGAAGTTGACGCGTTCATTCCTACTCCTGAGCGTCAGGCAGACCTCGACTTCCTTATGCCTGTCGAGGACGTATTCTCCATCTCCGGTCGTGGTACTGTTGCTACGGGTAGAGTTGAGAGAGGTACCGTTAAGGTTGGTGACGTTGTTGAGATCGTTGGTCTTAGCGACGAGAAGAAGAACACCACCGTTACCGGAGTTGAGATGTTCCACAAGCTTCTTCCTCAGGCAGAGGCTGGTGACAACATCGGAGCTCTTCTCCGTGGTGTTGCTAAGGACGAGATCGAGCGTGGACAGGTTCTTGCTAAGCCCGGCTCCGTTCATCCTCACACCAAGTTCGTAGGAACTGTATACGTTCTTACCGAGAAGGAAGGCGGACGTAAGAAGCCCTTCTTCGCTGGTTACAGACCTCAGTTCTACTTCAGAACAACCGACGTTACCGGTGTTATCGAGCTTCCTGAAGGCGTTGAGATGTGCCGCCCCGGCGACAACGTTGATATGACCGTTGAGCTCATCACACCTATCGCTTGTGAAGAGGGACTCCGTTTCGCTATCCGTGAGGGTGGTAGAACCGTTGGATCCGGCGTCGTTGCTTCTATCCTTGCATAATTGTACTTTAAGTATAAATTAAGCTAATAAACGACTGCGCCGCTTATAAGTTTAAGCGGCGCAGTTTAATTTTAAAATCCAAAATCCTTGTTTAATTCAGAGAACATATCAAAAAACATTTTCAAGTTCTTTGAAGGTGTCGGAAACTTTCTCGAAAGAAAGTTTCTGACAAAAATCTAATGATAAACTATCTTTGGGGATTGGTGAAATTCCATACCGGTGGTAAAGCCCACGAACTCGCAAGAGCCGAGCAGGTGAGATTCCTGCGCCGACGGTAAAGTCCGGATGAGAGAAGATATGCACACATGGCGTACCTATGCGAATACGTATCTTCTCCCTTAAAGAATGAAGGGAGATTTTTTTATGACTGAAAAAACAAATAATCAACAAATAAAGCGCATGACCGCGCTTGCCATGTTTGCCGCATTGGCTTACGTGATACACTTCGTACATATACCCGTCGGATTTCTGAACCTTGACTTCAAGGACGTTATAATTACCGTCTGCGGAATGTATTTCGGACCGCTGTCGGGCGTATTTTTGGCGGTATTAGTTCCGATACTTGAATTTGTTACCGTCAGTGAAACGGGACCTTACGGATTGATTATGAATATTTTGAGCAGTGTGACGTTCGTCGGCGTCGCGAGCCTTATCTATCGCTTTAAGAAAACGCTTTCGGGAGCTATAGTGGGACTTGTGTCGGCGGTGTTGTCTATGACTGCCGTGATGATAGTCGCAAACCTCGTGATAACTCCGTACTATATGGGTGTGAGTCTTGCAGAGGTTGGCGCGCTGATACCTAAACTGCTGTTGCCGTTTAATGCAATCAAAGCAGTGCTGAACGCCTCTCTGACACTCTGCTTGTATAAGCCGCTGACGTCTGTATTAAAACGCACGGGCTTTGGCAAGAAAACTCCCAATAATACTACGGAGCAGAGCGGGGAAGTAACAAAAATCAACACAAAAACACGCACCATTCTCGTCTGGACGATAGGGGCAATTATCGCAATAATATCCCTGTGTATAATTTTCTTCGTCCTCGGCGGAACAGTGGCTATTAATTGAATTTAATATTCTCATGGTAAAAGCGAGGATGCCGATTTGGCATCCTCGCTTTACTCAAATATGCGAATTTCCTTCTATTGTGATATGTTTGGAAGTTCATTTGCCCAATTATATAAGTTATACATTGCTTCAGCTTGTAGTTTGTAAAATTCATATTCCGATAAGGTCGATGGATATGAAAAATACAAAAAACAATCATCACTGAATTTCCAATCTAAGGGCAAAGATTTAAAATTATATTTTTTACAAAATCTTATAGAGCTATGCTGTGGTCTACATTCTTCAATATAATAGCAATCGCAAAGATTATCATCTTTTTCCTGTTTATATAAAATGTTTTGTGGTAGCTCATTTGTATCTAATTCTTCACAATTTAAACGTTTGCAAAAATGTTCTGAACAAGACATCTCGGTTGAATAACCTTTGTCATTCAAAATCTTTATGCAGGTTGCAATTAACGGGTCAACATCAAAGGCACTGTCGAATTTGTGGAATAAAAAGTCAAAATTGCAATCGCAAGAAATATCGAATACGAATGTTTGTTCACCTTTTTTGCATATGAATGTTTTGTACCACGGAGTTTTTTGATTTAATATAGAAGTTTTGTTGCACATTATCTGTATCATTTTCCTCTCGTTATTATATAAATTTTTCCGTCTCCCAAAATTTTTTTGATATCACTTATTTTGTAGGGAGCGAATCCAAAATCTTGACATAGACAATCTCTTAAATAGTCGATTTCACTATTAGGTAAAGATAAACTATGAAGCAATTCAGTTCCGCAAAAACTTAGCGTATATTTGCTATTACCATCGAGAGAACCTATGACGGCTTTAAATTCAAGCCAATTCTTATTTTTGCCCATGCTGACATCAAAAATTTTTATAGCTACATCGTATTGCATTTTGTTTTCTCCAAATTTATTTTTTTAGCATCGCAATTATTTTTTAATACTTTTATATATTTTTGATATTCAAAGTTTATATTGTACAAAGCTTGATTTTAGTGGTTAGTTATATCCTATAAATTTAGTATTACCACGCAGTCGGTACACCATCAATGTAGTGCCAATAATTGCCCGTGGCTGTGGGCTGGGTTTCGCTGTAGTAGTAGCGGGTAGCGTAACTGAGGGCAGAATTGTAAGAGCCAATGCTGATGCTTGCCCAATCCGTTGCAGTTCCGTCGTAATACACGCTCGTCAAGCTTGAGCAACCGTAGAATGCATATTTGCCAATGCTCGTAACGCTATCGGGGATAGTAACGCTTGTCAAGCTTGAACAACCGCAGAACGCCCATTCGCCAATGCTCGTAACGCTGTCGGGTATAGTAACGCTCGTTAAGCTTGAGCAACCGTAGAATGCATTGCCTCCAATGCTTGTAACGCTGTCGGGGATAGTAACGCTTGTCAAGCTTGAACAACCGCAGAACATATATTTGCCAATGCTCGTAACGCTGTCGGGGATTACCAAATCAGTTAATAACTCGTTATTTAAATAAATACTCGCACCGTTACAACATGGATTTGAGTCTAAATTTGCAAATTCACAATTTAACCATGCCTCGATACTGTTTATATAAACACTTGTCAAGCTTGAGCAACCGTAGAACGCATTGCCGCCAATGCTTGTAACACTGTCTGGAATAGTAACACTCGTCAAGTGTGAGCAATAGCTGAATAACCCAAAGTTAATGCTGGTAACGCTGTCGGGGATAGTAACACTCGTCAAGCGTGAGCAATTGGAGAACGCAGAGTCGCCAATGCTGGTAACGCTGTTGGGAATAGTAACGCTTGTTAAGCTTAAGCAATCGCCGAACGCCTGGTTGCCAATGCTCGTAACGCTGTCGGGTATAGTAACGCTTGTCAAGCGTGAGCAATTGGAGAACGCAGAGTCGCCAATGCTGGTAACGCTGTTGGGGATAGTAACACTCGTCAAGCGTAAGCACTTGGAGAATGCAGAGTCGCCAATGCTGGTAACGCTGTTGGGGATAGTAACACTCGTCAAGCGTGAGCAATTGGAGAACGCAGAGTTGCCAATGCTGGTAACGCTGTCGGGAATAGTAACGCTAGTCAAGCTTGAACAACTGGAGAACGCATGGTCGCCAATGCTGGTAACGCTGTTGGGAATAGTAACGCTAGTCAAGCTTGAACAACTGGAGAACGCATGGTCGCCAATGCTGGTAACGCTGTCGGGGATAGTAACGCTTATCAAGCTTGAGCAACCGTAGAATGTATTACTGGCAATTCTTTTAACAGGATCAAGAATTACAATTTCCGTTATAAATTTGTGCTTATACAAAATTTCTTTAGGAACAGTATTACCGCCGAATACGATGGTGTTTATATGACTGAGATCAAGGAAGGCATTATTTCTGTTTGAATAAGATGAATTATAATAAACTTTATTGAGATTTTCACATTTATAGAATATTTGAGTGCCAATATCTGTAACAGACTTTGGAATGGTGATTTCGGTGATTCCGGAGCAACTATAAAATGCGCGCAAACCTATACTTTTAATAGATTCGGGAATTTTAATAGACGTAATAGTTGTGCCATCGGCGAACGCATTTTCACCAATGGCTGTTACTGTATAGCCGTCAATTATTTGTGGGATTGCAACCTCGCTATCGGTACAAGTTCCCGTACCAGTAACAGTACAAGTTTTGCTGGCTTCGTTTATTTCATATGCAAGTCCTGTTGAACCGATGGCAGGAACGACCGTATCGGTATAGCTGTCGTTGCAAACGGAACAAGTGTGTGTAGTATAGCCGTCGGTTGTTTTTGTGGGAGCGGTGACAATTTCTGTATAGAAATGTTTGGAATCAATTATTTCGGTCTCTTTTTCGCCACATTCGCAGTTTCTTTCTTTAGAGCCTTTTTCGCTACAGGAAGGCTCTTTTACCGTAGTCCATTCACCAAAAATATGTTGGTGCGTGGTTTCCTCTTGTGTTTCACTCATAATAGGTTCTTCGTTTGATACTTCGTTGTTGTTTTTATCGCATGACGTTACGAATAACATAGTAACGAGCATTAAAGACACAAATAAAAGTATCAAAATCTTTGAATTTTTCATAACATTTTCCTCCATAATTATGTTATGCGTTAATTATAACACAAATTTTATATTCAGTCAACACTAATAACTAAAATTTTACATATTACTATCTTCTTTTTTAGCTCTGAATGTTGTATTATATTTATATAAAACGCACAACTGACACAATAAAAATGCGGAGGTATTATGAATATCGATTATAAGCTGATAGGCGAGAGAATAAAGCGAGTTCGCAAAATGCGTGGATTGACACAGGAGGTTATGGCTGAAAAGCTGAACGTGTCTATCGGCTACGTTAGTCAGGTGGAGCGGGGAATTACCAAGATAAGCCTTGACTTGCTTGGGGCTATTTCTTCTATTCTTGATTACGATATCGCGTATTTCGTCTCCGAGAGCGCCGTTAATTCGGGGGATTATATGGAGTCTGAGCTATTGGAGGAAATAAGACGATTGGACGAAAAAAAGAGAAAATATATATTGAAGGTAATAAAATTGACTAATGAAACGTTATAAAATTCAAAGCTATTGACATGATAAACGCTCCGCGCTCGATTGGAAGCAATCGGGTGCGGAGCGTTTTATTATAGAACCATTTTATTTGATGTTTTGTTGATGATATGAAAAAATCTGAGTTTTTATTGTCATAAATATTTTCATAAAAACTGAAATTATAACTATGCCGCAAACTATTCCTGCGGCTATGAAGCAGGTGCTTTTAAATGCTTGAGAAAAGCTCTCGAAGTCTTGCAACAGTAAATATCTCATACTGTAATACAGACTGCTTCCTGGGACGATTGAGATAGAAACGGTAGTCAGGAATATGACCGTCGGGGCTTTTAATATTCTTGCCAATGTCTCGGACAGCAATGCGACGAATATGGCGGATATCAAAGCCGCGATGAATTCAGAGTAGCCCAAGAACGTGATTGTCAGAAAAATAGCGTAAGTAAAAAAGCCGCCAATAGAAACAAACGGTAGGTAACTGCCCTTCATTTTAAATACCAAAGCAAATCCAAGCGTGCCGAGGAAAGCTGCGATAAGCTGGGGGAATGCTTGTAGGAGATACGTTATCAATTCACCTATCATAGCAATACCCCCGAAATGAATATTGCAAGACCGAAACCGATAGCTATCATTACCGCTGTCAAGCAGGATTGCACCAATCTGAATATTCCCGCTATAATATCTCCGTCGAGCATATCACGCAGGGAATTGCCAAACGCAAGCCCCGGAATTAATAGCATTATAGTTCCTATCATTATTTTGTGTTCATTATGTCCTATTCCAAAGTGAACCAATATGCAAGTCAGAGTGCCGCATACAAATGAAATAAGAACGCTTTTTGCGGTGGGATTAATATTTTTGATATATACTAAATCGCTCAAAACAACGATCAATCCCATAATTGCCGCAATCAGTGCATCGAAAAGACTTCCGCCGAAAACTACGGTAAAAGCGCTTGCTGCAAGTATACCGCCCAAAATATGCAACGTAGTGGGATAGTGAGTTTTTCTTTTCGCTTCCCGTATCATTTCTTCAAATTCGTCTAAGGACGGTGTATCAGAGCATATTTTTCTTGAAACAGTATTAAATGCTTCTATTTTCAACAGATGATTTGATGAATTGTACACTCTTCGCATCTGCACTGAATATTCACCGTCCGTAAGTCTTACAGATGCGACTATTAGTGAGGTTATCGCAAATACCTCTACGTGAGCCGCTCCGTAAGATATGCATATCATGCGTATGCTTTCTTCGACTCTATGTATTTCTGCACCGCTTTTGAGCATTCCTTCGCCTACGTCCAGAGCAAGACACAGTAATCTGTCGGAGAAGGTTCTTGTAATATGTTGAGTTGAGTCCATATTTATGAGATTACCTCGTGCTTTCTGAAAAGGATAGTCAAGATTAGGTGTGTAGCGCCAACTAAAACTTCAGGAATTTAATATAGTACAACCAATCCTCACGGCTGAAATAATGCTCGCCCGCTCTAAAATGGTAGCCTATATCGCCATCATGAAAATATTCTCCTACGGTTGGCAGACGGTCGTGATGAACGAATCCACTCATGTTGTGTGACTTGTAATATTCGTCAGAAAGCACGCAAGCAAGGTATTCTTTTTCAGGGTCTGACCAAAGGTCGCCTTCCGCACTTGCAACGTATACTTTGTGCGGAATGTTTGCGGAAATCAACCAATGCTGGTCGAATGGAAGCGCAGATTCGTTATTTACATATTTGTAATAATTATCACAAAACCAATACGGGAATTGCTTCATTATATCCGCGATAGTCTCGCCCGTTTTTTCTCTTGACAGCGCCGCGCCGCTACAGCCCGAGTCGTTGGAAAACGCGCAGTAGAAGCGCTCGTCAAGTGCGCCCGTCAGCAGAGCGGTCTTGCCAAGTCTTGAATGTCCGACGACGCAAATCTTACTTTTGTCAAGCTCGTCAAGCGTCTGCGCGTAATCCATGACAGCCATCGCCGCCCATGTCCACAGTCCTATCTTTCCGCAGTCGTCGCTTTTTCTCTCTCCGTTGGGATATACTACACCCGCAAGCCCGTTTGTGAAATCTCCGTCATCGGATGAAACGTCCTTATAGCAGAAGGTGAGGGTGGCAAATCCGTTATCCACAAGCTCCTCGGTGGGCTGATATCTGTCGGGAATAAGGTCGCGGAAATTTATATGTATAAAGCACGGTACGTTCTGCTTTCCCTTGGGGCAGACGTAGTAAACGGGGAATGAAAATTCTCCCCACTCAGCCTTACAGTTAAGAGAAAGCTTCAGCAGGTCTGCTTTGCCTGCACAGAATTTCTTGTCTCTTTTTTCAAGCGTAGCAGTGACCGAATACGGACGCGCGGGAAGATAGCCGTATTCCTCCTTCAGCAGCACATTGATTATCTCCTGCTTATCCATTCCGATGGGAGATGGCAATTTACTCAAAGCATTCATTGATCTTCTCCGTTTTGTTTTTCGTTAGTGAGATTATAGGAGGGGAAAAGCTCTCTCCAAACGTCCGTATGCGCCTCACAGTCAAGAAAATGAGAAAACATTCCATTGTTCTTTTCTGTGGATTCGGGAAGGCACGCTCGGCTTATCACCTTTAAATAATTATCCTTTTGTGACTCGCAAAAATCGTGCCAGCCATTACGCCACTCTCCGTTAATAAGCGTACCGTTTCGATACTCAAATTCACTCATGATCTCGTTTTTTTCTTCGCCCAACGCAAGACTTATTCCATGCTCGTTGGATTTCAGGGGAATAAAGGAGATCTCATTTTTTTCTGTATCGTACTCTACTGCCAAGGCGGTATTCCAAACCTTCAGTTTATGCGGCATGACAAAATGAAAATTACCCTGACCGTACAGAATATGACAACCGTTATACTTTTCATACGAACCGATACAGTGGCTATGCTGGCAGAGAATTACGTCAGCGCCGTTTCGTGCCATCGCGTGACACAACTTGTACAGACGAGGCGAAGGATATTGGCAAAACTCCTTTCCGCCGTGATAAATTACGATTACTCGGTCATGCGTCGCTTTTGCGTTACGAATATCCTCAATTGTATCGTATTCGTCATATGGGCGCGAGCCCATTCTATCTTCAAGCGCATAGGAATACTCGTGCTCGCATACCGCTATAATGCATATTTTTTCACCATTTTGTTCAAGCGTATAGTTTCTTCTGGAATCCTCATAATTGTTTCCAAAGCCCGTAACGTCAATTCCGACATTGGCTAAGGCACTGAGCGTATCATTGATTCCTTGAATTCCGTAATCAAAAACGTGATTATTGCTAAGACCGCAGCAACGTACACCAAGTGTTTTCAGCACCTCTGCCGTTTCCTTTGGTGCTTTCAGCGAAGGACCGAACTTTTTGATAGCTACGTCATGATCGGTCAGTGCGCATTCCAAATTTGCAAATATAAAATCCTTGTCGTTAAATATCGAGACAACGTCGTTAAACAATTCGGAAATATTCTTTTCCTTGAATAACGGTGCGGTTACTGTAGTGGGGCAAACGTCACCCAATAATAAAGTTTTCATAAATATTCCTCCACCTATTTGATTTCTTTAAAATTTCCGTAAGTTTCGTTTACGGTTTCCGAGAATGAGAATGTGTTGTCGTATTTTTTTAGTAGCTCCTTGAAATCCATGACCTGATGCCTGTTCACGACGCAAATAAGTATGGAACGACCCATATGGCTGTATGAGCCAACTGCCGATATGCGCGTGACACCGTGCTTCAGGTTGTTGAAAATATCGTCCGTTATCTCGTCCGCATGCGAGGTTATGACCGTGAACCTGCAAGCCGTCTTAGTACCCTTGATGATATAATTTCCTATAAAGCTTGACATAAAGCAATAGAGTACGCACAGACAGACGGGCTTATAATCGTAAACGAGCGCGCCTGAGGCGTCTCTTGTGGCGTAAACAAAGAATGATATTGCAGCTACGATGGCGTTGAGAATAAAGGTTATCCAAAAGAAATTCAGGTCGCGGTTTTTCTTGCTTATGTATTTGGAAACTATGTCCGTACCGCCCGTAGAGGCATTTAACCTGAAGCAGACGCCGTAAACGAAGCCCGATATCACTCCGCTGAGGAGTACGGGAAAGATAGTATCGTGACCGCCCGTGTTGTACTGAAACTGTTCAAGTCCGATTTTTTGAAGCAACAAAAAGGAAAATGAGTAAACAAGACAAAAGCAAAGAGAACGCTTGGCAAATCTTTTTTCAATGAGAAAATACGCAAGAGCGCACAACGGGATATTAATAATAAGCGACATATATCCTATGCTGAATCCCGTTTTGTACTGGATCATGGTTGCGATACCGTTAAGTCCTGCGGGGGCAAAGTCGTTGTTTACAATAAAAAGCTGGTAATTAAACGCAAGGAGCACGGCTATAAGGGCTATTCCAATATAGCTCAAAAGGCTTGCGGTTTTAGGGGTGTTTGCTAATTTTTGATAAAATTTCATTTGCTTTTAGTCTGCGTCAGAAGCGGGACTGACTTCCACCTTCCAAAAAAATTTTGATACTATTATACACAAATCCGTCGCGCTTGTCAACCCCAAAAACAAAAAATAATTCTGTTTTTAACGTTGGTGAATAAATAGACAAAATATGCTTTTTTGAAAAAACAGACAAAAACATCTTGAACTTTTTCTGAGTTTATGATATAATGCATAAGTAATAGAACAATATATCGAGGAGGAGAGCATGAAGAGCTTTATAGAGTTTGGTGAAGAGCTGTATTTGGACTGTAGTAATGCGCACCCGTACGGACATCCCGATATGACTATGGCGCATATGCATTCCCATTACGAGATGCTTATGGTTCTTGATCCCGTACCCTACAGTGCGGTAATAGACGGTAAGATGTTTCACGGAATAGGACCGATGATAATAATTGTCGCACCGTATTGTATGCATTTTACCTATTATACGGATAAAAACGTTTCGGGAAAAAAATATTTTGCGTTTTATATCGGGGACGGTTATCTCAACAGCGTCAGTGAAGATATGGTTCCGCTTAAATCGGTTTTAGGAGACAGAAGGGCGTGCATTTTCGATATTACGGGTCACGTCGAGGAACTTAGAGCGGTAACCAAGCATATTGCCGATGAGCTTGCAAGAAATAATTATCCGTTCAAGAATGGAAAAACCGTAAAGGCGAGTGTTACGCAACAGCTTTATTTCGGAATTCTCGTAAATCTGATAAAGGATTTTGAAAAAGAAACTATGGTCAATACCGTGGCGACGGGAAAAAACTATATTTCAGACGTTATCATGTATATAGTGCATAATCTCGATACGCATCTGACTACCCCACAAATAGCGGAGCATTTTTTTGTCAGCCGAGATAAGCTCAACAGAGATTTTAAAAAATACGCTCAGATGAGCATACGAAGCTTCATAATGGAGTCCCGAATGAATCTTGCGAAGTCCTTGCTTCTGGAAAAGAAGCTCACTATTGGAGAGATAGCCGCACGCTGCGGATTTGAAAATGAAAAATACTTTTATTCCTTCTTTAAGCAGAATACGGGGCTTACTCCAAAGGAATACTCCAAAAATATACGTCAATAGCAAAATTAACAAAACAGCACCCCCATAATTATCCAAAATGTTACTGTTTGGATTGTGGGGGTGCTTTTTTAAGCGAATTTCTTACTTTTGAACGCCAAATCTACGCTGATATTGGGTTTTATAAAATAGTGATTTGTGTTAAAATGATAGTGGTGGCAAAAGCGCTTTTCAAGCGGGACTTGCGCATGAGTCGCCGAAAGAAAAATTTTAGGAGGTATTAATGTATGAAAAAGGTTTTTTCTCTCATTCTCGCACTTTTGATGCTGTGTATGACTTTTGTTTCATGCGCGTCAAACGACGAGGATAATGACGGCGAGATCACCGCGGAACAGACGGTGATTGGAGACGACGGATTGGTATACGATGAAAACGGTTATCTTATGGATAATCTTGGAACAAAGGATTTTGAAGGCAAGGAGATCAACATCAGCGGTTGGTCCGAGGTCGTAAAGCATTATCCTGAGTATAGCGTAGAAAGCTTAGGCGCTGATATCGTAAGCGACGCTGCTTATAAAAGAAACGAGGCGGTAGAAAGACGTATGAACGTCAAGCTTTCGTATCAGCTTATATCGGGTTGGACGGGCCCCGGTGGAAACGCGGGACAGGAGCAGCTTACAAGAGTTCAGAATGCGGCAGGTACTGATGAAATAAATCTTATCGCAACGTATAGCTGGAATCCCGCTACTTTTTTGGTCAACGGATACCTTGCGGATATGAACTCTATGCAGCACATCAGCTTGGAATCACCCTGGTGGAACCAGAGCGTTCTTGAGAAGAACACTATTTACGGAAAGGTATATTTTGCGACGGGCGATATCGCTCCCAGCTACATAGGAGCAACCTACGCAATATTCTTCAATAAGCAGATAGTATCCGAGTATAAGCTCGGAGATATCTACGAGCTGTATGACGATGGCAATTGGACGCTTCAGAAAATGATGCAGCTTTCCAAGAAGGTTGGAAGCGACGTTGACGGCTTTGGAACCAAGAATGCGGGCGATAAGTTCGGATTTTCCACCTCACAGACACCTACCGACGCGTTTTTGGCAGGCTGGAATATACTGACGGTTGAAAACGAGCTGGACGGTTCGCTCAAGATCGGCGAAAACTTTGGCGGTGAGAAGATGCAGAATCTTCTTTCCACGCTCATCACGTTTTCAAACAGAGAGGACGCGCTCTTTGACACGGGTACTCTGTTCGAGGATTCGTGGTTAGAGGGAGACGTACTGTTTATCCTTGAGGAGTTCAGCTCCGTTAAGGATTGGGTAACGGCAGGCATGACTAAATTCGGCGTTCTGCCCATGCCTAAATACGATGCTGAGCAAACGGAATACTATACTATTCCCGGATTTTATCATACGGTCTACTGCGTACCGATTACCATGGGTGACGACGAAGCTACGGGAGCAGCGCTTGAGTGCTTGGCTTCCGAGTCGTACAGAAAAGTAACTCCCGCGTATTTTGAAAATATCTTCCAGAGCAGATACTCCGAGGGATCAGATGAAGCGACGATGTTTGGCGCTATAAGAGATTCCGTCGTTATCGATGCAGGACGTCTGTTCTCAACTCAGCTTGGCTCAAAGACGTGGATGCCCTTCAGAAACTCTCTCTATGCGGGTGATACGGGCTGGATGTCCGCGTTCGACGGAATGGAAGGCTACCTGAACGAGCGTATAAAGATTCTTAACGAGAAGGTTGCGGCCTTAGAAAACTAAGCCGAATATCGTATAAGAGATTATAAGATTATGAAAAAAATACTTATTTTACTTTTGTGTCTTTCTATGCTGTTGGCAGGCTGTCAGTCGAACGACGTTCAGACTGAGACCGAATCTGAGCAGGTAACAACCTCAGAGACGCAGGCTGACGACAAAAATATAACGGCGGTCAGCGAGGGAAAGGCGCTTCTGAAAATATGCTGTACGACGTACGCAAGCCTCGACAGTGCCGAGAATATGCAAAAGCTGCTCCAGAAGAAAACGGGAGTGACGTTTGAAATCGTTGAAAGCGTTAGTAAGCTTGACGGTGGAAATGCAATATTTATCGGTATGGTTGATGGTAGAGATGAGATTGCCGATATATTCAAAAACAATATCAGCTATGACGGCTACGGCGTGGTATTTGACGGCGGTAACGTTTATATCTGCGGATATAACGAAATAGCGATAAACAAAGCCGCGCAGATGTTCGCAAACTCCTTGAAGAATGAGAATATAGACAAAAACGCGGAGGGCGGAGTTTCCGTAATATTTGACGAGAGCATGGTTTTCGTCAATAACCCCGAATACGAGATATCCTCTCCCAAGCTTCTTGGTGTGAGCCTTTCCGATTACAGCGTGGCTATTTCGGCAAAAGAGGACAAATATCTTAAGGAACTGATAAACAATATCATTGTCAAGGAGCTTGGCGAGCAGACGGGCGCGTATATTTACGTCGTAAGTGACGCGGACGATGCCCGCGACAGAGCGATCACCGTGGCTATGGATAGTAAGATGGATTTGCTTGACTATTCAGTAAAGAGCAACGGAGAGCAGATAAACGTCAAGGTCGGCGGCATGATAGCGGCTTACGCGGCGTTTGGCGATATAAAGGGAATGCTCACGAAGGATACTGCGTCGGGTATCTCGCATACCGCTAACGCAAAAGATACCTTCCTTGCAAATATGCCCGTTGCCTTGAGTGACGGCGCAGCTCTCAGAGTTATGTCCGCAAACGTTATGGGCGCGGGACTTGAGGAGGACGGACAGTGCGAAACGGCATTCCGCTCGGCTCTCATGGCAGAATACATTTTTGCCATGAATCCCGATTCCGTCGGTTTGCAGGAGTATAATTCCAAGAACAGACAGTATCTCGGCGCAAAGCTGTCCGCAAAATATGCAACCGTATCCTTTACGGGCTATGGCGTAAATTGGGTAAGCACCGTATACCGTAAGGATAAGTACACCGCGGTCGCAAACAATATGATATCACTTAAGGTAGACGGCGGACAGGATTATTACTTCTCTTGGGTGGCTCTTAAGGACAACTCAACGGGTGAGGTGTATATCCACGGAAATCTGCACCTTGATTACAGAGGAGATACCTATAGAGCAAAGCAGGCGGAGCTTGTCAACGCCGAGCTGAAAAAGGTTATCCAAGCTTACCCCGATGCGATAATTGCTATAACGGGAGACTACAACTGCAAGTGGAGCGGCTCGGTATTCACGAAGCTTGTGAATGGCGTTGACGTTACCGACGCGGCGACTGTCGCTCCTGCGGGAAAAGCAGATAACAAGCATAAATCCTATTATAAGCTGTGTCAGCTTGGTAAGCTTGAGACGGGCGCATACGACGCTATCGACCATATTCTCGTTAGCAAAAATACGGCGGACGTCAAGCGACACAAGATAATTTACGACGCTCTTGTTTGCCATGCCAGCGACCACTATCCCGTGGTAGTTGACATAGCGAAGAAGTAAGGAGCAAGGCTCATGAAAAAATTTTTGGCATTGATGCTCGTTATATGCGTATGCATTGCGGTATTGGCGGCTTGCGATGGGGACGAGACCTTCGTTAACGTAAATACCGAATCGCAGACGGGCGAAAGTGATACAGAGGTTACCGAGAGCTTGACAGGGGAAAGCGACGGCGAGGACGACGGCGAAGGGGAGCCTGAATCCAAAGCCGAGCAGACCTTTGGAGGCTTGCAGGAGCTAAAACCACTAAATTAAAAAATTAGGAGGACAACATGAAAAAGATTTTAGCACTTATACTTGCTCTGTGTATGTGTATAGCGGTTCTCGTCGCTTGCGATAACAAAGACACGGAGACTGAAACCGAAACTAAGGCAGAGACCACAGAAAAAGAGACCGAGGCAGATACCAAGAAGCCTTCTTCCACTGACGATGATGAAGAGGAAGACGACGAGGACGAAGGTGGAGAAGAGGGCGACGGAACTATTCCTGATCCCTCTGAGATATCCATTGGCTCAGTAGCAGAGTGGGAAGCACTCGCAACCGCGGGAGATCCCGATAAGGAAGACTTCCTTAACAAGACTGTTAAGCTCACCGCAAACATTGACTTTGGAACTGCAACCGCAACCACTCTCTTCAAGACCTTTGCGGGAACGTTTGACGGCGGTAACTTCACCATTAAGGGTAAGACCGCAAGCCGCATGAGCCTTCTTGCTAACACTCTTGACGGCGCTACCGTTAAGAACGTTACCGTTGACGGCTTTGCAATAAGCTGCCCCGTTGAAGGAGCAGAGAACACTTCCGTTATCGCGGCTAACGCAATGACGAGCAATACGACGGCTGAAAATCCGACCGTTACCTTTGAGAACATCACGGTAAAGAATTGCTCCATAGACGCCGATAAGGCTGCTGCGGGCAACAAGGGCGTTGGCTTTGTTCTCGGTGAGGCAAAGAATATAAACGTTGCCGCAAAGAATATAATCGTAACTGCTTGTACCGTAACTGCCGCTAACAAGAACTCCTCCAGAATAGGTGGCGTAGTTGGATTCATGATGACTTCGGGACTCAGCACCTTTGAGGGAATCAAGGTAGATATGAACGTAAACGCTCACTCACATCTCGGCGGTATTATAGGACGTTCCGAGGGTCCCGGCAACCTGCACATTGAGAAGATAAACGTTACAGGTACTTTTAGCTCTCCCGGAAACACGGGCGGTTCTGAAGGACTTGGCGGTGTTATCGGAACTAAGTACAATGAAGCAGCGGCATCAGGCGATAGCTACATTAAGAATGCTTACATAAACGTTAAGCTGTTCCAGACCTCGGGTAGCGGCCGTGCGGGCGGTATCGGTAACTGGTATAAGAATCAGACTTCAAGCGCAAATCTCACTATTGAGAACTGCTACATAGCAGGAGAATTTTCCGTCAGACAGGGCACGAACATGAAGGGTCGCGCAGGCGGATTGTTTGGTGAGTACGGATCGAAGGAGTCCACGCTTACGCTTAAGAACGTAATTGTTGCGGCAGCAGTTGAACAGACGTACGCAGGCTCTGATACGGCAACTCCTCCCGTTACCCCCGACGTTACAAAGCTCGGTATAGAAAAGGACGCATCTCTGATAAACTATGCGTCTGCGGGTACTGCTTATACGCTTGCGGCTACAAATTGCTATACGACTATCGTTAAAAACAGCAAAGACGAAGCTCTTACGCTTACCGACGGCTTTACCGCTGTAACTGCGGATAAGCTTGCGGCAATGGTAACTCTTGACGCAAGCGGATACGTTTCCGCAATCAAAGCACCCTCCGCATCGTAATTTTACGGTGTATTGACAAACTTTAGCATCCTATTTGATTTTAAAATAAAATAGAGATGCCTGCGGCGCCCCGTGTTTCTTTACCCCCTTAGAAATATCGAGGCGCCGCAGTTGCTTTTAAGTACTTGAAGGTATAAATTAGGATTTGTCGTGGAGTTGATTATCTGTGTTCGCACTCTCTCTGTGTCATTCTGAGCAGATGAGACATGGGGGGAGAGACGGATAAACGATGCGAAGAATCTTTGCGACGTAAGGAGCAACTACTAACCGCATATATTGGGAGAATCCTTAAAGAATAAAGGGATTACCCATATAAGTTGGTTGTTGCCGCTTTAGCGGCAAAGATCCTTCGAATTGTACTTTCGGTTCTCCCAATAAAGTGCATACGCTCAGGATGACACAGAGAGAGTGCTACATATCAAATAGCGCGACAAATCAAAATTTGAAAAAATTAATTTATAATGAAAGGCAATAATGCAAAATGAAAAAGATATTTTCTAAGAAGACCCTTTCCGCATTCCTTGCCGCAATAATGGTACTCGCTATGATTCCCATGGGAATGATAAGCGCGGTGGCTGAGGCAGTTGAGAATACGGACTATGTTCTCGGAACAAATACCATTACCATTAATACCGTTGAGGGTTGGAATTATGTTGCAGCAAACCAAAATACATACGCGGATTACGACATAAAGCTTGGAGCATCCCTCAATTTCGATGACGGAAATGATGACGTAGCTGATACAACCAATGATAAGCCCTTGTTCGACGAAGTTGCCTTCGCGGGAACATTTGACGGAAATGGTAATACTATAAGTAACTTTACAGCTGGAAGCTCATCTGAAAAGGTAGAATTCGGTGGCATTATTACAACGACAACTGTTGGTAGAACTGATTTGGACGATACAAAACTTGATTTGTCTCTCACTACAGATGACGTAGTTGTAAAGAATTTGACTATTGATAACGCAACTGTATACAGTAGCGTAAACTTTGGTCTTCTTGTAGGAACGTTATCTGCTGACGGTATTTTTGAAAATATAAATATAACTAATGTAACCGTTAGTGGCGGAGCAAGTAGTGGTTATGTAGGCGGTTTAGTTGGTCTTATGACTAAGGATGCTCGAGTACTTGCGAATAAGTGTAATGTTTCCGGTTCAATAACAAGTACTCGTGATATTGGCGGAATAATAGGTGGCGTTGAATATGCACAAAGAACGTATTATAACGCAATGACTGTAATTCAGGATTGTTATGTTAATGCTAATTTATACGCTGATAACTCAAGTGGACGTGCAGGTGGAATCGTAGGCGGCTGGGGCGGTCGTACGGTAAATAGTGTTGGCGATGCTAATTTTACATATTCAAACATAACAATTGATAATTGTTACTGTACGGGTGAGTATACAGTAAAAAATAAGACGAACCGCCATGGTGCTGTTGCAGGCGCCTTGAGAAAATGTACCGCTGTAATAAGCAATACTGTGGTTGATGTATCGGGACTTACTTATCTATTGTGTTCGTACGGTCATAGCGATGGAACGTATACTATTACAAATGTTTATTCTACTTCAGATTCGACGGGATCTAAACTTTTTGACCAAGGTACTATTAATGGAACAGTTACAATTATTACCAAAGAACAAGCAACAGCTCTTGTTTCGAAAAATAACGGTTATATCAACGGTGTAGCAGGTAGCCTCGTCGGTACTATGAAGGCTCAGGTAACAAATGTTGTCGACGTTGTTGACGGCGGGAAGTACATAATCCGTTTCGTTATGCCTGCTTATACTGAGAATATGTCCAATATTAATATGACTATTAAAGTTAAGAATTCGGCAGATACAGCGGTTGGTGAATATACTATTACTTGTGACAAGTGGGATAAGCTGACTGACACTTACGTTGATAATGAAGATGCTTATACAATAATAAGTGACGATAGTGCTAGTTATGATGCTAAAGAAGATTTCAACGCAGAAAAGCTTCTTGCAGGCGCTATACTTAACGTTCCTACGGATGATAATTACAAGTTTGAAATAAGCACTACCTTTACTGTAAACGGTGTTGAAATTACTTCCACCGCTTACGGTGCGCAGGTGACTGTAAACGGCGACTCCGTATCGGTTAATTAATAAGGAGGTATTGTAATGAAGAATTATAATAGTCCTAAGTGTGAAATCGTCGTACTCGCTTGCGAGGACGTTATGACTCTGTCAGGCTTCGCCAATGTGGAAACCTGGGTTGAAGAATAATTAAAAATTTATAACCGTAAGCAATATGGCTGCTGCAAATTGCAGCAGCCATATTTTAAGCCCTTTTTTTAGCAGAATAAGCGCTTTTTAATCTGGAATTGCGCATGCGTCGCCGAACGAAAAATTTTAGGAGGTATTAAGTATGAAAAGGTTTTTTTCTCTCATTCTCGCACTTTTGATGCTGTGTATGACGTTTGCTTCATGCGCATCAAACGACGAGGATAACGAAGGAGAGATTATCGCGGAACAGACGGTGATTGAAGACAACGGATTGGGTGACGACTCAAGCGATTATCTTATGGATGATCTTGAAACGAAGGATTTGGAAAGAGAGAAAATCACGTATACGGTAATGTCCATGAACGTTCTTGGAAAGTACAGTGGTGACACTGCCCAGGATTCAACGACAAAAGCAAGAATGAAAATTATCGGAGACTACGTATCTGATTTAAAGCCTGATTCTATTGGTATTCAGGAATACGGGGCAAGAAATATAGCCTTTTTGCCCGGTTATTTACCCTCAAATTATGCTTCGGTGGATTTTGGTCAAAGCTGGATATCGACGTTCTATAATACCGACAAATATACGATAAAAGCTAAAAACTGCATACGTTTGACAACGTCGAGCAATCAAAAGTATTGTTTTACGTGGGTGGTATTCGCCAATAAGAACGATGAAAGTCTTGCGTATATCCACGGTAATCTTCACCTTGAATATAAGGACACCACAACGCGTATAGCCAACGCACAAGAAGTAAATGCCGAAATTTCCAAAATATTTGCCAATGCTGAATATAAGGCGCTGCCTTTCGTGATAACGGGTGACTATAACGCAAAGCATGAAATAGAGCCTGCGGTGTTCTCAAAAATCGCGGGAATCTACAATATAAAGTGCGCCGCGCAAGTAGCTATGTCTGCTGAAAAAGGTCAGGCTACGTATCACAACGTTGGCGTGTCTGCGGGTACGGGATACGCTCTTGACCACGTGCTTGTAAACACCGATACGACGCAGGCGCTGAGTCACGATATCATTAAGGAAAACGATTATGCGCAAATCGTGAGCGCAAGTGACCACTATCCCGTCGTAGTAAAGTTTTCATCAAAGAAATGAGGGATAACACGGAGGGAACGCTTACGTCAAATCACAATTTACAACAAAAAATCGGAGAAATAACAGTGAAAAAGAAAAATTTAAAAAGTATAATATGCTTCATTCTTACCGTATTTATGCTATCCTTGTCCGTTTTCAGCGTTTGCGCGCAGACACAGGAAGTGGTTTTTGAGGTAAGATACGTTCAGACGTCAAACGTTGTGGACGGCAAATATATGATACGCTTTGTCGGACTTTCGTCTATGGCAGACGTTACGGCGGGTATGAGCATCAGAGTATGGGAGACTGAGAGCGATACGACGTTTGAAAATTTTGACTCTTCCGTTTATACTCAGAAAACGCCCATAAAGAGCTTTTACACCGACGAATGCAAGTTTTATGACGAGCTTGAAGGCTACGAGGCTGGCGGTATTGCAGGCTACAAGGCAAATGAATACGGCGCTGAGAAGTTCTTTGCCGTAGCTATCGATAACGTAAAATCAGGCATGGCGTACACCTTTGAGGTAACTCCTTTTTACATGGACGGAAATACCGAAATCAAGGGAGACCCCTGTTATGCTCTTTTTGACGAGGACGGAAATTACCTTAACGGCATGACCTCGGGCTTTGCAGATACGGTCGCATGGAGCGAGGAAAAAATATATAAAGCGATGTCGATAAATGCAGGCTCTTATACCTCAAATGAAAATATAAGTTATGAGGAGCGCATGAACATACTCGTTAACTATATAAATTCCACAAAGCCCGATTCTATAGCCGTTCAGGAATACGGCTCAAATATCAATTCCTACTTTAAGGAAAGCGCCATTAGTGGATATACCATGAAGTATTTCGACTATTATGATAGCACTTTAGGTTCCCGTCAAAGCTCAAATATGCCATTCTTCTATAATTCGGATAAATTCACCGTCAATGCAAATGAGGGTGGTGCAATCAGTATTTGGGCAGGCGATTATCTTAGCAACGGAAACGCCGAAAACCCCTTCTCGTTTAGTTGGATGGTCTTGAGAGATAAGACAACGGGTAATATCGCGTATATTCACGCAAATCTTCACTTGTATTCCGGCAATGACATTAGTAAGAAAATAAAGCAAGTTGAGGATATAAATAAAGAGCTTGATAACATTTTTGATGAATATTCCAATGCTCCGATAATTATCACGGGTGACTATAACACGAGAATTACCGATACCGAGGGTATATTCACCACGCTTATCGGCGAACATCCGCTTGAAAACGCAATATACATAGCAGATGTAGCTGAGGATGAGACACAACTATCATTTCCTGATTTTGGAGAATCAAGCACGCTATACGCAATAGACCATGCGCTTGTAAATGAAAACGTTATCGACGTAAAGCGTCACGATATCGTGACAAATGACGAATGGTCGGGTATGATAAACGCAAGTGACCATTATCCGTTGGTGATAACCTTTGGCATATTGCAGTAAGGAGGACAAATATGTTGAAAAAATATAATTCGCCTGAATTGAAAACGGTGTCACTTTCTATCGGGGACGTCATGACCGCTTCTTACGGAGAAAAATTCGGAGTTGTCTTGGATTGGGAGAGCGACGGAGGAAACGGAGAAGTATGATGTATAAGATAATGTCAGTAAACGTTCTCGGTAAATATCTACAGCACGAGTCCGAGGATGAAATAACCGAAAGCCGAATGAAAACTATAGCGGAGTGCATAGAGCTGTATGCTCCCGCTTCTGTCGGAGTGCAGGAATACGGAAGACAGAACAAGAAATTCTTTCCCAAATATCTTCCAAAAAAATACGAGTTTGTCGAGTTTGGACAGGATTGGATATCCACCTTCTATGACGCCGAGCTGTTGAGACTTGAGCATAGCATCTGCAAGCGACTTACGACGTCAAGCGGTCAGAAATACTGCTTTACTATTGCCGTATTTTCCGAAAAAGAGAGCGGCAAACTTGCGTACATACACGGAAACCTTCACCTTGAGTACAAGGACAAGGAAACCCGTATCATAAATGCAGAGGAAATAAACGCGGAGCTCAGTGAGCTTTATAAAGATAACGAGGATTACAGCACGTTGCCCTTGGCTATAACGGGCGATTATAACGCCAATTTGGTAACTGAGCCCGAGGTCTTTTCGAACATGGCGGGAGAGCTCCATATCAGAAGCGCTATGACGGTTGCCGATGTAGCGGAGGACGGACAGGCGACCTTCCACGGCAAGCTGGGCAATCCGAGAGGCGAGGGCAATGCTATCGACCACGTGCTCGTTAACTGCGATACGACGCACGTATTGTCTCATGATGTAATCAAGGAAAACGATTATCCCGAAATCCTTGATGCAAGCGATCATTATCCCGTATTGGTTGAATTTGAGCCCTTATTGCGCGATACAACGAAAGGAAAAAACTAATGGACAGAAAATACGGATATTTTTCATCTGACGGAAAGCAGTATAATATTATAACGCCCGACATACCAAGGAATTGGTATAATTATCTGTGGAATGATAATTATATGAGCTTCACATCACAAGTCGGCGCGGGCGAGAGCTTCTTGCAGGACTCCCTCGGCAGAAGAATGGGGCTCGTCAAGGATAGGGGCTTTTATGTAATCGAGGACGGCAAGTCACATGGCATTTGCGGTCTGCCCGTAAATCAGGTGAACGACGCGTATCTCTGCACTCACGAAAGGGGAGCGAGCAACGTTCATACTGAAAAGAACGGACTTGCCACCGACGTTGAGATAATAGTCACCACGGATAGCGCTTGCGAGCTTTGGAGCGTTAAGGTAAAAAACAATTCAAATATCCAAAG
>JAFTXE010000104.1 GCA_017461745.1 Clostridia bacterium | reverse complement strand
TATCGCAAAGAGCACGCCGACTTCGTCGGCTACCCTCATCAGTCAGCTCCGCTGCCAGCTTCCCCCAAGGGAAGCCTTGGTTGTAATCGTTTCTTTATCTACACCAATTTTATTTGTTCTTAATCTACGGTTTAGTAAAAATAATATTCATAATAGCAAAAGCTCGGCTTACACAAAGGCTTCCCTTGGGGGAAGCTGGCAGCGGAGCTGACTGATGAGGGTAGCCGACGAAGTCGGCGTGCTCTTTGCGATAATATTATTTTTTAAAGATTGCTGCGGTCGCAATAACATAGTAAGTGAATAACAGATTACACAAGTAAAACACTTAGGCTGTTGCGCTTGGGCGCAACAGCCTTTCACAAACGTTATTTTAGGAAAGCAGCTTTTCTACCGCCGCAAGTCTTACGCAGATAGTCAAAACGTCCATTGCCTTCTGCAAATTCTCATTCGAGGGGAAGGTAGGCGCTATTCTGATATTGCTGTCGGCGGGATCGTTTCCGTAAGGATACGTTGCTCCAACTCCCGTCAGCACTACTCCTGCCTCTCGGCAGAGTGCGTAAGTTCTCTTTGCGCAGCCTTCCATAGTATAAAGGCTGACGAAATATCCGCCCTTAGGCTTCGTCCACTTTGCCGCTCCCGTTCCCGCAAGGTTTTCGGTAAGCGTCTTTTCAACTATCTCAAACTTGGGGCGAATAACCTCGGCAAGCTTTTGCATATGCTTATGGATATTCTCCGCATTGCCGAAATACTTGACGTGTCTTATCTGATTTATCTTATCGTGACCGATAGTTTGAACGGTAAGGACCTTCTTTATCTGCGCCATATTATTCTCGGACGCCGCGAATATCGCAACGCCAGAGCCGGGGAAAGAAATCTTTGAGGTAGACGCAAAGTAGAAGACTCTATCGCCGTTTCCGTATTTCTCACACTCGGCAAAAATATCCGCAAGCACGTCTCCGCCCTCGGCGTAAAGCTCGTGAACGGCGTATGCGTTATCCCAGAAAAGTCTGAAATCGGGCGCTGCCGTCTTCATTGACGCAAGTCTCTTAACCGTCTCGTCAGAATAGGTATATCCATCGGGGTTGGAGTACTTGGGACAGCACCACATACCCTTCACCGAAGCGTCTGACGCGCAGAGTGCCTCAACGGCGTCCATATCAGGTCCTTGCTCCGTCATCTTTACGGTTATCATTTCAATTCCGAGCGACTCACAGATAGCAAAGTGTCTGTCATATCCGGGTGCGGGGCAGATAAATTTGATTTTTTCTTCCTTGCTCCAAGGCTTATCACCACCAACTACGCCGTAAAGCATAGCGCGTGCAATGGAATCGTACATAAGATTGAGCGAGGAATTTCCGCCCACGAAAATATTTTTCTCGGGTATTCCGAGAAGGTCGGAGAATATTCTCTTCGCCTCGGGAATTCCGTCGAGAACACCGTAGTTTCTGCAATCAGTTCCGTTTTCGCTGAAGCAATCCTCCGCCGTGCTGATACAGGTCAGCATATCGGTCATAAGGTCGAGCTGCTCTCTGCCCGGCTTTCCGCGGGACAAGTCAAGCGAAAGTCCTTTGCTTTTTATTATATCGTACTCCGCCAAAAGCTTTTTCTTCTCATTCAAAAGCTGTTCCGCGGACATCTGTGAATACGTCATATATTACCTCCGATACAGATTTTTTTACTAATCTGCAAAATACTGCTTAATTATACCACAGCTTACCACAAAAAGCAAGAATTATTTTTATGTTTTGCGAAATGTTAACAATATTTTCATATTTACACTTTGTTTTTCCAAAAACGACGCGCAATTTCTGCAAGAGATGAAAAATTTCCTGCATATTGAACGTTTCTCCAATGCTTAGGAAACAGCCCTCTGTACTTTGGCGTAGCATATCTGTCGTCAACGAGTACGACGACGCCTTTGTCGCTATCCGTTCTTATCACTCTGCCCGCCGCCTGCAAGACGTTATTCATACCCGGGTAAGTATATGCGTAATCGTATCCGCAACCCGAATCGACGTCAAAGTATTCCTTTATTATATTTCTCTCGTTAGAAAGCCCAGGGAGTCCCACGCCTATAACTATGACACCTATAAGGCGGCTACCAGGCAGGTCGACGCCCTCGGAAAAAGCTCCGCCAAGCACGCAAAAGCCAACTCGCAATCTACCCTTATCCTCCTTGAACTTAGACAGAAACGCTTCCTTCTCCGAGCTTCTCATGCCCCTTTCCTGCACCACCGTCTCCACCTGCGGATACTTTTTGCAGAATACCTTCTTTACTTTTTCAAGGCAATCGTATGACGGAAAATAAACTATATAATTCCCTGCCTTCGCACTGACGGTTGCCGCTATTGCGCAAACGTATTTTTGTATGCTTGCATCTCTGTCCTCGTATCTCGTGCTAACGAAATCCGCGACCGCTACGCAAAGATTTTCGGGTTCAAACGGAGAAGGCAAGGATACGCTGACGCTTCCCTTAGCGCTTCCCAGAACGTCGCAAAAATACTCCGACGGCGTAAGCGTCGCCGAGAACATTACGGCAGAGCAAGCGCGCGCCAAAAGTCCGTTCATAACGGCGGACGGGTCGAGGCAATAGGTCTTTACCGTTATATCCCCACCGCCAAGCTCGACGTAGCAAAGAAATCCCTTATCAAAATATTCGTTGACGCACAGATATTTTCTCACTGCCGACGCAAGCGCATAAGCTTGGTCGTAGATCTCGTGATGCTCGTTTTTTCTCAGCCACGTATCGCATTTTTTGCGGAAGCTCTCAAGCTTCTCGGTAAAATGCGACAACGGAGAGCGGCTCATGAAAAAACCTCTGTCCTCGCCGTTTCCGTCCTTGAAAACGTTATCACGACACAGCTTGCGCAACGGCTGGAACGCCGATATCACGCTCAAAATGCACGATGTGATGTCGCCGTCGTTTTCTGTCAGTAATCCATTCACCGCGGTAAAGTCCGACAGTCTCAGCTCCGCGGAATACATATCCCTTGCTCTGTCCGCAAGGTTGTGCGCCTCGTCAATAAGGAATACGTATTTCTCACGTTTTCCCTCGTCTGAAAAATATCTTCTCAGGTACACCGATGGGTCGAAGGCATAGTTATAGTCACAGATTATTATATCGCAATACTCAGACAAGTCAAGTGACAGCTCGTATGGGCATATCGCGTATTTTTCCGCCACGGAAAGTATTGCCTTTGAGGGATAGCCGTTCATTTCCGAAAGAAGCTCACGCAGAGCGCCGTTCACTCTATCGTAATATCCTCTTGCGAAAGGACAGTCGTCGGGATTGCAAAGATTGCGCGCCGAACCGAGTGACGATTTACAGCGGCACATATTTTCCTTTGAATTAAGCACTATCGCCTTTATAGCAACTCCCGAGCGAAAGAGCTTTGCCGCCGCGGCATACGCCTCTCGTCGTGTGCTTGCCTTTGCGGTTAAATAAAATATCTTATCCGCTCTTCCCTCTCCCAATGCTCTGAGCGCGGGAAAAATTGAAGAAATGGTTTTTCCCGTTCCCGTTGGCGCTTCAATGAATATTCGCTTGGAGCGCTTAATGGCGCAATAGCTTTCCCTTATCATCATCTCCTGACCCTCGCGAAGCTGTGAGTATGGGAACACCGCTCTCGCTGCCTTCGGCAAAATGTCAAGATGTCTGTGTATATGCAAACCTGCGAAAAAGCTTGCCTCAAGAAGCAGAGAAAGATAAAATTTCTTAAGCTCGGCTTTTGTAAATCTGTAATTGAAATATTTTATTTTATTCTTATCTACGTTATAGTACGTCAGCCTTGCGTCAACGCCGTCAAGCTCGTCTCTGACGCATAGAAAATATGCGTAGCACTTAAGCTGACAGAGATGCGCGCTCCTTGGCGGCATATAAAATTCATAAGACCTTACGCACTTTATCTCGTCAACGCAAAGCCCCTGCTCCGTTCTTATTATGCCGTCGGCTCTTCCACTCACAGAGTAATAAACTCCGTCAAAAAGCGTGGTATTATGGAGCGTCACCTCGGGATTATAATATCCCCCCGCCTCTGCCTGAAGCTTTCGGTGCAGCTCACCGCCGAGTATCATTTGCTGATTTCCACTCTTACGGCGTGAATCAATATCACCGCTCTTACAGGCAAGCGCGCAAAGAGAGCGCACGGACGTCTCTATAGTGCAATTATCGGGATTATATCTCATGCGTCTCTCCTTTCAAAAATACCGTTATTTATATTATAGCACTTTTTGCTCATTTCGTCAATGCTTGCCGCGGCATTACTGAATCGAGCGACGATTTTTATATACCGAGCTTTATAAGTCTTCTGTATTCGCTTGGAGTCTTACCGAAATGATTTTTAAACAGCTTTGTGAAGTACTGAACGTCCATTATTCCGCAATGAAGCGCTACGTTCTGTATTTGAAGATTCGTCTTTTCAAGTAAATACGACGCATACTCCATTCTCTGCTTTCGGATATACGACGACACGGTTTGTCCCGTTTCCTTTTTGAAAACCGTTGAAAGATATCCGAGGCTAACGCCCTGAGTCTCTGCGAGCACCTTGGAGGATAGGTCAGCGGAAAGGTCGGATTCAATTATCAGTATAGTTCGCTGAACTAAATTTGAAAACTCCTTTGACGAATGAGTACGAACCAATCGGCAATAGGTTCTGAACATCTCTACCATTAGCGATGCGTTATCCGACAGAGAGCGCAAGCCTTCTATCTTGGTCGCAAAATCAGAGGACACTCTATCAAGATATATCGGATGCACTCCACCGTTTTCTGCCGATTTTCTCAAAAGAGTATTCATTATGATAGAATAATTTTTTGCGTTTCTCAATGGGTCCGCAACTCTTTTTTCAAAAAAGCTCGCAGAGAACGCTTGTCTGAATTTATTTTCCATATGCGAATGCCCTAAGGACACCGCTCTCATCATTTCATTTTCAAATTCGTATCTGCGTTCTACACTACGCATATTCACGAGAATATCATTAGGCTCAAGCGCAAGCATGGAGCGACTGAAGGGACTTTCTGCCGACGTGTTCTTTTTCATATCTATAACGTCAACCACCGAGAAGTTTGAATTACGCCACATTCTTTCGCAAAAGCTATTAAGCATAGTCATAATGGGACAATCCTCCGTAAGCACCGCAAGGCTCATATAATATTCCGAAAGATACCTCTGCTTCTGCGCGGATAAATTGATTTTTTCCGCTATCTCCAAAATCTGCTTATCCGTAAGCTCCGCGCTGAGATACGGGCCAACAAACATAACCTTACGCTCGTACCCCTTAAGCAAAAGGAAGATATAGCTGCATTTAAACGCATCCGTAAATCTATACATCGTCCTTTCGGACATTTCGCTGAAAAATTTCAAAAAGCTACTTGAGTCTCCAAGCGTCGTTCTGATTTTTTTGCTCTCCGCTTGCAAATTCGGAGACGCAATATCTATCACTCCTACGCTCACGTGAGTTTTTCTGAAAACGTCACATAAAAACGAAAGCTCGCTTTGGTACGGCATACGACCTCCCAATGTATTTATATTTTTGATATTTTTTTCAACTTCTCAATTAAGTATACCATTATTTTTATCGAAAATCAATATATAATTACATAAAATATTAAAATAATACAAAAATATCGCAAAAAATTACTCACTAACATTTAAGTAAATAAGTTATACTATAATAGAGTTAAGGACTCTTATAAAATAATTTAAATAAAAAGGAGAAGCGTTATGAAAAAACAACCTAAGCTTGACGCAAACGGAAAGCGCGCGTTCGGCATAAGGGACTGCCTTGCTTATGCGGCGGGTGACCTTGGCTGTAACATGAGCTTTGCGCTCAAGAGCACCATGTCTATATTCTGGACTCAGTTTATGGGCATGGATCTTTGGTATGCGTTGTTACTTATCGTAGTTCAGGTATGGGATGCTATCAACGACCCCCTTATCGGCTCCGTTGTAGACGCAGACAAGCACAAGTACAAAAGAAACAAATTTTTGACTTACATCTGGGCTGGCTCTATCGGTCTTATCGTAGGCGGAGCCTGCTGCTTCCTCCCCTTCCCCAACGCGCCCACATTCGCTAAAGCGATAATCTTCATTGCGGGATACGTTGTATGGGACGCTTTTTACACCGTCGCAAACGTTCCTTACGGTTCTTTGCTCGCACTTATCTCCAACGACGTCAAGGACAGAGCCTCTCTCTCTGCTTGGCGTTCCATCGGTTCGATATTCGGAAATATGCTTCCTATGGTAATTCTTCCGTTTATCATATACGACAACGACAACAACCTCATCGGTGAACGCGTATTCATCGCGGCTCTCATCATGGGTGCTCTCGGATTTATCTGCTTCCAATTCATGATAAGAAACACCGAGATCCGCATTGAGCAGGACATTACGCTAAATGAGGAAAAGCCCAAATTCAACGTATTCAAGGCTTTCGTAAACTTTATGAAGAATCGCCCCGCTGTCGGCGCTACCATCGCCGCTATGGGTATGTTCATAGGTATGCAGGGAGCGGCTACAGCTGTTACCGTAATATTCCAATCCTACTTCAAGAACGTTAAGATATCGGGTATCGTTCAGCTCTTTGCGATGATTCCGATAGTATGCTTTACTCCTCTCGCGCGTAAAATGGTCGCTCGATTCGGAAAGAAGGAGCTGGCAACGTTCGGCTCAATTTGCTCCATCGTTGCCGCTCTCGCGCTCTTTATCGTTACCCCCAACAATACGGGACTCGATCTCATTCTTTATATAGTAGCTCAACTCATTTTCTCTCTCGGTCTCGGTATATATTCTACGGTATCCTGGGCTATGATGGGCGATGCTATCGACTATAACGAATGGAAGACGGGTAACCGCGAGGAAGGCACGGTATATTCGCTCCACTCCTTCTTCAGAAAATTGGCGCAGGGTGTCGGTCCTGCACTCGTGCTTGTAATTATGGTCGCTCTCGGTTATGTCGGCGAAAACGAGGGCAATCAGGTATGGGAAGTTGCCGTTCGTATGCGTTATCTCGTTGCCGCAACGTATCTGTTCTCCGCTCTCCTACAGTTCATAGGTCTCGGTCTTGTTTACAACCTCGACAAGAAGACTCTTAACAAGATGAACGCAGAGCTTGGAAGAGACGTCGAAGCAATTGAGGCTTCTACAGAAAGCAACGACGAGCCCGCTTGACGACCTTGATATTCGGCGTCCGTCGGTAATTCTCCGTCGGACGCCATTTTAAAAAATTGCGCATATTAATATTGTTGACATATTTATGTTATATAATTATTTATAAAAAATATAGAAACGGAGAAATACTGTGAGAAATATTTTGAATCTTAATCAAAATTGGTTGTTCGTAAAAAACACTACCGATATATCTGCTCGCGACTGCGTCTGTATCAATCTCCCTCATACGTGGAACGCAGACGACGGAAGTGACGGCGGAAACGATTATTTTCGCGGCTCTTGCCTTTACGTAAAGACGATAAAGCGTTCGGAGCTTCCCAAGGCTGATCGCTATTATCTTGAGATACGCGGCGCAAACTCCTCTGCCGACGTTTACGTTGGCAACGAAAAGCTTGCGCATCATGACGGCGGATATTCGACGTGGAGAGTAGACCTTACGGAAAAGCTTGGCGAGGAGACAGACGTAGCTATCGTCGTGGACAACTCCCCCAACGAAACCGTATATCCCCAGATGGCTGACTTTACCTTCTACGGCGGTCTTTACCGTAGCGTAAATCTCATCGCAGTAAGCGAAAGCCATTTTGACCTTGAATACTACGGCGCTCCGGGGCTTAAGATAACTCCCACGGTTGAGGGCAAGGACGCAAAGGTTGAGGTCGAGGTATACGTAAAGAACCTCAAGGACACGCAGACGCTGGTATATACTATATACGACAAGGACGAAAAAGAGCTTCAGAAAATAGAATCCCAGGACACCAAGGTCACGTTCGATATAAAGGACGCGCATCTTTGGCACGGTCGCCGTGACCCATACCTCTACTGCTGTGAGGTTGAGATCGTGGAGGGCGACGAAATAATAGATAACGTATGTAGCCGCTTCGGTTGCCGTTCGTTTAAGATTGATCCCGAAAACGGATTTATCCTTAACGGTGAGGAATACCCCCTCAGAGGAGTATCGCGCCATCAGGACAGAGCGGGCGTGGGTAATGCTCTTCTCCCTGAGCATCATGAAGAGGATATAGAGCTTATCATGGAAGTAGGCGCTACCACCATTCGTCTCGCTCACTATCAGCACGATCAGTACTTCTATGATCTTTGCGACGAAAAGGGTCTCGTTATCTGGGCAGAGATCCCCTATATTTCAAAGCATATGCCCACGGGCAGAGAAAACACTGTTTCTCAGATGAAGGAGCTTGTAACGCAGAATTACAACCATCCATGTATCGTAGTATGGGGACTTTCCAACGAAATATCCATCGGCGGCTCTGATGACGATTTGCTTGAAAACCATCGTATTCTGAACGACCTCGTTCACGAAATGGATAAGACCCGTCTTACTACCATTGCCGCAGTATCCATGTGTAAGATGGACGACCCCTATCTCCAGATTCCCGACGTCGTTTCATACAACCACTACTTTGGCTGGTACGGTGGAGATACCTCGATGAACGGACCTTGGTTCGACAAGTTCCATGCAACTCATCCCAACATTCCGATAGGCTGCTCCGAGTACGGCTGTGAGGCGCTGAATTGGCACACCTCCGATCCCAAGCAAGGTGATTACACCGAGGAATATCAGGCTTATTACCATGAGGAGCTTATAAGACAATTCTTCTCCCGTAAATATATGTGGGCTACTCACGTATGGAATATGTTTGATTTCGGTGCTGATGCGAGATCAGAGGGCGGTGAAAACGGACAGAACCATAAGGGTCTTGTCACGATGGACAGAAAATACAAGAAGGATTCCTTCTATGCATACAAGGCTTGGCTCTCTGACGAGCCGTTCGTCCATCTCTGCGGTAAGAGATATATCGACAGAGTCGAGGACGTGACAAAGGTAACGGTTTACTCCAATCAACCCGAGGTTGAGCTGTTTGTAAACGGTAGCAGCATCGGCAAAAAGAGCGCTCCCGACCACTTCTTCTACTTTGACGTGCAAAACGTTGGCGAGTCTACCATAGTCGCAAAGGCAGGAGAGCTTTCCGATGTGGGTAAGATACGTAAGGTAGCAGAGAGAAATATGGATTACGTTCTCAAGGAAGTCGGAGCGGTACTCAATTGGTTTGACGTAACTGAAATTCCCGGAAGATATTCACTTAACGACAAAATATCGGACATCATGAAATCCAAGCGCGGCAAGCTGTGGTTTGCGTCCGTAGGTCTTAAGATAAAAAAGAAGATGGACGAAAGCAAAAAGGACAAGGCCGAAGGAAAGAAATCGGGCGGCTTTGACGTTGACCTTAAGGCTGACGGCGGTCTTATGGAGATGATGGGAGGCTTTACGGTACTTCGTCTCACCAGCATGATGGGTATGATGAATATATCGTTCACCAAGGAAGAGCTTTTGAAAATGAATAAAAAGCTAAACCGCATCCGCAAGCCTAAATAATTTCATTCCATAAATTATACCTTGCATAGCAAGGAATGTAAAAAAGGAGTACGAAAAAATATCCGTACTCCTTTTGTTTTTCGGCAATTCAACTTCGCTACGATTCGCTCAGAATTAGACGAGCGGACGCGGTCAAAACCCGAAAAGCGAACGTCAACGTCCTTTGGGACGCTCTTTTTATATACGTTTCATTACGTTATTTCCGCCTCTGCCGAAATAATCGTGAAGCGCCTTGTACTCCTCGAAGAGCGCAAGATACGCCTTGTGATTTTCGGGTATCGGATAATAAGTCTTTACGGGCGGCTTGGCGATAGCCTTAATAGCGTCGTCCATATTTGAGTGTATTCCCGCCGCCACAGAAGCATAGACCGTGCTACCGAGAGCGCACGCCTGCGTCGTACCGCCAACCTTTATTTCTCGTCCGAGAACGTCCGCGAATATCTGCATCAGCAGCTCGTCCTTCCTTGCGATACCGCCCGACGCGCATATTGATTTTATAGGTAATCCGTTTTCGTCAAAATTATCTACTATCATCTTAGTGCCAAACGCCATGCCCTCTATCATTGCTCTGTAGATATGCTCAGGGCGCGTTGAAAGTGTAAGTCCGACGATCATTCCCGAAAGGTCGCCGTCCGACAGCACGCTTCTATTGCCGTTGAACCAATCGAGAACGATAAGTCGGCTTTCACCGATTTTCATTTTCTTAGCTTTTTCACGGAGATATTTATGTATATTCACGCCCTGACTTTCAGCGTCAGCAGTATAGCTTTCGGGCACGAAATTTTTGATAAACCAATCAAAGCCGTCGCCAAGACAGCACTGTCCCGCCTCGTAGGTATAATATCCCGAATAAATAGATTCCTTGACGTAACCCGCTATTCCCTTTATGGAAATGCTCTTTTTTGAGTTTACTATATAGCAGCCCGACGTACCGAGTATTGCCATAAGCTCGCCCTCTCCGATAATTCCGAGTCCAGGCATTCCCGCAGGGGCATCGATTACCGCCTGCGCCACGGGTGTTCCTATTTTTAGCCCCGTAAGAGCCGCTCCTCTCTCATCGATATATCCCGCAATATCGCCCACGGGAAGAATATTTTCGGATAGCTTGCTTCCGATTATTCCCGCAAGCCTTGGATGTACGGCAGCAAAAAATTCATCGGTCGGATATCCGTCCTCGGCGTTCCAAAGCGCCTTTAGTCCTACAAACGAGGTGGCGTGAGTCTCATTGCCCGTAAGCAAATGCGTAAGCCAATCGCCTGCTTCGGTAAAGCGGTACGCCGCGTCGTATATTTCGGGCGCATTTTCAAGTATATAAAGTATTTTGGGTAACATCCATTCCGATATCACCGCACCGCCGTAAATATCGAGCCATTTTTCTCCGCGCTCCTTGGCTATAGCGGTTATCCTCTGAGCCTGCTCCTCTGCGTGATGGGATTTCCACAATTGAACGTAGGCACAAGGATTATTTTTATATTTATCGTCAAAGCAAAGTGGGGTAGCGTTTTCGTCCACGGCAAGCATAGTGCAGCCCGTAAAATCAAGTCCCACGCCGCTTATATCGTCGGCTGTAAGTCCCGCCAATGCAATAGCCTCTGAAATCACGCGTTTCATTGCTACGAGATAGTCCTCTGGATGCTCAAGCGCGCATCTGGGTGGCAGAAGCGTTCCGTCGGGAAGCTCTCTGTCCATAACGCCGTGGGGATATTCAAATACTGACTCCGAAAGCTCCTCACCACTCAAAGCGTCAATTATTATAGCTCTCGCAGACAACGTTCCAAAATCCATGCCCAATACATATTTTTTCATAATTTTTCTCCAATGATATTTTAGTTTTAAAGTGTTAAATAATGATTTGTCGGGGGATGCGGGGACGCGGGGGACGCGATTTCCGCTTTTTTGAAAAAAAGCTTGGCAAAAAACTTCCTTGCTGGGTTGTAGCCCGCTTAAATAAATATAATTCCAAGAATAGCTTAGTCGGGCTACAACCCGGCAAGAAAGCTTTTGCGGAGCTTTTCTCGAAAAGCGACAACGCGTCCCTCGCGTCCCCCGCGTCCCCGTATCCCCGATAAATCATAATTTGACGCTCTATGAAAATTAACTGTTTTTATATCTTTCGTAATAAAACAGATATTGCTGTGCTATACCTGCGTATTTACCGAAGCGCGCGGAAGAAAATTCTTGTTCATCGTCGGCAAAATACTTTTCAGCCACCTTTTTCATCCACACGTCTATAGGAAAAGCGTCGTATTTTCCAAGACCGAACAGAGCGGCGCAGCTTGCGACCTTAAGTCCTACGCCCTTTATTTTGCAAAGCCCGTCTATACAAGTCTGCAAGTCCGCATCGGCTTCAAGCGACGAAAGGTCTATCGCTCCATTTGAAAGCATTTCGGCAGCTCCGTATATGTACTTTGCCCTAAATCCCGTCTTGAGCTCCGCAAGTCCACTCTCGCCAAGCTCTAACAAGGCTTGACAGGTTGGAAAAGCACTCATAGACGAACGTCCTGAATCGTGCTTCTCCATTCCGTCCGCAAGATTTATACGCTCTCCGCATTTTGCGCTCATTGACTCTATTATCTTTTTTATTCGCGGAATATTGTTATTCTGGGAGACTATAAACGAAATAAGTGCCTCGTACGGCTCTTGCTTAAGTATCCTTATTCCGCTTCCGTATTCCATTGCCTCGTCCATGACCGTCCCCGAGCTGTAACTGAGTATATCTCCGTTAATCTCGGCGTAATCCATATCAACGGACAAAAAAGAGCGCCACACGTTCTCAAAATCGCGCATATCGGAATTATAAATATACAGCTTGCCGTCGTCAGACGCAAAGGAAACGTATCTTCCATGAGCCACTCCTGCATATTCCGCTGAATGCCGAGAATTCTCAACCTTATCAAAGCGGAAGCACTGACCGCAGTCAAAGGTCTTGCCGACGTCAAAGTATTCTACTCCCGATATTTCTATATAAGGAATATTCCCTTCTCTCTTTTCTTTAAAATCCATGAGATACCCCTTTTTAGCACATCATAAAATATAAAAAATGCGTCTTTTTATGTAAAAATAAGCACTTATTATGTAAAAAAGCACTTGAAAAAATCATTCAAATATGATATAATATTAAGGTATGTGTTATTATTATATACGATGAAATCATTATAACATATTTTTCGCGCTTTTTCAAGTAAAATTTATTATTGAATTGGAGAAAATATGGAGCAGATATACACCATACCCGTAAATGAAGCCTTTGAAGCCTCTGCCGAGGACGCTTCCTGTGGATGTCCTTTTTGCGCGCTTTACAATAATCTCGAAAACGACGAGCTTGATCTGATACTCGGCGCTTCAATGATGGAGCCTGACGTCAGAATAAAAACCAACAAGCAAGGCTTTTGCCGCACACATTACGACATGATGTTCGTTCGCAAGAACAGACTTGGCATGGCGCTCACTATGGAGAGCCATCTCGCCGAGCTCAGAGCGGAAATAAAGAACGGCGGTCTTTTCTCTCAGCCTGGAGCAAACGCCATAAAATATATAGGCGAGCTTAAGGATGATTGCTACGTTTGCAAACGTATAGACTTCAATTTTGCTCACATGATAGAAACGGCGGTGCTTCTTTGGGATAAGGACGAGGAATTCAGAGAAAAGCTTGCAAAGCAACCGTACTTCTGTCTTCCCCACTATCACGCCGTACTGACATACGCGCGTGACAGACTTTCAAAAAAGAGATATCCTGAATTTCAGAAGGCTTGCGCAAATATAGTAAACACTTACGCTGAAAAGCTTGAGGGTGACGTTAGCTGGTTTTGCAAAAAGTTTGACTACAGATACGACGAAGAACCTTGGTATGATTCCAAGGACGCCGTGGAACGAGCAATAAAATTCCTCAGAAGCGACCTTCACAAGTCTCCCGCAGACAAGAAATGATTTTAACAATAAATAAAGGATTTTTGCATATACTATGATTGATCTGCTTGATTTACAGAAACATTTTATTCTCACCCATCTTCACGAGGGGGACGTTGCCGTTGATTTTACAATGGGCAACGGTCACGACACCGAGTTTCTCTCGAAAACCGTTGGAGAAACGGGACACGTTTTTGCGTTTGACGTTCAGGAGCAAGCGCTTGCGTCAACATCCGAGCATCTCAGAAAAAGCGGCTGTCCCGACAACTGCACGCTGATACTTGATTCTCACCACAACGTCAAAAAATACGTTGACGTTCCGATAAAGGCGGGAATGTTCAATCTTGGATATCTCCCGGGCAGCGACAAAACGGTCACTACCATGCGCTCGACTACCCTACCCGCAATTGAGGCGGCAATTTCGCTTATGGATAAGGACGCTATAATACTCGTCGCCGTCTATCCCGGTCACGCCGAGGGCGAGGCTGAAGGCAAGCTCGTATGCGAATATCTCTCGGGGCTTTCACGCTTCAAGGTATGCGCAACAAAAATTAACATACTAAATTCCCCTACGTCACCGTTTTTTATCATAATAGAAAATAAACCGTAATTTTCCAAAACGGAGAATGAAAAATGAAGAAAAACAAAAAAAATGAGGCAGTCCAAAAGGAAGTTCCGCTCAGCAATGAAGAATTGAATATGCTGCGCAAGAGCGTTGCCTCGGAAAAGGTTGACAGAAGCAAGCTACCGCATTACGATAATTCGGACAAGGCAAAATTTTTCAGATACGTCAAGAAAAACAAGTTTTTTGCCGCTATTTGCATATTGCTTGCTGTATGCGTAGTCGTTCTTTTGGCTCTCTGCGCGGTCATGGCTATAAAAAAAGCCGCTGCCGAGCGAGTTAACACCGACGATTACACGGTAATACTCGGAGACCGTAAATATACGGTAAAATACAAAGACGCCGTACGTGGCGATATTCTCTTTGTCGATATGTATAAGGTTGCCGAATATGCGCAAATGACGCGCACAGGCTCGACCTCATCGGTAAAATTCACAGCGCAAAATAATAATTATCTGCGATTTGAAAATGATACCGACACCGCAGTCGTCAACGGCTGTATGGTAGAGCTTGGAGCAAAAGCCGTGGTAAACGCCGAGGTGTGCGAGATACCGCTCGATTTTCTTATCAAGGCGATGGGTTCGGGTAACGGATTGAAAATAAGTCTTGACAAGGACACTAACACTTTAAAAATAACGAGAAGATACTATAAAACCGACGATGGAGATATTACGGGTCCCGTGGAAATACTTTTCAATACGGATTCCTTTGACGTTCTTCAGCAAATACTGAGAGTTGAAAAGGACAGAAAATACGAATACGGAATCAACGTTGACGGATATCTTTCAAATATTGATCCCGAAAACGCTGAGGATTATCTCATTCTCGCTAACAAGGAAACTCCGCTTGGCTCTGATTATGCGCCCTCTGACCTTGTACGGCTTGAATGTAAAACCAACAGAGATATGCAGCTTAGAAAGGACGCGGAAAGAGCTCTTTACGCTTTGATGCTTGATATGGCGGCATCTGGGATTGACGACACTTTTATAACAAGCGCGTATCGCTCCTATAGCTATCAGGTAGGGCTTTTTGATAAATACGTTGGCGAGCATATATCGGAGGGCATGACTAAGGAGGAGGCAGAGGCTACGGCTCTTGAATATTCCGCAAAGCCCGGAACAAGCGAGCATCAAACGGGTCTGTGCGTCGACTTTATGACCAACTCAATGACCGACCTCGACGAAAGCTTTGAGGATACGGCGGCATTCAGATGGCTGTCGGAAAACGCCTATAAATACGGCTTTATCCTTCGCTATCCGCCCGACAAAGTTGATATCACGGGCTATAAATACGAGCCTTGGCATTACCGCTTCGTCGGCAGAACCGCCGCGACCGAAATCTACGAATCGGAGCTTTGCCTTGAGGAATACCTTGAATTAAATTAAATACTGCGCGTCAAATTATGATTTGTCGGGGGATGCGGGGACGCGGGGGACGCGATTTCCGCTTTTTTGAAAAAAAG
>JAFTXE010000103.1 GCA_017461745.1 Clostridia bacterium | reverse complement strand
TTAATTGATTTTATGTCATGGACGGGACGTCGTGGGCGCCGTCCCCTACCAAATTTATTGGGAGATTTGTGCGAACATAATGCCTTAATATGATTTATCCCATGGGTAGACCTCTCAGTCAGCTTGCGCTGGCAGTTCTCCTACAAGGAGAGCCTTGGCAGGTGACCGCACTACATCTTTAAATAAAAAGAAATCCGTGAACCGCAGCAGGTTCGTCGGATTTCCACCTAAAAAAATGCCGTACTCCCAATTAAGCACCGCACTATATTTCAACAACCAATATATTATTTATTCCGAGTTCTTTGGGGTATGGGGTCTTTCTCCGAAAGAAAGACCCCAAAAACGCGTCCCTTCCAATAGACTCCCGTAAAATTATTTTCTTACGAGATACTTTCTCATATCTATAGCGCACGCCGCGAGGATTATGATACCCTTGATAACGTACTGCATATTGGAGTCTATGCCAAGGAAGGTAAGTCCTACGAAAATAATTCTGAGCAGCACGACGCCCATTATAACTCCGCGGATTTTTCCTATTCCTCCGACGAAGGACACGCCTCCGATAACGCAGGCGGCTATTGCGTCAAGCTCATAGTTAAGTCCCGTAGCCGCACTGTTTGAGCCAATTCTTGCCGCTTCTATAAAGCCCGTAAAGCCGTACATTATTCCCGCGAGCACAAACACCATGATAATAGTTCTACTAACGTTTACGCCCGACACGTTTGCCGCCTCGGGATTTGAACCTACCGCAAACATATTTTTACCGAACGAGGTCTTATTCCAGATAAACCACATGGCTACCGTTATAATCACAGCATAGAAAACGTAATTGGGCAGAGCCACTTCTCCGAATTTAAATACACTTCCCGTAATAAAATTGGTATACTTTGCGTCAAGTCCCGATATCGACTGACCGTTATTGGTTCCCTGCATAAGATACATGAGCAGCACGCCGTAGGTGATAAGCTGAGTGGCAAGGGTAACTATAAAGGGGTGCAAATTGAATTTTGCGGTACAAAAGCCGTTAACGAAGCCAACGACACCGCCTATGGCTATTACGATAAGCAAGACCGTCCACACGGGAAACGTCGCAAGCGTTGGGAACATCTTAGCCGCATATCCGCTCGCCTGCAAGAGAGAGGCGGCAACGCAGGCGGTAAGTCCGACTATTCGTCCTGCGGACAAGTCAGTTCCCGTCAGTATTATACAGCCCGCAATTCCAAGCGCTATCGGCAGATTTGCCGCTGACAGAGAGATTATATTTATTATTGAGGAGAGAGACAGAAACCTTGAATCGTATATCTGTATTCCGACTATCGCCGCTATCAGTAAGATATACAAAAGGTTGTTTATAAAAAATTCCTTTATCGCATTTCTTCTGTCGGCGGGCTCCATCTCGGAAAGCCTCATAAATCTTTTCTTTAAATTAAATTTCTCACCCATAAATCTTCCTTATCTCCTCACTACACGTATTTTGCGGCGAGGGACATTATTTCTTCCTGAATATCGCCGCCGCTTCTGCCGTCCTCGCCAAGCTTTACCTCGCCCGCAAGTCTGCCGCCCGACATAACGAGTATTCTGTCGCATACGCCCATAAGCTCGGGCATCTCACTCGATACCATTATAACCGATTTGCCCTTTTCCGCAAGCTCAAGAATAAGCTGATATATCTCGTATTTTGCGCCAACGTCTATACCTCTGGTAGGCTCGTCAAGCAACAGCACCTCCGGCTCTGTGAGCAACCATCTACCAAGTATGACCTTTTGCTGATTTCCACCGGAAAGCGAACGTATCTTGGTATTTTTGTTCGGTGTTTTTATACGCATAGCTCCTATTGACCACTCGGTGTCCTTATGCATCTTACGTTTATTCAGAAACAGCCCCGCAAGCCTGTATCTTGAAAGATTGGAAATAACGGTATTCTCGGTAATATCGAGTATACCGAATATACCCGTTGCCCGTCGCTCCTCGGTAAGCATTGCAAAGCCGTTTGCGATAGCCTCACGGGGATTTTTATTGGTTATGACCTTTCCTTTAAGCGTCAGCTTACCCGATTTTTTCGTTAGAAGTCCGAAGATAGTCTCCAACACCTCCGTTCTTCCCGAGCCGCCAAGCCCCGCAATACCGACGACCTCGCCCTCTCTGACCTCAAAGGACACGCCGTCGACGTTAGCGTATCTTGCGCTGAGGTCCTCCACCTTAAGCGCAACGTCGCCGACCTTGTTATGCTTAGGCGGAAAACGTTCGGTAAGCTCTCTTCCGACCATGAGCTTGATTATTCTGTCCATCGTCAGCTCAGACGCCTTCTCCGTCGCAATATGCTTACCGTCTCGCATTATGGTAACGTCGTCGGAAATACGCAATATCTCCTCCATCTTATGCGATATATAAATTATTCCGCACCCGTTGTCGCGGAGCTTGTTGATGATTCTGAATAGATGCTCGACCTCTCTTTCGTTGAGCGACGACGTCGGCTCGTCAAGGACTATTACCTTGGCGTTATACGATACCGCCTTTGCTATCTCCACCATCTGTCTGTCGGAGACGGACATGGTGCTCATTATAGTCCTTGGGTCTACCTTTATATCAAGCTCCTCAAATATTTTTTTGGTCTCGCTATACATTTTCCCCTCAAGAGTTATGCCAAAGCGCGTTGGATATCTTCCGAGCCAGATATTGTCGGAAACGCTTCTTTTAAGCGCCTGATTAAGCTCTTGATGAACCATGGCGACGCCGTTTTCAAGCGCGTCGGCGGGATTGGAAAACTTCACCCTCTTGCCTTCAAGATATATCTCTCCGCTATCCTCGGAATATATCCCGAAAAGACATTTCATGAGCGTCGATTTGCCCGCTCCGTTCTCGCCCATAAGCGCGTGAACAGTTCCCTTACGCACCGTAAGAGAAACGCCCGACAGCGCTTTGACGCTGGGGAACTCCTTGGTTATGTTTTTCATTTCAAGTAAAATATCCTGCATTTTTTTACCTACTGCTCGTTTAAAGTTTTGAGGACAGCCGCGATGAAGAATACTCCCATGGCGGCTGTCCCGTTAAAGCTTTTTAATCCTCTCCGAGATAAACGTCGTAAGAAATTCTGACCTTTGATACGTCTTCGTCAATATTATAATCGTCCATTCCTTCAAGGACGTCCTTTTCGTCAAGACCGTTTTTTACCGTCTTTAAAATAGCCTCAGCCATACCCTCGGCGTCCTGCTTGATAGTTCCCGCCATTCTGCCCGAGCCTATAAGGGACACTGCCGCGCTCGTTGCGTCAACACCGAACACGGGGACTGTGAGAGCGCCTTCCGCTCCCGTATTATAGCCTGCCGCGGTGAGTGCCGATATAGCTCCCTCCGCCATTCCGTCGTTGTTGCAGATTATAAGCTCTATCATATTTTTGTTTTGAGGTGTATAGGAAGCGAGAATAGTCGTCATATATTCGTTTGCCGCCTGTGCCGACCACTTTCCGTCACGGTCAAGCAAATACTTATCCGTATTTGTTTTATCGTAAAATTCAAGCTTGGGCTTGCCCGCCGCCACGAGCTTTTTATCGGCATTTTCAACCGAATACTGAGTTCTGTATATCGCCTCGTTATTTCCCTTCTCACCCATAAACATGACGTAGGATATCTTTCCGTCTTTGTTGAGGTCAATAGCCGAATAGTTGTCAACGACGTAATCACCTATCATATCCCCCTGCAAGTATCCCGCCTCAGCGGCATCCGTTCCGATAAAGGCGCATTTGTCGTAGCTGTTTACGATGCCGTCGGATACCTCTCTGTTGAAGAATATTACGGGAATATCCGCGTCCTTTGCAAGCGTTACTATGCCGCTCGCCGCGTCGTCAGAGCCTGTGGTAACGATATTTACCACTATCATTTTTGCTCCCTTGGTTATGGCTGTTTGTATCTGCTCCGTCTGGGTTGTCTGATTATTGTTTCCGTCGTGGTCCTGATACGATATATCCGCATCGTCAAGCTCCGCGTCCAGAGCCGCGCGAACCGTGGATATATAGGGGTCGCTGTAGGTGTAGTAAAATACGTGGACGTCTGCCGCATCGTCCTTGCGCGAACAGCCGTAAAAGGCTGTAAGGCAAAGACATACGGCACAGATCAAAATAATTATTCTTTTTAATTTCATTTGCTCTCTCCTTGTAATTTCAAACTACCATAATTGTTCCTCGCTTTTGAGAAATATATACGCTCTAAAACATAAAAAAGAAAAAGAGTTACATTTGAAATTTTGACTTGCATTTATAAAATTGTAATTTTTAAATTTGAATTGAATTATCTTAGTAACGATATTATAAGCGCAAACATGGTGCGTCAAATTATGATTTATCGGGGATGCGGGGGACGCAAAGGATGCGATTTCCGCTTTTTTGAAAAAAAGCTTGGCAAAAAACTTCCTTGCATGGCAGTAGCCCGACAAGGCTATTCTTTAGTTTATATGTGAAATAGTTGGGCTACTGCCATGCAAGAAAGCTTTTGCGGAGCTTTTCTCGAAAAGCGACAACGCGTCCCTCGCGTCCCCCGCATCCCCGATAAATCATAATAAATTTTCAAAACAGAAAAAAAGACTTGATTTATTTAATTAATAGTAGTATAATAATAGTGTATGTCTAAAATTAATGTCCGAAGCCGTCGAAAACAGGCTTTGGGGAACAGGAGAAGAAAATGAGCAGAATATCAAAGCACAACTATTACCTTGATATCGCCCAGACGGTAGCTGAGAGAGGAACGTGTATGCGCAGGCTTTTCGGCGCGATAATTGTAAAGGACGACGTTATCGTTTCCACGGGCTACAACGGCGCTCCGAGAGGAAGAAAAAATTGCAACGAGCTTATGGACTGTATACGTGACAGACTGAACATTCCGAGAGGCGAAAGATATGAAATGTGCCGTTCGGTACACGCCGAGGCTAACGCCATTATCGCCGCCGCAAGAGAAAGAATGCTCGGCTCAACGCTTTACATGGTCTGCGTATCCCCAAAAACAGGCGAGATACTCGGCGGAACAAACAGCTGTATGATGTGTAAGCGTCAGATAATCAACGCGGGAATATCCACAGTAATCGTCAGAGACACCAAGGAGGACTACCGCATAATCAACGTTTCAGATTGGGTTGAAAACGACGATTCCCTTTCGGGTCAGTTTGGATATTAAGAGGAAGTCATGAAAAAATTTAAAATATCAAAATACATAATCTCCGCCGTATCTCTTTTAGCAGTTAGCGCAATGCTTTTTACGGGCTGTTCAAAGAAAAATAAGCTTGATGTTGTAGGAGTCGATTTATTTGAAGATAAGAACACGGGCGTGGTCTACAAGGTCGCTCCCGCCTCCTACGAGGCAATGTCCGTGACGGACGAGCTTTATGCCGTTGCGGGTGACGCCGAGCTTTACGTAATTGATGGCGCAGATCCTGAGAAGTGGCTGTGCGAGAGCACGGGCTCGGTATTCTACGCCGAGGACATAGAGCTTCCCACGATTGAGACGATGGATCTTGCGAGAATCGAGCTATTGCTTGAAGGCGTTACCATCGCTACCATTACCGACGACTTTTTCTTCAAGAAAATAAGCGCGGTTTACATGGGCGGAGAAAGCATTTCAAGACCCATGGTATCAGATTATGAGATAAATTGGCGCGTAAGATTCGTTGACGAGAGCCTTGGTCTGTATTTCACTTTAGCTTATATTGAAATAAGCGAGGACTATATAGTTGAAAACGAGGACGGAAGCACGACCAATTACGGCAGAAAATTCCTTTTTGACAGATTTGAGAACAGATGCGTTCAGGTTGACGACGCATTTGACTCTTACGTTGCGGAATACAAGGCACTTAACAAAGCATGATAGAAAGACTTACCGAGGAGCATATACCCGAGGTCGCACTGATAGAAAGGCTCTGCTTTTCTGAGCCTTGGTCGGAGAAAAGCCTCGGAATACTTACTCAAAAAAACGCCGTCGGCTTCGTGGCGCTCGAAAGCGGACGCGTGGCGGCTTACGGCGGAATGATATGCGTGCTTGACGAGGGTCAGATAACGAATATTGCCGCCCACCCCGACCTCAGACGAAAGGGCTACGGAGAGGCGGTCACACGGGCGCTTATCGACTACGGAAAAGAAAACGGACTTGCCGCAATATACCTTGAGGTAAGACGCTCCAACGGAGCGGCGAGGGCGCTTTATTCAAAGCTTGGCTTTGAAGAGATAGGCGAGCGCAAGGGCTTTTACCGCAATCCCTGCGAGGACGCCGTATTAATGAAAATAACACTCTGAGCGGAGGAAAAATGTACATTCTCGGAATAGAAAGCTCGTGCGACGAGACGTCAGCGTCGGTCGTCAGCATGGGAGACGGAGAGCGAAAAATACTCTCCAATATAGTTGCGTCTCAGATAGAGACTCACCGTCTTTACGGCGGCGTCGTGCCTGAGATAGCAAGCAGAGCGCATATTGAGGCAATAAGCAAAATAACCTACGAGGCGCTGGATACCGCGGGCGTAACGCTTTCGGATATCGGCTGTATTGCCGTAACCTCACACCCCGGGCTTATCGGTGCGTTGCTCGTAGGCGTCAATTTTGCCAAATCGCTTGCGTTTGCACACGGAATACCCTTAGTTCCCGTAAATCACGTCAAGGCGCACGTTGCGGCGGCATATCTTGAATATCCAAGTCTTGAACCGCCCTTCACCGCTCTCGTCGTCTCGGGGGGACATACGTCCATCTACGAGGTATCCGACTATACTACCTTCCGCGAAATAGGCGGAACGAGGGACGACGCGGCGGGAGAGGCGTTTGACAAGATAGGCAGAGTTATTGGTATGCCCTACCCCGCGGGCGCGGCAATGGACAAGCTCGCTTATGAGGGAAATTCCGAGGCGTTCAAGCTTCCATCCCCCGCAATGCAGGGCGACAATCTTGATTTTTCCTTCAGCGGACTAAAAACGGCGGCGCTCAATATAATAAACAGCCAAAGGCAGAAGGGCGAAGAGCCCAATGCGGCTGACCTTACTGCGTCTTATACCAAGGTCATAGTTGATGCCTTGGTCAAGAAAATGAATATAGCTATAGAAAAAAGCAATACCGAGAGATTGGTGCTTGCGGGCGGTGTTGCTGCAAACTCACATATAAGAACCGCGCTTGAACAGCTTTGCAAAAAGAAAAAGGTGGAATTCTGCCGTCCGAGCCTTTCGCTTTGCTCGGATAACGCGGCAATGGTCGCGGCGGCAGGCTATTTCGAATATCTGCGCGGCAATTTTGCCAATACCTCGCTCAACGCTTCAGCTCTTGACGAGGATTAATAGAAAGTAAATTTAACTTGTAACTAAATCTGAGGTGGTTAATATAAATGAACGATAAAAACGAACCAATCATTGAGGATATACTCAACGAGGAGAATATCGAAAAGATAATAAGCAAAAACAGCTTCAGACCCGAGGTGTCGCCCGCGGTCATCAAGCGTCTGCCGAGATACTTCAGATATCTGCGTGAGATAATACGCATGGGAAAGACGCGCGTAAGCTCTGCCGAGCTTTCAAGAATGATGAACGTCACGGCGTCGCAGATAAGACAGGACCTTAACTGCTTCGGTGGATTCGGTCAACAGGGCTACGGCTATAACGTCAACTATCTTTATACTAAGATATGCGAGATACTCGGTGTTGGCTGTGGCTTCCGCGCGGCTGTTATCGGAGCGGGTAATCTCGGAAGCGCTCTCGTGCGCAGTCCTATGTTTGAAAAAAGAGGAGTTGACGTCGTCGCTATGTTTGACGTATCGGAGAACGTAGTCGGCAAGAAAATAGGCAACGTCAAGGTCTATCATATGAACGAGCTTGGGGAAAGGCTCGCTAAATACGGCGTGGATATAGCAATACTTACCCTCCCCAAGGAGTATGCGCCCGACGTCGCCGCAATGCTTGAAAATTCCTCAATAAAGGGCATATGGAACTTCACGGGTAAGGAAATACAGATGCAGACCGAGAACGTCGTCGTTGAAAACGTTCACATAGGCGACTCGCTTATGACCCTTTGCTATGAGGTGGCAAAGAATATGTATCAGAGCGACAATAAGGATTGAGCCATGGGAAGAACGACTAAGATTTATCTTAATTACTGCGGTTACCATGAAAAGTATGCCGCAAGCGTTTCGGGAGCGGACGAGACTGACCTCATGATACTCGGCGCGCTGTTTCTTATGGCGAATTGCGAGGGCGAGGTCGATATGACTGCCGTTGAACAGAATTTTAACTTCGAAAAAAGCGATATTGCCGCGTCCGTGAAATATTGGAAGGGCGCGGGAGTAGTATGCGGAGCACCTAAAAGGCTTGATAAAAGCACTGCGTCCGATGCAGCCAACACGGCTCACAAGGGCGGTGCGGTCACTCATAGCGGAGTTGTTGCTTACACCAACGAGGAGCTTGCCGCCGTGCTTGAAAGAAGCGTAAGCGCGGGCTTCGTTGACGAGGCGCAGAAGGCACTCGGAAAGATATTCAATAAAAACGAGGTTTCAAAGCTCGTGGGCATCGTCGAGCAGCTCGGCTTTGAGGAGGAGGCGGTACTCGCCATACTTTCCTATTGCGTGAGGCTCGACAAAAAGAGCGTGAGCTACGCCGAGAAAATTGCTGTCAGCTTTCACGACGAGGATATATCAAGCGCCGAGCAGGTGCACGCGCAGATAGATTATCTTGAAAGACGAAATTCCGCTATTGAAAAAATAAGAAGCCTTTACGGCTTTGGCGGCAGAGCGCTGACGGCGACGGAGAAAAAGCTGTTCGTCTCTTGGACGGAAAGCTACGGATTTGATTTTGAGATAATAAAAAAGGCATATGAGATAACCGTCGACGCCATACAGACACCCGCGCCAAAGTATACCGATAAGATACTCACGAAATGGTATCAGAGCGGACTTAAGACGGAAAAGGAAATAGACGAATTTATCATTGCCGAAAAGCAGGAGCGTGCGGGAAACAGCGCAGTTGCGGCGGCGAAGAAAACGGCGTCGGCGCGTGACAGTGACGTTGAGGATTGGTTTGAGCAGAGACTCAGACAGACCTTTGGCGAATGATATAAAACAACTATAAGAAACAGGAGACGGCATTATGGGATATAATACCGAGGATTACATAAGAGTAAGAGACGAGTTTTCAAAAAAATATCTTCTTGCGAGACAGAGAGCCGAGGAGCGTACTCAGCATATACACGCTCTTATTCCCGAGGTCTTTGAGATAGACAGAGTTCTTTCGGGAACGGGAATGGATATAATGAAGGTGATAACCTCGGGCGAGAAGAACACCGACGCGGCGATAGCCAAGCTTGAGGCGAGAAACAACGCTCTTATAGAAAAGCGCAACGCTTATCTTGCGGCGAATGGCTTCCCTACCGATTATACCGACGTTCACTACGACTGCGAAAAATGCGGAGATACGGGCTACGTTGATACTGTCATGTGCGACTGCATGAAAAAAGCGCTCGTCAAGGCGGGCTTTGAGTCCTCGGGGCTTGGCGCGCTTATCGGCAAGCAGACCTTTGATAATTTTTCGCTTGAATATTACGAGGTAGCGAATAATCGCAAAAGAAATGCGGAGCGTCTCGTTGAAATGCTTAAGCAATTTGCGGAAAGCTTCAATGACGAAAGCTATGCGAATTTTCTGATTACGGGAACGTCGGGGCTGGGTAAGACGCATCTGTCAAGCGCCGTGGCGGAAAAGGTGATAGAGAGAGGCTACGACGTGCTTTACGTCAGCGCTATATCGCTCATCAGCGACTTTGAGGAAAACCGCTTTGGCTCGGGCATGGGTAGCGGAAAGGCTCACGACGTACGCAGATACTACGAGGCAGACCTTTTGATAATCGACGACCTTGGCACTGAGATATCCAATAAATTTACTCAATCATGCATATACGAGGTCATAAATACGAGAATAAATAACAGAAAGTCGACTATAATAAATACAAACCTGAACAGCACCGAGATAAAGTCGGTATACAGCGAGCGCATTGCAAGCAGAATACTCGGCGAATATATGCCCGCGCTTCTCGTCGGAGTAGATATAAGACGGCAGAAGTCTACGGGAAACAAGGTTAATTAAAAGTAAAATTTCTTTGCAAAATATGTTTTTTTGGTGAAGTATATTTTATTTTACCGAAATTTGTGGTACAATAATAAAAAACATAAATGCCGCAATTGCGACATGAAAATTTGTTCTGCATAACTGTATATAATTATATGAAAGGAGGATAGTATGGGAAAGCGTAAAGAAAAGGTAAAGCACTTGTTTGAGGACAAGCCCGTTGAAGCTCAGACCAAGACCTATTCGAAAAGATACGCGGCTACCGTACTGTCCGTAATTTCCGCAGTTGTGTGCGTTCTCTCCGTGATTGGCGTTATATTTATCAACACCCGATTTTCAGATACCGACGCTATAAAGAATTGGGTAGATGAAAATTATATTTGGGGTCTGATAGCTATGACGGCGCTCTGCGCTATTCAGGTCGTCGTTGCGCTTATCCCCGGGGAGCTGCTTGAAATAGCCGCAGGATACGCCTTCGGCGGTATCGTGGGCGCGCTTGTGTGCATAGTAGGACTAACGCTCGGAAGCGTCGTGGCAATACTTCTCGCAAGAAGGTTTGGCAGAAGGCTTGTTGAGTCGCTTTATCCGCGTGAGAAAATAGATGCGCTGCCAATAATAAATAATCCCAAGAAAAGAAACGTGACCGTTTTCTTGCTTTTTTTGATACCCGGAACTCCAAAGGACTTGTTTACTTACGTTATAGGAATGACCGAGATGAGTATTCCGCTGTATATCGCTCTTACCGCCGTGGCGAGAATTCCGTCGGTCATAATGTCAACTATTGGCGGCGGCGCGTTGGGAGACGATAAATTCATTCACGCAATCGTTATCTTTATCGTCGCGGCTGTGATCAGCGGTTGCGGTTATCTATTATACCTCGCTATTCAGCGACGACATAAAAAGAAAATGCAAAGCGATGCTGAAAAGTAAAAGTCAGCCTTGCGTTGAACGTGGACGCGATTTTGGGGTCTTTTTTCAGAATAAAGACCCCACACTCCAAAGAACTCGTAAGAAATAAATATTAGGATTGATGAAATTGAGTGCTTTGCTTAATTTTAAGTACAGCGCTTTTCTAAGGTGAAAATTGCGTCAAATGTTGCTGCACGTTTGACGTTTTTTTGTTTAAAGGTGCAGTGCGAATAATGATAAATAAATTATGATTTATCGGGGAGTTAGTTATCTGTGCTCGCACTCTCTCCGTGTCATTCTGAGCAGAAGAAACTTAAGTGGGTGAACTAATAAACGATGCGAAGAATCTTTGCGACGCAGGAGCAACTACTAACCGTATATATTGGGAGTGCCCTTAAAGCATAAAGGATTTCCAACCGAAGTTTGTTGTTGCCGCAAGCGGCAAAGATCCTTCGAATTGTACTTTTGG
>JAFTXE010000102.1 GCA_017461745.1 Clostridia bacterium | reverse complement strand
CCTTTTACTTGCCAAAAATCCTGTAAAATGAGTGAAAAGTGAAGAGTTAAGAGGTAAAAAGTAAAAATCCCGCACTTTCGTGCAGGATTTTTGGCAGGGGCAGGAGGATTCGAACCCGCGACCCACGGTTTTGGAGTGGGGCTGTGAGTCTAAAACCTCTTGATTGTTCTCGCTTTTTCATTGCGTTTGCTCATGTTTTCGGCGGTTTAAAGCTGCTGATTTTTTATTTGATGCTTTTTTGATGATATCAAAAAAGCCGCCTTATATTATGGATACCAAAGTTATTTTGATACTTTTCAAAACTCAAAAATCATATCGCAGTGAGTAAATAAAAACTATTATTTATGTATGTATATCACATTTTATCAATAGAAAAATGCTTCTATTTGTCAATATCATATATATCTTCGTTGTCGATTTTATTGCTTGATTGAAATTTTTTCCTATATTCCGACGGTGAGCAACCGTATTTTTTTCGGAACGTGGTGGCAAGGCCGTTTCTGTGTTCATAGCCTACGGCGTCCATGATCTCGTTTATGGAAAGCCGTGTTTGTATAAGCGCGTTTTTTACCCATTCCATCTTGCAATCAACGATATATTCCTGCGGGGTCATTCCCACTACCTCGTCAAAGATTCTTGAAAAGTATTTTCTGCCGTAGTGTAGCGTTTCGGCGACCTCGGAAACGGTGACGTCCCTTAGATTATTTCTTATATGCCGCTTTGCCGCTCGAACCAGCGCCGCCTTCTTAGAGGTGGTAAGTAGCTCGGGGGGGTCGCTTTCCTTGCTGTTCAAAACGTAGGAAAGATAGATGGTGATCAGTGCCTTCAGGTATTCGACAGAGGAGTTTCCGAGGTCGGTTCGGTAAAGAAGCGTCTCTGTTATCGCGCGGATATCTCCGCGCTTTTCTATTGAAAGTATACTTTTTGCGCTCTTTTGCTTGAGTATTTCCAAAACCTTGCCTATGTACTTGCCCGATATTCCTATCCATACGGATACCCAGGGGTCGTTGAAGTCGGATACCATGGTATGCTTTTCAAGAGGCATGGTGTAATAGAAATTTCCCGAGCAGAACGGCTCTCCGTTTATATATCCCTTACCACGAATAATAAAATTGAGAACCAATCTGTCCTCGCACCTGTCCTTAATGATGTACTGAGGCGGAGCGAAGTCTATTCCGAGATTGAATTTTTCTATATTGGCGTCGCTGTTATAAATGCTTATGCAGTTCATGCAAAAAGGCAGGGAGGTGTCTATCTGATCGCGGTGATTGCAGGTGGTTACGTGTCGCTTGTACGTTCCCGCCGCTATTTCCTCGGGTGGACAGTAGTCCTGTTCATAGTAGTGGTATGTTAACTTCATTTGGCATTTCTCCGTGATTTTTCCTTTTTGTTGCATTTTGGGATTTTGTTTTGCATTTAATATATAAATTATATCATATACCGACTAAAATGTCAATATTCAAGAAAAATTATAGTTAAAATGCACAAAAAATTTTCTCGAAAAAAGTTCAAAAGCTTGAAAATAGGGGACATTAGTGTGCATTTTTGGGGACATATGCTCGTTGAAAAAAACAGTAAACAGTGATACAATTATATCAGTGGTTATTTCAGTGATGAAAGGGGTAAAAAAATGAAAAAAATAATATCTTCAATACTTGCGCTTTTGATGCTGCTGTCAGTGTTGGCGAGCTGCTCCTCGACTGCCAAGGGGGAGACTGAGACCATAGCCACGCAGGAGGGCGAGATAAGCACCGCCGATATAGTTGGCTTTGAGGCCTCGGACCACGGCGGCAGAACGTTCAACATTCTGGTCTCCAATACGGACGAGGAGGAGCATCTGACCGAGGACGGCTATAATACTCAGGTGGTAAACGACGCTATATTCACGAGAAATCTCAAGGTTGAGGAATACTTCGGTATAGATATAGAGGTAATTTCAAAGCCGGGCGATTGGTTCAATATGGCGAGCTTCAATCAAGAGATAACCCGTATGGTAATGGCGGGCGCCGACGACTACGATATGGTAGTCGGAGTAACGGGCGTTATACCCGCATCCTTTTCCACAGACTATTATCTTGACGTATCCGATATGGAATATATCGACCTCGAAAAAGAATGGTGGGTAAAGGGTCAATACGACGAGCTTCAGATAAATGGAAAGCTGTTAGGCGTCTACGGAGATCTAAACCTCACGCTTTACAGCGAGATACACGCGATAATGTTCAATACTCAGGTGCTCGACAATAACCATCTCGAATCTCCCTACGACTTAGTAAACACTGACAAGTGGACTATTGAAAAAATGCTTACTCTGGCGGCTGAGGCAGGCGGTGAGATTGACGGAAAGATAGGCGTCGACCCCGAGAGTGATATTATGGGAATGATTGGAACGGTAAATCCCGACAGAACCTTTATGACGGCATTTGACCTTGACCTCATAGAAAGAAATAATGACGGCAGTCTTTCTATGAGCAGTACGCCGTCAGAAAAATTCATCAATGCGTATAAAACGCTTTGCGGCGCATTCTACGGAAGCGCATACAATTATTTGCTTCAGGTTACGAGTGACGATTACAGCGTGGCGCTCAACGCTATGGCGGAAAACAGAGTGCTTTTTCTTCCGAGCTACGTAAAATGGATATCCGACCCTATTATAAGAAATATGGAAGGGGATTACGGCATAGTTCCTTATCCCAAGCTTGACGATGACCAGGAGAGTTATCGCTCTCAGGTGGCAACGGGAGCTACCTGCGCGTGCTTCCCCAAAACCATAGGTGATGCGGAGCTTTCGGCTCAGGTAGCGACCTACATGAGCTATCTTGGCTACGATACTGTGATAAAGGAATACTACGATGAGTATTTGGGACAGCGTCTTTCAAAATCTCCCGAAATGCTTGAAATGCTGGGGCTTATACGCGAAACGTCCATAATATCTCTGAGTACAGCATATGCAAGCGCGTTTGCTCAGCCGATACTTGAGCTGTTTGAGGTATCCTACAGAATACACTACGGCTATGCGGGTCAGCAGGAGCTGACATCAATGTACGCAAGGAGATACACTACGTATAAGAAAGAGCTTTCCACCTTGGTTTCCAATTATCAATAAGGAGAATACATATGAGCGGATTTGAGATAAGTAAGGCTCGCAGGGAGTCGAAAATATCGGAAAAGATAATATATCAGGTATTTCTCCGCACGTTTACTCCCGAGGGGACTATAAGAGCGGCGACACGTAAGCTTTCGCATATAGCGTCCCTCGGAGTTGATATAGTTTACGTCGTGTCCTGCTGTAAGGCGGACGGAGACGAAAACAGAGAATATTGGAGTCCTCGACAGAGGCAGTCGGGAATAGACAACCCGAGGAATCCTTACCGCATTTGCGACTATTTCAGGATAGACGAGGAATACGGAGACGAAAGCGACCTCAAGGAGTTCGTGGACACGGCACACTCACTTGGATTGCTCGTTATGTGGGATTTGGTTTATATACACTGCGGTCCGAGCGAATTTCCTGAGAAAAATCCCGACTTTGTCTGCCGCGACGAAAACGGAGAGCTGATTTACAACAGTTATCACTTTCCAAACCTTGATTTCGACAATCCGAAGCTTAGGGAATATCTTTGGGAAAATATGCTGTATTGGGTGCGTGAGTTTGATATCGATGGATACAGATGCGACGTCGGAGACGAGATCCCCTTGGATTTCTGGAGAGAGGGCAGACGAAGAATTGAACAGATAAAGCCCAAATTTCTCATGCTCAACGAGGGAGAAAAGGCGGAATATCTCGTTGACGTGTTCGACGCAAGCTACGATTTTCTGTGGGGCAAATGCATACGCAGAGCAGTGCGGGGCGAATATTCCTGCCACGATTTGCGGTGCGCTTCCGTGGGAGTTGCCGCAAAGCATCCCGACGGCGCGTTGGTGCTCAGAGCATATGAAAATCACGACTATACGAATGATTCCTACGAAAATCGACTTGACAGAATAGCCCCCGAAAATGCGGATGCGGCTACGGTGATAAATTTCTTGCTTGACGGAGTTCCGTTCCTTTATAACGGAAACGAATTTGCGGACTGTCGCCGACACAGTATGTGGCGGCTTGGCGGCGACGAATTCTGCATGGATTGGTCGCGGCTTGACAGTGAGACGGGAAGGCGCAGAATGGCGCTTGTACGGGAGCTTTGCCGATTGCGGCACGAAGAACGCGCGCTTTGCTATGGCGAAACACTTTGGGAAAAGACCGAGAATATAGCGAAATTCGTCCGTGAGCTTGACAGAGAGAAGATTTGCGTTGCGGCGAATTTCCAAAGTCAGCCTGTGACCGTCCCGACAATTTACGGCGAGATACTCATATCGGGCAGAGTGCAGATAACCGAAGCGGGCGTTACGCTCCTTGGCGGCGGCTATATTGCCGTAAGGCAGAAGGAGGAAGTATGAAGTATGAAAAATAGGTTGATGTTTTTCTTGCTGCTGTTGGCTCTTCTACTGAGCGTCGCAGGTTGCGGTGGGCGAAAAAACGAGGAAAACACCATTCCGTCCAATAGCGATACCGAGGCTACGGCTCAGCTTGAGCTGGTGTCGGATAAGACCGCCCATTTTACCGTAGTGCTCTCAAAGGATGCTTCCGATCTTACGGTTGACAGCATTTGCAATTTTACTGACAAAATAAAATCCTCATACGCCATAAAATCGCCCATATCCGTCGTACACGACGGAAAAGCAACTGATGAAAATGCCGACGCTGAGGCAATTGAATTGATAGTTGGTAAGACGTCGAGAAAAATCAGCGGTGAGCTTTTGGAAACTGTCGGTGAGAGCGGATGGGGAATAAAGGTCAGCGGAAGTAAGGTGGCTATCGCCGCAACCGACGACGCGTTTTTACCGAGCGCGTTGTATTGGTTTACCGACAATCTGGTCGATCGCAAAACCGTAAGGCTTTCGATTGACGCGGATTTTATAAAGACGGAGAAGGTAACTCCTATGTCGGAGAGAAGCTACTCGGAGATATTGGCGCAGAGGAGTATAGCAATCGCCTTTGAGAGCGACAAGCTTTATACCGCAACACCGTATGATGGTCATAATGCGGGTCAAGGCGCTTGCACCGACGGAGAATATCTGTACGTGTCGCTTTTGAAGATACTAAATTATGATGCGGGAGAGTTTGATGTCGTCATAAAGAAGATAAGGCTTTCGGATATGCAGGTGGTGGGCGTATCGCAGTCGCTGTCTCTTGACCATTGCAACGACCTTTGCTATAATGCTGACACGGGGGAAATTATAGCGGTGAATATGAACGGCGCTATATTTACGGTAATAGACCCCGAGACGCTGACGGTAAAGAGAAGCTTTGAGCTGACGCAAGGCGGCTCGCCGTATTGCCTTGACTACGACGCCGAGAACGACCGTTACGTGACCATAACCAACGGGCAGATATACAACCTTGATTCCTCGTTCAAGACGGTGGCGCGGACCGAGCGCTACATGAACAGTAGTTACACAGCGCAGGGAATACACTGTGATTCCGAGTATATTTACATGCCTATGAGCATGAAGGAGTCGGCGGGTACAGAGGATAACGTAATTCTGGTGTTTGACTGGGAATTTAATTATCTCGGCGAAATAAACATTGCATCGACTACAGACGAGTTACAGACACTATTTACCTTGGACGGTGAGCTTTACGCCGTGTATAATAACAAAAATCCCTCGGGCGGCGGAGCTGTGATATCAAAGCTCACGCTTCACCAAATTTATAAGTAATTAAACCGCAAAGGCGGAAAAAATAAAAAATTTCAGGAGGTAATCCAAAAATGAAAAAAACACTCAAACGCACGTTGGCGTTAATTTTGACAGTGGTGATGATAATCTCGGTAGCGGCTGTCATGCCCGTAGCAGCAGAGACCCAAGGAGCTACCGCTGTGACGCAAAGCTATACGTATAAGGACGATAATAAAAACGTTGTGCTTTACGGAACTGAGGAATACGAGGTTATCGACGACACTATAACTGTAGATAATAGCACAACCTATAAATTGGTTGACGATGAGACAGAGTTCTTAGCTATCGTAAGCGGACTTACCGCAAATTATTTATTAATGGATGATATTGATTTTACAACTACGTTCAGCAATTATGTAATTAATGGAAAATTTCAAGGTGAAATTGAGGGAAATGGTAAGGCACTAAATAATATTGAAATATCAATCCCCGCAGGTTCTACATCTGCTATATTCAGTCAGCTCATTGGTACTGCAAAGGTTAAAAATATGGTAGTTAATATCAAATTCACAGGTAGTAAATCATTGACTGGTGATCGAAATTATGCCGGCGTTGTTGCGGGAATTCCCAATTCTACCGATGATGTTTTAATAGATAATTTAAAGGTAAATATTGATGTGGATATAACTGATACAAACGCAACGAATAACAGAGTTCTCACAATGTCGGGAATAGCAGGCTTTGTTATCGGAAAAATAACTATTTCCAATTGTACGGTGGACGGTAACATAAAAGTTACGACGGCGTCTAAATATGCATATGGTTGTGGTATTATATATGGCACAAAGTCCGGTACTAACTATAAAGGTGAGATTATTATCTCTAATTGTGAAAACTATGCTGATATCCAAGTTGTTTGCAATAATTCTACCAAAAATACTTGTGTAGCCGGTATTATGGGAATAATGCAGGATTTTGGAGATGTAACTATTGAAAATACGACTAATTACGGTGATCTGACAGGAGACTATCGTACGTCAGGTATTATTGGCTTTGCAAGAAGGGCGAAAAGTATAAGTAATCCTGGCGGTATTTATGATTATTTGTCAATCATAAATTGTGAAAACAAAGGAATACTTAGCGGAACTATTCAAAGTAATCTTGTTGATTATATGCTAACTAATGCGAGTACCGGTGTTGTTGGCATCGCAAGCGTAGGCGAGCTTACCACCGCTGCTGCTGATTCGGGTAAATACTACGTTCTCACAGCGGACATCGACCTTGGAAACGCTTATGACGCAAATACTATTCTTGCAGATTTTGCGGACAGCAAGCTTGATTTCTGCGGCTACAAGATAACGGGGAGCTCCAAAATCTATACACACGCTGACACGGCTACGAACATTCTTCAGCCCATAGTCACCATCGACACAACCTACGTCGGATATCAGACGACGAAGCTGACCGACGGAGCGTACACTGTCCGCTTGCTTGCGGTCGTTGACGACTACACGCTCTACGATGAAATTGGCTTTGACGTTACCATAAACGGCACGACACATTCCTTCAATTGCTATAACGTTTACAGCTCGGTAAGCGGAAATTACGGTACGAGCACCTACAGTGCGACACAGCTTGGCGGAAAGTACATAGTGGCGCTCAGACTCACGGGAGTTACGGGAGATATCAGCAACGCAGAAATTACTCCTTGGGTAAAATACAAGGGAGCTACCGACAAGAGCAGTGGAGCAAAGCAGACTGTAACCGTCACGGCGAGCTCTGACGCTCAGAACGACGTAAGTGGGAGGCAATAATAATTTGAAATACGTCAGTCAGGACTATATTACATATCTCCCGAGCGGAGAACGCAACTGCGCTCAGGGCGCTTGTACCGACGGAGAATATATATACGTGTCACTGCTGAAAATAATCGACTACTCCGCGGGAGAGTTTGATACGGTTTTGCAAAAGCTTGATATGCAGGGAAATGTGAAAATGACCTCGGCGTCATTGCCGCTTGCACACTGCAACGACCTCTGCTATAATACCAAAACGCGAGAAATAGTGGCGGTTACCATGGACCACTCTCGTCTGGAGATTATCGACCCCGACACGCTGACTATTAAGCAGACTGTAACCTTTGAGGGCGGCGGAACACCTTACGCGATTTCCTACGACGCTCAAAGGGACGTATATATTCTGCTTGCAAACGGATATTTCAACGTGCTCAACTCGGATTTTGAGATTATACAAAAGGCTTACAGATACGTAGACGGTAATTATACGGCTCAGGGTTTGCACTATAGCGGAGAATACGTTTATATGCCCATGAGCGCAAAGACCTCTGCGGGCACCGACGGCAACGTAATTTTGGTTTTTGACCTGAATTTCAATCATTTGTACACCGTGACGGTAGAGGACGCCAAGGACGAGATAGAAACGCTTATCACGATTGACGGCGAGCTTTATGCGGTATACAATTCCAAGAACCCCTCGGGTAGCGGAGGACTTATTAAAAAGCTTACGCTTCAAGAAGCTTAATTTCAAGAAAGGAAACGGCTATGAGAAAAATTACAAAACGCATTTTGGCGGCGCTATTGTCGATTATAATGCTTTCGTCACTCGCCTCGGCAACGGTCGTCGGCGCGGATACCCCGCAAGCGCAATCGGGCTTTGCCTATAAGGATAGCGCGAAAACGGCAGTTGTAAACGGAGAGAACGAGTATCCCGTGACCGACGACAAAATTTCGGTTGGTGGTGCTACTTATAAGCTCGTTGACACGGTTGACGAATTCTTGGCAATCAAGGATGCGCTTACCTCTAATTATCTGCTTATGGCGAATATGGACTTCACGACCGTGTTTACACAGTATGTTATAGACGGTGCTTTTGAAGGAATTCTTGACGGAAACGGCAAGGCGCTGAACGATCTTAAAATAACTATTCCTAAATCGGGCTCATCCGCTATATTCAAGCAATGCATAGGCAGGGCTACCGTTAAGAATATGACGGTGAATGTTACCTTTAATAACAATACCAATGACCTTACCTGTACGGGCAACTCCAATGTTGCCGCTATTGTGGGCGGTGTTACCAATGCGGGAACTGACGTACGCATAGAAAACGTTACCGTTAATATAGACGCGCAAATCAAGGACAAGGTCAACGGAAGCCCCGTTCGTACCGTGTCGGGAATTGCGGGCGCGGTGCTTGGAACTATAACCATTGCGGATTGCACTGTAAACGGAACGATAGACGTCACTACGGGCTCAAAATATGGATATGCCTGCGGTGTTCTGTATTTTACCAACGTGGCTACGGGCAATATAACCGTGCGTGACACTGTAAACAACGCAAGCATCAGAGTTCGCGGAACTGAGGCGAGTGACGACGTTACCTGCGCGTCGGGTATTATGGGAATTATGCAGGATAATGGCAAGGTCGCCTTTATCAATTGTGTTAACAACGGTAAATTGGACGCTTATTATCGTGCGGCAGGCATTATAGGTATCGCAAGAAAAAAGACCGATTTTATAAAGGCGTTTTCAATGACCGATTGCAAAAATAACGGAGATATGAGCGTCGTTCACACCGACAACAAGATATATAACCTCGCATCCTACGGTTTTGACGATACGCAGGGTAGAGCGGGCGCCGTTGCCGTGTCCTCGGTTCTTGATTTTCTGACGCTCCAGAATAACGAGGAGAAATATTACGCGCTTACCAACGACATAGATTTGGGTAACTCCTACGACGCGGCGACAATTCTTGCGGGCTTTACAAAAGGAAAGATTGACTTTGCGGGCTATAAGATAATCGGCTCGAAGAACCTCTATACCGCAAATGCGGCAAACGTGCTGCAGCCCGACGTAAGAACGGTTATAATGCCGATACTCAAGGCTTACCAGACCACAAAGATCGAGGCAACCACGACGGAGTATGACGTGCGTGTGGTCGCGGCTATGGACGGTTACAGTCACTGCAAGGAGATAGGCTTTGATATAAAGCTGAACGGAGCAGCACTTGACAGCGTAAGCTGCTGGACGCTTTATACATCGATAAAGTCCGAGTTTGGAGCAAAGACCCATGCGGCAAGTGAATTCGGTGACGATTACGTAGTTCTTCCCGTCCTTGAGGGCTTGAAGGTCGCGGACGGCAAGGCTACGGTGGAGATTACCCCGTGGATAATTACCTCTGACGGAAGTAAGGTCAGCGGAGCGGCAGTTACCTTTACGGTAGATCCCGCCGCAGAGTAAATATAAAGGAGAAAGACTATGAAAGAAAAATACGTATCTCCAAGCGCGCTTATGCTCAAGCTTTGCGCGGAGGATATCATGAACGCATCGAAGACACTGACCTTCTCAAACGAGGGTGAGGGAGACGCATATTCCTACAGCGAATATTTTGGAAGCAATTCATGAAAAAGCTACCGAATAAAATATTCAGCGGTTATTTCTGAGAGGGACACGTCCAAGGAATCGCGGTGGATACGCAGAAGGGGTACGTTTATTATTCCTTTACCACTATGCTGCTTAAAACCGACCTTGACGGTGTTCCTTTAGGGAGCGTAACAGGACTTGCGGGGCATCTCGGCTGTATCACCTTTAATTCGGACAACGGTGTGCTTTACGGCTCTCTTGAGCAAAAGCACGACGCCATAGGCGCGGGAATAATAAAGCGCACTGGCTGGGACCCCTCGGCTGAGGATGCGTTTTATCTGGTAGCCTTTGATGTAGACAAAATAGACAGAATGAGCATGGACGCAGAGGGCGACGGAGTTATGACTGCGGTGTATCTTGCTGACGTGGTAAAGGACTATAAGGATACCGACGAGGTGAGCGGAAAATCGCATCGATACGGCTGTAGCGGAATTGACGGACTTGGATTCGGTCCTGTGTTCGGAGCAGCCCTTGATTCCGAGAAAAAGCTGATGGTGTGTTACGGCGTATACAGTGATACCGAGAGAGAGGATAACGATTATCAGGTTATTCTGCAATACGATATCTCCGCATTTGACCAATACGCCTTGCCGCTCAATCAAGCGACGCCTCACCATTCGGGACCGCAAGGCTTTGAGAAAAAATATTTTCTGTATACGGGAAACACTGTCTACGGCGTACAGAATCTTGAGTACGACGCTTCCACTCGTGAGTGGATAGTGGCGGTATACCGAGGAAAAAAGCAGAACTTTACCCCATTCCCAATGTTTATTATCGACGGCGCAAGGTCGCCAGAGCTGCAAGCCTTAAAGGGAAGGGGGACGGAAATGGGAGAGGTGCTTTTCCATAGGGACGGAGGACTCGGTGGTATTGCCGAGGGAGTTTTGGGATATACCTTCCCATACGGACAGACGGGTATCGCCGCCGTTGGCGACGGTACGGTATATTTCTCACATGATTTGCTAAACAAGCAGGAAAGTACGTATAGCACCATAGCGATACGTTATAAGAGAGGTAATGATGCGGAGCATCCATTTATACCGCTTTGAACAGCATTGAATAAACTAAAACGAACTACAACAAGCGAAGGGAGTACAGATATGAAAAGAATATGGATAACATTATTGGCAGTATTACTGTTGATAAGCCTTGCGGCGTGTGCCTCTGAGAGCAATGAATCAATTTCGACGGAGACCGATACAGAGCAAGCTGACGTGCCTACCTCGAATCAAACGGACACCGAGGGAGACACCACCGAGCCTGAGTCCTCAGATACTCAAAAAGGCTTTGGAACAGATACAGATAGTGAGGATAAATGGGATAAATTGAATTCCATTGAGTAATTGTTCTCATCCTAATATCTTATTAAAACCTTGACTTTTTTGAGAGAGATATGCTACAATTAACGTAAGTGACCTATGTTCTCTAAGTTTTTCGTTAACGCGGGACCTCTGTCTCACCATATCTACTACAGAGACGAGCACGCCAAAAGAGTTGAAGCGGACGGAAAGCCCGAGATATATTTCTTCCCATCACAGCTCAATCTCCATGCTCCCGCAAGCCTCTGCACATACGTGCCTCAATTTACCTCCGATGTGTACGCAATGTATCAGTCGGTTCTTTACGGCGGACATACAGTAATATGAACATGAAAGATTACGTTCACAAAGATGTTGATTCCCGTTGGTTAAAAATGTTATAAAAAGGTGATACTTCTTTTGGGAAGACAGAAAAGGGTACGGAAGATTTTGGTGGAGCGGGAAGCTTGTGTCATGGGTGGTCTGCTCCGGTGTGGGTATAGTGGCATTGCCTTTGAAAAATATTGTAATGACGAATTAATGGATGCTGAATTAAAAAAATCTATATTTTGTTTTTGGTAATATTTACGTGTATATGCTCTTTTAATTCGTGTTCCAATGAGTTAATCCACCCATTGACTGACGCGGGTATAGCTAAGTTTATGCAGGATTGGAATAAGGTTTTTAATTGATATTATATACGAGATTGGAGTAAGGCATGACTATAAAGGAATTACTTATCGGCAGAGAAGATTGTACCTGCGGAAAGTCGCACAAGTGTGCGATAGATAGCGTGGTTATTGGAAAAAATGCGTGCGAATCTTTGAAAGAGCTTTGCGCGGATTACAATAATATATTATTGGTTGCCGATACCAACACATTTGCGGTTGGAGGAAAACAGGTTCAGAGTATGATCGGTGACAAGATAGAGAATATCCATATTTTTAATACGACCTCTGTACTTGTTCCCAATGAGCAGGCGTTGGCGGCAATAGAAGCAAAGCTTACCGATAAAACAGAGCTTATTATAGGAATAGGCTCAGGAGTTATTAACGACCTTTGTAAGCACGTAAGCTACAATGCGGGACTCAGATATTATATAGTGGCAACCGCTCCCTCGATGGACGGATATGCATCTAAAGGCGCTGCTCTCATTCTCGACGGAATGAAGATAACCACCAATGCAGACGTGCCGAAGGCAATTATCGGTGACGTTGATATACTTAAAAATGCTCCGTTTGATATGATACAGGCAGGCTACGGAGATATTATCGGTAAATATTCTTGCCTTAACGATTGGAAGCTTGCAAATCTTGTAAACGGTGAGTATCTTTGCGAATTCGTAATAAATGCTACCTACGAGGCAGTGGAGAAGACCGTACGCCTTGCGGACGGTCTTAATAAGCGTGATACGGATGCTATCTGCGCTCTTATGGAAGCTCTCGTTGCAGTTGGAATATTGATGGCGTATGTAGGTAACTCCCGTCCCGCATCAGGAAGTGAGCATCATTTTTCGCATTACTTTGAGATAGTGGGTATTGTAAGAGGAGAAGACTATTTGCCTCACGGAATAGACGTGTGCTATTCTGCTATAGAAACGGCAAAGATAAGAGAAGAACTTGCGAGTATAGAGAATATATCAGAATATGAGTATAACTTTAATAAAGAGTTGTATGAAGCAAATATACGCAGAGTTTATGGAAAGCTTGCCGAAGAGGTGCTTGCACTTCAGAATAAGCTTGGTTGGTATAACGTTGACAGAGTGAAGATATATCGTGAAAAATGGCAGGAAATAAGAAAGCTTTTGGCTGAGTGTCCTACGTCGGAGCAGATGAGAGAGCTTACTGAAAGAGTAGGCTTATCGTACGATAGCTTTAAAGAATTTTACGGAGAGGACAAGATAAAGGACGCGTATCTCTACGCAAAGGACCTAAAGGATAGATATTCTGTACTTTGGATGTACTATGATTTGTTTGCTAAGTAATTGGACTAATCTCCAAAAAACAATTTAATATTTCTTACAAGGCACTTGTTATAACACTCAAATATGGGGGGGATAACAAGTGTGCTTTTCGCTTTTTGGAAAATGTAAAATAACTCCTATCCGCGCGCCGCCTTCTGATTTTTGAACATCAAGAATTTCAAAAATCAGGAGGAATAATGAAAAAATATACTACGTTCGTAGAAAATAAAAAGGGTGATCAAAAGAAAATATCTGTATGGCTTGATGACAAAACAGCAAAAGCATTAGAAGAATCCAATGATTCGCAAATAATACATTTTTATATACTGGAAAAACATAAGGAAGACTTGATACAACTAAAAGAAACAAGAAGATATACTTCGTTAGAGCATTTATTCGAGCAAGGACATTTTATCGAGGATCAAGATAGTGATCTATCACAGCATGGAGTAAGAATAGAAAATATTCTAAAAATGATAAAAGCTCTTTCTACATTGACCGATAAACAACGAAATGTTATTATCGCTCGACACGTTGACAATTTGTCTTTCAATGAAATCGGACGAAGAATGGGAGTGACGGGAAAAACTGTCATAGCTCATTTCAAAGCAGCAGAGAAAAAGATAAAAAAGTATTATGGAATTTGTGTTAAAAATAAGCACTAATATAAGCGGATTTCATAGTTGAATTATGGGCCATAAGGCTAAAAATACTGCTTCGAATTTCAAGCAGGAGAAAGGGCTGGCGCCTTTGCCGCCAGCCCGAACTACATCGGACGGCAACGCCGACCGAGGATGCGAGTGTTTTCAAGGGGTGTAAGAATTTAGCGTCACAAAACCTTTTGGCGCCTTTTTTGAGTGAGTGGCGCCAAATCAGGCGCCAAATTTTCAAAAATTCACCTTGAAGCCAAGTAAAATAAGCCTTTGTGATGGCGCCTATTGTGTCGCCTTTTTATTATTCTTTGCAAATGATAACAAATTGATAACTCTTCGCAAAAGTGCTGGATATGTGAGAAAGTTTGTGGTATATTTGGTGTTAAAACAAAGAAATTTTATTATCGCTCGACACGTTGACAATTTTTCTTTCAATGAAATCGGACGAAGAATGGGAGTGACGGGAAAAACTGTCATAGCTCATTTCAAAGCAGCAGAGAAAAAGATAAAAAAGTATTATGGAATTTGTGTTAAAAATAAGCACT
>JAFTXE010000101.1 GCA_017461745.1 Clostridia bacterium | reverse complement strand
CGAATCCGTTTATAGCTCCGATTTCGGATTTATATGTGTGGACGATTACCGTGAGCTTGAGAAAAGCGTAAAAAGTATTATTTGATGCGAAAGTTATGTAAGGCACTTGCGTGAAAAAGGGATATCACACAAAGAAAAAGTAAAAAAAGCAAAAAAGAAGAGCATATCTGAAAAAAATCTGATAAAATGTTAAGTGACCAAACCAAACATTATCGGAGGTTTCAGATATGCTCAATTCATATCATACAGAAAAACTGCTCGGATTGCAAAAGGTAGAAGTAAAAAATATTTTAGAAAATGAAGAAAGTTTTGAAATTTCAATAGAACAACCGAGAAAAACGTGTATATGACTTGGGAAGGACCTGCCCGACATGGAGGCGGTATTCTACGACAGATATTCGCCCAACGGCAAAAGGGAATTCGAGTGGAAGCAGAGCAGACTATTTTCCGACGAAAACACCTCGGAGGCGGATTACGTTTGGTTACCGATACGCTTTGATGAAAACGGAAGCTCCGCAGCAGCGTTTGCGGGTTTCCACCTTATAAAAATGCGTACTTCCAATTACGCACAGCACTATATTCTATCAACCATAATATTTATTTTTCACAAGTTCTCCCCAGGTGTCGGAAACTTTCTTTCAAGAAAGTTTCTGACGAAAAAAACATATCAAATCTAACCTTCTCATAATCTCTCCATCTGCGCCATACAATTGCAAAAAGGGGGGATAGCATGAAGGAAAAAGAAAATGGAAGCACGGAATGGCAGGAGCGCGCGGCGAAGATTTTTTGCGTATGTATTGCGGTGGCAGGGGTTACCTTAGCGCTCAAGAGCTTTGCGTCGGTAATTTTGCCGTTTGCCGCGGCGTTTTTTATTGCGTGGACGGTGTCGGGCATAGCCAAAAGAATATCCTCGGTTACGGGAATACCCGTGGGATTTTTAGCTTTTATTATAGTCAGCGCGCTCGTGCTCGGCTTGGGCTTTGGCGTGTTTTACGTTTGCAGACATCTGCTCCGTGAAATATCCGCAATAATCGCAAGCGTATCGGGGGGCGAGGCTACTTCACTTGGAAATTACTTTGGATTTCTTGAAAAGATCCCCGTGCTGAGCGCGCTTTCCGACGGTGCTATCCAAGCGGAAAACGAGCTTGGTGAGTGGACGCTGAGAATACTCGGCTCACTCGGGAACACCGTTGGAGATATACTCGGACGGGTGGCGCGCGCAACGCCCTCGGCGCTCATAAGCGGCGTGGTCAGCGTGGTAGCCGTCTACTACATGAGCGTGGATTTTGACGGAGTCTGCCAAGCGTTTTCCTCTCTGCTACCCGAAAGCGCTCGTCAGCTTGCCCGAAGAATAAGGTCGGGCGCGGTCAGCGCACTTGCGAAGCTTGCCAAGGCGTACGCCGTTATTTTCGTGATAACCTTTTGCGAGATATTCGTGGGACTTCTTATTATCTGTCCGTCCTACGCCTGCCTTGGCGCGCTTGCCGTCGCCGCCGTCGATATACTTCCCGTGTTCGGCGCGGGGCTGATACTTATTCCGTGGGGGATAATCAGTCTGCTTGCGGGCGAGACGGCTAAGGGCGTTGGACTTCTCGTGCTTTACGCCGCCGTCACTGTCGTAAGGCAGATAATAGAGCCGAGGATAGTGGGGGAGAGCATGGGAATACATCCGCTCGGCGCTATGATAGCCATGCTTGTGGGCTACAAAGCCTTCGGATTTCTCGGCATGATGCTTGCGCCGTCGGTGATTTTTATCGCTATCAACACAAAGAAAAACGGCGGCTTATATCGCAAAGCCACCGTCGATACCGATGATCTGTCCCGTGATAAATGACGCCTTGTCGGAGGCGAGGAAGTAAGCAAGCTCGGCGACCTCGCTGGGCTTACCTATTCTGCCAAGCGGCGTGTCCTCGGCGAGCGCACTAAGATCGTCCTCGGAGAGAGCGGAGTTCATGTCCGTGTCTATGACCCCGGGCTCAATGCAGTTGACCGTAATACCCGAAGGGCCTAACTCCTTTGCAAGAGCCAAGGTCATACCGCGCAAGCCTGCCTTTGCGGCGGAGTAATGCACCTCGCAAGCAGCACCTACCTTGCCCCACATCGAGCCAACGTTTATAATTCTGCCGCTTTTTGCGGCTATCATCTTCTTTGCGACCTCTCGGCTGACGTAAAAAGCGCCCGAGAGGTTGACGTCTATCATCTGCTTCCATTGCCCGTCGGTAATGGCGTCGAAAAGGCAAAAGCCGCAAATGCCCGCGTTGTTTATCAGCACGTCAACGCTTTCAATGCTTTTTATAGCCGTGAGGACCTCGTCGGAGCTTGATATATCGCATTTGAGCGCAGTCGCGCCCGTGGCACTCTGTACCTCGGCTGCCGCCGCGTCGTCCTTGGCGTAAAGGAAGGTAACGGAATGACCGTCGGCGGCAAAGCGTTCAACGCACGCGCGTCCTATTCCTCGGCTTCCGCCCGTAATAAGAATGTTCATAGAAGTATCTCCGTAAAAAGTTTATTTGTCGTTGGTAATATTCCCGTCGCCGCCTATGTCAACGGGGTCGCCAAGGCATGTGGGAAGGGGCTTGAATAAGCACTCGAAAAAGTCCTGAACTCTCGCAAGCGTCTCCCTTGTCTCGCGATAGAAAGCTCCGCTGTATTCTCGGACGTCGGCAGAAACGCCCACAGCCCTCATACCAAACTGCTCCGCGGCGTACAGGGCGCGAAAGAGGTGGTATTTCTGCGTGACTATAATACAGCTTTTAACGCCGAATACGGCGTCCGCGCGGTAAATACTTTCGTACGTGGAAAAGCCCGAATGGTCCATGAAGATATCCTCAGAGGGAACGCCCTTTTCAACGGCGTAGTCCTTCATGACGTTGACCTCGTCGTAGTCGTCGCTGCCGTGGTCGCCGCTCACGAGCAGCTTTTTGGCAACGCCGCTGAAATAAAGCTCCACGGCGGTGTCAAGTCTGTCCCTCAGCATATCCGTAGGTCTGCCGTCGCGCACGCCCGCGCCAAGCACGAGAATGCAGTCGTAGGAGTCCGTGGCGGCGAAGTCCTCGGGAGAGAAGATATCCTCGTCAACCGAGAGCATGACGAAAGCGTTTATCAAGGCTACGAATAATATAGCGAAAACGAGAACGCAAGCGAATATCACGGAGAAGAATATAAGCTTTTTTCTGATGTTTTTCTTCATATTTTGCCTCCGCAATTTATATGTAAATAATTGTAGCACAAAAAAGCGGCGATGTCAATATATTTGTGCAGAAGTCCGTTGTGCAGAGTATATATAAAAATCTGCATATTGACGAATAAAAATGTTTTTCGTTGCGATTGACATATCGTGCATGACATGGTATAATTATAGCAACACTTGAATTAATTACCGCCCAGGTGGGTAATTGCTCAGCGCTTGTGTTTTATAGGGGACGCGGGGGGACGCGATTTCCGCTTTTTTGAAAAAAAGCTTGGCAAAAAACTTCCTTGCAGGGTTGTAGCCCGATTAAACATATATAATTCCAAGAATAGCTTCGTCGGGCTACAACCCTGCAAGAAAGCTTTT
>JAFTXE010000100.1 GCA_017461745.1 Clostridia bacterium | reverse complement strand
TTCGAGAAAAGCTCCGCAAAAGCTTTCTTGCAGGGTTGTAGCCCTTTATAACAATTATAAATCTAAGAATAGCTTTAAGGGCTACAACCCTGCAAGGAAGTTTTTTGCCAAGCTTTTTTTCAAAAAAGCGGAAATCGCATCCTCGCATCCCTCGACAAATTATAAATTTACGGTTCACACAGAAAGCAACCGCAAATTGTGGCACAGCCCCAAAAAACATCAAAGGAGATATAGTATGTCCGAAGAATTTAACAACAAACCGAGTTTAAAGGAAAGACTCAAAAATCTAAAGGTAAACCGCTCCGCAGTTATCGCCGTATCTCTTCTGGTCGCCGCTACCGTTGTAATAACGGCAGTAGCGATAGCGGGTAACCGCGCGAAGAAGGACGAGATAGACACCCCCGAGACCAAAGCGCCCGTTACTCAGACGCCCGACGACACGAAACCGCCCGAAACGCAGAGCCCCGCAGACACGGAGAACGACGCTCCAACCGTAAAGCCCAATACCCCACCATCCGTGTCCGTTGAGGACAAGCTCCCCTCTTTCGTGCTTCCCGTAAGCGGCGCGCTCTATAAGGAGCACGACCCCACCCTTCAGGTATTCTCTAACACAATGAACGATTACAGAGTTCACATCGGTGTTGATATTATTACCGAGGAGTCCGCGCCCGTATACGCGGCGGCAGACGGAAAGATAGACAAGATATGGGAGGACACTCTCATGGGCTATTGTATTGCGGTAAAGCACGGCGGAGACTGCTACACCATCTATAAGAATTTAGCCGAAACGCTTCCCGACGGCATTGCCGAGGGAGTGTCCGTTCGCTCGGGTCAGCTCATTGCTTCCGTAGGAGAGAGCGCTATGGTAGAGGTTGCGGAAGAGCCGCACCTGCACTTTGAAATGACAGTCAGCGACCTGTCTGTTGACCCCTTGGAGTACTTCGATGAAAAAGCATTGGAGTCTCTCGGTATCGACGCGTCACACGGCGAGTGATATTATTATCGGACGGAAGCCGCAACTTACGTTTAAGCTGCGGTCTATCCGTCCGAATTTATTTTTTATGGTAAAAAGATATAATAAATCAATATTTACGGTAAATTTGATATTTATTTGCATATGTCTGCTGCTTTTGTCCGTCGTCGGCGTATTGGTGTTCGTCTTGCCCCACGAGGATTTTTCCGAGCAGGAAAACAGAGCGCTTGCGGATATTCCGCACTTTACGCCTTCGTCGTTTTGGGACGGAAGATATTTTGGTGGAATTTCCGACTTTTATTCCGACAGGATACCCTTCCGCACGCAGATGATACGCGCCAAGGCAATGTGCGAGCTGGCTTTGGGGAGAGAACAGAACAACGGGGTGATATTTTCTGAGGGCGGTGCGCTTATCGACAGATGTGAATATAAGAGCGACGCGATACTGCGAAAAAACGCGGGGAAGATCAAGAATTTTATTAGCGAATACCCAAGCGCCAATACCGTCTGCGTCCCAAGAAGCGTTGACGTCCTTGCCAATAGTGAGAGCGCTCGGTCGGCGCTTGACTTACTTGAGAGGGAAGGGCTTTTTGACGAAGCGCTTCTCGGTGAGCTTAAGGCAGGGGCAGAGAAGGGGGAGGAGGTATATTACAAAACCGACCACCATCTTGACGCCGACGGCGCGTTCTCTCTGTACCGCTACGTTGTGAGCGCCCTGGGGTATAAGCCTTACGAAAAATCGGATTTCACCGTGACTGAGGTGAGCGACGGCTTTTTGGGGACGATATACTCAAAATCGGGACTTTTGTCAAAGAGCGCCGATACCGTCAGCCTTTACAGATACGATGGAGACGCGGATTTTTGCGTAAAATGTGAGGATATGGGTTGCGAGACGCAAGCGCTGTATTGCTTTAATTGTCTTGAAAATAAGGATAAGTACGGGGTGTTTCTCGGCGGAAACCACGGGATAGCGCGCGTAAGTGATGGGTCGCGGGATAAGCCGTCGCTGCTTCTTATAAAGGACAGCTTCGCTAACGCGATAATTCCTCTGCTTGCGCGTCATTTTGACCTTACGGTGTACGACCCGCGTTATTCCGATGTGCGCGCGGATGAGCTTGATCCCGAAAAATTCGACGAGGTCCTGATACTTTTCGGAGTAGATACTATAGCCACGACAGCCTTGGATTTTTAACAGAAAAATATATAGGGGATGCTGAAAAGCGTCCCCTATATGATTTTTGAGTCAGAATATACCTTTATTATATTTTATCATTGCGTAAAAGCTGACGGCTATTCCTGCGACAGCGCCCACAACGACCACTCCCGTGCCGATACCGACGAGTACGGGAATTGCGGCAAGCTCACCAATAGCTATAATAACGGCGGCAATCAGCATTGAGATACCTATTATAAGCGTTCCGCTGCCAACCAATCTGCCGAATGGCTTTCTGTTCTCCTCGGTGACCCTCTGCCTATGATACCAGTGGAGCGACGATATATTTCCCGTCATATTTACAATGCCTAGAATTGAAATTAAAATTCCTATAAATGCCAATACTACGTACGCGAGCATATAAATGCCTCCTTGCTTTTTTATAATTATAGCATATAGACGCTAAAAAGTAAAGCAATTTCGGAAAGAAAGTAAGACTTGTGACAAGGAGCACGCCGACTTCGTCGGCTACACTCATCAGTCAAATGGGTCGCAAGAGCAGCTCCCCATTTGCCAGTTTCCCCTGTGATGAGGGTAGCCGCCATAGGCGGCGTGCGCCCCTACGCAGTTTTACTTTCTCATAGATAAATTATGATTTATTTGGGAGATAATTTATTATGACTTTGCACTATCTTCACCTCAGCGTGTCATCCTGAGCGGAGTCACAACGCGCATATTTTATTGAAGCGAATGAACGATATATTGTGACGTAGTCGAACTTTTTGGGAGACGAGGAACGAGTCGAGCAAAAAGCGACGAACGGAGTGCAAGCGGAGTGAGGAAGGGATCTACTTCGATTTATTGCTATCCCTTTTGTGCTTAAAACTTACATTCCCTCAGCAATATAAAAGTAACATTTGCGAAAAAAAGGTTATCGAAAGCCGTTAGTAGATCCCTGCCTCGCGTTGCTCGTTGCTTTCCGCTCGGTTCGGCATACCTCTCCTCACGGAAAGTTCGACTGCGTCACAAGATATTGTTAATTCGCTTCAATATAATCCGCGTGTTGTGACTCCGCTCAGGATGACACGCTGAGGGGAAGATAGTGTGAAACCGTAAAAAATAAAAATCTATCCTGCAAATCATAATTTGAAGCATCATGCGGGTAAAGAAATTTTATACACCTAACTAAAATAACAAAATATCGTTATTCACTTGATTTATTTCAAGAAAAGTGTTATAATAATTTAATAACAGCAATTAACAACACAAGTGAGGATCATATGGCAAATTACAGAAGAGGCAGAATAAACGACGAAATGCAGAAGGAGCTTTCCTATATACTCAGAGAGGTCAAGGACCCTCGTGTTAAGGATGCTTTTATCAGCATAACCGCCGTTGAGGCGACGGGGGACCTTAAATACGCTAAGGTATATTATTCCGCAATGATGGGGGATAAGAAGGAGGTCGCCAAGGGACTTAAGTCCTCAGCGGGCTATATCCGCAGAGAGCTTGCCCAAAGACTTAATCTGCGCATGACCCCTGAGCTCAGCTTCTACGAGGACCACTCAATAGCGCACGGCGCTCATATTTCAAAGCTGCTCAGCGGAATAGAAATATCGGAAGACGACGGAGACACGGACGATGCAGACGTTTGAAAAGCTTTCTCTTGACGCGCTTTGTGACCGTCTGCGCGAAAATAAAAAAACGCTCATTATCTATCACGTCCGCTCGGACGCCGATGCCGTCGGCTCGGCTTTTGCCCTCAGAGAGCTGCTCAAGCTTATGGGTATTACCGTCATGTGCGCTTGCGCCGAGGAAGTGCCTGAGAGGCTTAAGTTCCTTTCCGACGACGCGCAGGGAAGTGTCGTCGTTGACGAGGACATGGGCTTTGGTCATGAAAGGGTTATCAGCGTGGATTCCGCGTCGCCTTCTCAGCTCGGAGCAATGTTCGACAGACTTCATAAGGACATAGACCTTATGATAGACCATCACGGTACGGGAACGGTCTACGCCGATTATTATATTGACGCAACGGCGTCGGCTACGGGAGAGATTATATACGCCGTAGCTAAAAAGCTTTTGGCTGACGGAAGCATACCCGCAATACCCCCGAGAGTTATCAACTGCGTTTACGCTGCAATCAGCTCGGATACGGGTGGCTTCAGATTTGCTAACGTCACTCCGACGACGCACCGAATTGCCGCAGAGCTTTTGGAGGCTGGAGCGGACAGCGCTGACGTTAATCACCGACTGTTTTCCTCGAAAACGCCCAAGCAGATGAGCGCCGAGGGCGAGGCGGCGAGAAGACTTAAGACGCACTGCGACGGTAGAATAGCGTCGGTAACTATTCCGTATTCGTCCATGCTGTCCCTTGGGCTTCGTGAGGAGCATCTTGAAACGGTTATTGATATTCCGCGCTCAATTGGCGGTGTTGAAGTCGCTTTCTCCGTAAGACAGAGCGAGCCGAAGCCGTTTTTCAGAGTTTCTATGCGCTCGTCCGTGGACTTTGACGTATCCGAGGTCTGCCGCAAATTCGGCGGTGGCGGTCACGTACGCGCCGCAGGCTGTAGCGTTGAAGCGCCAAGTATTGAAGAAGCGGAAAAAATTATTGTAAGAGCCATAATGGAAAATATGCAGAAATAATGGAGATTTGTAAATGAAAAGAATAATTTGCTTGATTTTAGCGCTTATTATGTGCGCGTTTGTCCTCGTTTCCTGTAAGGAAGAGGAAACGGCGGATACCACCGAGGAAGACACGAGAATTGCGCCAAAGGCTGACGAAATAGACCTTTCGACTATTGAGAGCCTTGACGGAGTGAACGTGTCCGACGAGGCTACGGATTACGTGCTTCTCACGGTCGAGGGCTACGGACAGATACTTATTCGTCTTTTCCCCGACGTTGCTCCCGCAACCGTGGTAAATTTTAAAAAGCTCGTTTCCGAGAAGTTTTACGACGGACTTATTTTCCACCGTGTAATTCAGAACTTTATGATTCAGGGCGGAGACCCCGAAGGCAACGGAACGGGCGGCTCGTCCGAGACGATACGCGGCGAATTTGCCAATAACGGATTTGAAAATAATCTCGCGCACGTCCGCGGCGTCGTCGCAATGGCGAGAAATTCCATAAGCATGGATTCCGCGTCCTCGCAGTTCTATATCTGCCATAAGACCTCTGGCGTAAAGCAGCTTGACGGCGATTACGCAACCTTCGGCTTCGTTGTCTACGGTATGGAAGCCGTTGATAAAATAGCTAAGGTAAATACTAACGATAGCGATAAGCCACTCAAAAACGTCGTTATAACCTCTGCAAGATTTGTTACTTTACCTTGAAATTGAATTGTTAATATACGGGGCTGCCTCAAATGTAATTTTGAGGTAGCCCCGTGCTATGTTTACTTTTTTCGCGTATAAAGAGATGCCACAGTAGTAATGACAAGGTGAGTGCGAACAAGGTGCGTTGAATTATGATTTATCGGGGATATGGGGACGCGGGGGGACGCGATTTCCGCTTTTTTGAAAAAAAGCTTGGCAAAAAACTTCCTTGCTGGGTTGTAGCCCGCTTAAACATATATAATTCCAAGAATAGCCTAGTCGGGCTACAACCCGGCAAGAAAGCTTTTGCGGAGCTTTTCTCGAAAAGCGAC
>JAFTXE010000099.1 GCA_017461745.1 Clostridia bacterium | reverse complement strand
TATGAAAAACTCGTACGCGATACTTGTCACCGAGGGGGACAAGAGAGTTCTTTTCGGTGGGGATTTTTCTCACGGATTGAGAAAGCACGACGTACCGTCTGTGATAAGCGATAATATAGACGGATTCGTTTGTGAGCTTGCGCATTTTACTATGGATGAGCTTTCGCCGTATCTTGATATCTGTAACGCAAAGCGAGTTTTCTTTATTCACGCGAAGCCCGCAAGATATACCGACATAGAAAATATAAAGGGGCGTTATCCCTTTGAGGTAATAACGCCCGATGACTCGGATGAATATTTGATATGATTATTTTGCGGAATTTCGATATTCGCTTGGCGAAACTCCCTTTTCATCTTTAAACACCTTGCAAAAATACGGGGTTGAATTAAAGCCACAGCGTATGGCTATTTCCGAAAGAAACAGGTCCTCGGTTTTTAAAAGCTCGCACGCCGCCTTGATTCGTATGGTGTTAAGATACGATATAAAGGAAACACCTATGCTTTCCTTGAAAATACGGCACAAATAGAACTTCGAGATAAAAAATTTATCCGCTATCTCTTCCATGCATGATATATGAGCGTAATTTTCGTTTATATACTTTATTATCTGAGAAGTACGGTTGTCCTCGGGTATATTTGGAACGTAGTTGTTTTCGGCGGTATATATCAGAAAGAGAATTTGAAACAAATATCCTGCAAGCAACGTTTCGTCTGCCTTATCCGACGCTTTTTCATGCTTGTTATATTCCAAGAGCAATCTGTTTATAAAAACGTTCAACTGCTTGTCATTGGCGGCATCTGCACGAAAGATGAAAGGCTCTTGCTTTAAAAGCTTTTTTAACATCGGTTGTTGGAAATACTTATTGATGAATTCAGGCTTGAAATACAAAAGTATCCTCGTAGCGCCTTTGCCGTCGGTGCGGTGGAGCATATTTGCGGGAACCCATACGAGATCACCCTTGTTGACCTTGAAAAATGTATCGCCAATGAAATATTCGCGTTCGCCTTCGATTATATAATAAAGCTCGTAGGCGTGATGATAGTGCATATTTGCCTGCGGTTTTTTTAATGTATATCTCTCAATGTAAAAGCTGTTGGTTTTTACATATGAAATTTTTTGCATACGTGCCTCCGATTTGATGATTTTAGTGTTTAGTATATTATACAACGAATTAAAAAATATTGCAATATAAAATTGAAATTTCATAAAAATTCTTGTTGTACGTAAGCACTGAGATGCTGATTTTAAGGACAAAATAATATAATTGAGGTGATTGAAAATGAAAAAATTAACTGTTGCGCTTGCATTTATATTGATATTAACAAATCTTGTTTTTCTTTTTTCCTGCACAGATAATGGAGAAAGTGAAACTGATGATACAACTACAACAGAAACAGAAGGAGAATTGGAAATGATTTTAACACCTGAAAAGATGGGAATATCCTCAGCCGATATAACGAAAATGTTGGAGGGATACAAAAAAGAAGGGCTGTCTATGCACAGTATGCTCGTAATGAGACACGGAGAAATAATTGCCGAGGCTTATGCCGAGCCGTTTGACGAAAACAGCCTTCATAGAATGTATTCCACGAGTAAGAGCTTCGTGAGTATAGCTATCGGAGTACTTGAAGCGGAAGGAAAAATATCCATAGAGGATACGATAGATACGTATTTTCCGGACTATGTAAATGAGAACACCGACGAGAGAATATCGAAATCAAAAATAGTTGATTTGTTGCGCATGGCTTCTCCGTATATAACGGTGGACTCCTGCCGTGGCGGTCAGACGGATTGGGTGGACGCGTTTTTTAACGGTACTCCCGATAAACAACCGGGTACGTCGTTTAATTACGATACGGGCGCTACGCATATTTTGGGAGTTATCGTCGAAAGAGTGACGGGAATGGATTTTCTTGAATATCTTAAAGAAAAAGCATTGCTTGAAATTGGCTTTTCGGAAAATTCATGGTGTGTCAAAGCTCCCGAGGGATACGCTTGGGGCGGCTCGGGCGTTATGTGTACGTCCCGCGACCTTGCGGTGTTTGCAAACCTCGTTATGAATAAAGGAGAGTATAATGGCAAACAGCTTCTGCCGAGGGACTACGTCGAGGCGGCTACTTCATATCAGATATCGACTTCGGAGGCAGAGGGGAAAAGCGCGTATTACGGTAGCGGCTACGGATATCAGATATGGATGAATCCGTACGGCTTTGCCTTCATGGGTATGGGTAATCAGCACGCGTACTGTGTTCCCGAAAAAGACCTCGTATTCGTTTGTACTGCGGACAATCAGGGAAACAGTAAAGCCGCGGGAATTATTTATTCCTTGTTGGAAGAACACATTATAAAGAATTTGTCCGATACGCCTCTGCCTGAGAACGCAACGGATTTCGAGAAAATGACTCAAGCACTTGAAAATATGGAGATACCGTATCAAGAGGGAAGCACCGCCTCGGCAAAGCTTTCGTCTATAAACGGAAAAACCTATGCTTGCAACGACGCAAATGCGCAGATATCCTCGTTCAGACTTGATTTTAACGGTGATAAAGGAACACTTACCTACAATACGCCGCGAGGGGAAAAAAAGCTCACGTTCGGTATCGGCAAAAATCTTGAATGTGTTCTTGACGAGCCGCAGTATTCGGGTGAAACTATAGGTAAGCCGAATGGCAAGGGCTATAGGAGCTATTGCTCGGGGGCTTGGAAGTCAGATACGATATTCGTCCTCAAGGTACAGGTAATTGACGATTATTTTGGAAACATGACGTTTGTTTTCAATCTTGGAAGCTCACCGACGCTTACTGTTACCAAAAATGCTGAATGGTTTCTTAACGAATACAAAATGTCCAACGTAATATATCAGAAGCAGTAAGGAGCGGTATGAGCAAAATAACAAAAATTTTGAACAGATGTCCGTGGTTGTCTTACGTAATAATGATTTTTCTTGCGGCGGCAGATGCATTTGTCTCAATAGCTCTCATATATCCAAACGATTTTGCTCCCGTTGGAATACAAGGCTTCACGGCAATGATACAGCACTTGCTTGGAATAAGCGTGGGATATATCTATATTTTTGTGAACGCTCCCATGCTGATAATAGCTTTCTTTGTATTGAACAGAGGCTATTCCTTTAAAAACTTAAGCTATATCGTCAGCTTTTCCGTGATGACCGTTGTTTTTCAAGAGATAATTTCACGCTTTGATCTGAGCTTTATTGAGTATCACGCAGAGAGTCCCGAGCAAGCGATTATTGCGGCGGCAGGATACGGAATATTCTTTGGCGTTATATATCCGATAACCGTATGGCTTGGCGGCTCAACGGGAGGAACGGATATCCTTGCCGCGCTGATAAATCATTTTAAGCCCGCCTTCAATACGGTATGGGTGCTGTTTTCTATAAATGCGGGAGTTGCCGTTATGTCCTATTTCGTTTACGGCAGGTATGCACTTCCCGTTATTCTCAGTGTGCTTTGCTCGCTGATATCGGGCTTTATAAGCGATTATATGCTTAAAGGCGCATCCTCGGCGCTTAAATTTGAGATAGTAACAAATCAACCGAATGAGCTTGCCGAGGAAATAATGAATGAGCTTGACCACGGCTGTACTCAAGTGCCCGCCAAGGGAATGTATTCGGGAGCAGAAAGCTATATGCTTATATGCATTATAAGCAAAAAGCAACGCGTTGAAATGGAGAAAATAATTTCAAAATACGATGCAAGCTTTGGCTTTTGCACTCCGATAAAATCTACATACGGATATTTTAAATATTTCAAATAAAAGAAAAATCTGCCTAAATTTTTGGCAGATTTTTTCTTTAAAAACAAATTGTTCTAAATGGTTTTTGGAAAAGTCAAAAATTGGGCAATATTTTATAATTCAGCTGCGAAAGTTGACAATATTTTTAAAGCATTTTGCAAAAAAATATGATACAATATATATGTAACTATAATAAGATTGGAGGCGTGTCCGTGATACATGAAAATAACAAGGTCAAGGATATAAAAATAGCATATATCGGAGGCGGGTCGCGAGGTTGGGCATGGACGCTTATGAACGACCTTGCCAAAGCTGAGGATATGTCGGGCAGCGTATATCTTTACGATATAGACTTCGAAGCCGCGCGGCATAATGAAATAATAGGAAATAAAATAGACGGCGGTTGGAAATACGTCGCTGCGAAAACTATAGGTGAGGCTCTGACGGAAGCGGATTTCGTTATAATATCTATCCTCCCCGCGACCTTTGACGAGATGGAATACGACGTTCATGCTCCCGAAAAATACGGCGTGTATCAATCGGTTGGAGACACGACGGGACCGGGTGGCTTTTTCAGAGCCCTGCGCACCGTGCCGATGATTAGAGAGATAGCAAGAGCAGTTAAAGAATATTGTCCATCTGCTTGGGTAATAAACTACACAAACCCAATGGCAATATGCGTAAAATCACTTTACGAGGAATTTCCCGAAATAAAGGCGTTCGGCTGCTGTCACGAGGTGTTTGGAACACAAAAGCTACTTTCTCAGGCGCTTGAGGATGTTCACGGTATCAAGGGAGCGACGAGAGAGGAAATTTGTGTAAACGTCGTAGGTATAAATCATTTTACTTGGTTTACCACGGCAAGATACAAGAATATTGACTTGTTCGACATTTATACGAAATTCGTTGACAAATACTATGAGACGGGATTTGCGAAAGGCAGTCATTCCAATTGGGCAAACGATTCCTTTAAATCGGCGGCAAGAGTACGATTTGACTTGTTCAAGCGTTTTGGCTACATAGCGGCGGCGGGAGATAGACACCTTGCCGAGTTTTGTGACAGGGATGAGTATCTGACAGACCCCGAAACAGTGAAAAAATGGATGTTTGGACTTACCACTGTAGAGTGGCGAAAAAACGACCTTGTAAAGCGCCTTGAAAAGAGTCAAAGGTTTCTTTCGGGCGAGGAGCAATTCAAGCTTCACGATAGCGGAGAAGAGGGTGTAAATCAGATGCGCGCGCTTCTCGGACTTGATAAGCTTGTTACCAACGTAAACCTTCCCAACCTCGGTCAGATATCAAATCTTCCTCTCGGAAGCGTAGTAGAGACGAATGCGGTGTTCTCGGCAGATAGTCTTATACCTGTGATGGCGGGCGAGATTCCCGAGTCAATATACCAAAAAGTAGAAAAGGTCAACAGCGAGAATGACAGAGCAGTTGACGCGGCATTCTCCTGCGACCTTAAGCTCTGCTTTGAGGTGTTCTGTGAGAGCCATCTTCTCAAGGACTTGACGGACGGACAGAAAAAGTCGCTATTCATTGAAATGTACGAGGGCACCAAAAAGTATCTTTCAATGTACAAGGCGTGAGGTGGGTATGAACTTTAATATTTACGAGACGGCAAGAGGAAAAATACTTGTCGTGGCGCACAGAGGCGTGTTCGGCGGGAATATTCCGTGTAATACCATAGCTTCCTATGAAATAGCACTCAAGCAGGGCGCGGATATGATAGAGACGGACGTTAATATCACGTCTGACGGTAAACTGATAATATTCCATCCGGATATGGAAACTGCTCATTTGTGCAAAGACGTATCCCTTCCGAAAATGACGTGGCAAGATGTATCCGAGCTTCGTTACACAAATATAGACGACGTGCCCACGCAGTTCGGTATTGAAAAATTCGACGATTTTTTGGAGCATTTCAAGGGTAGATGCTTTATCAACGTAGACAAATTCTGGGACAATCCCGAGGCGATATACGAGAGCGTCAAAAGGCACGGAATGCTTGAACAGATAGTAGTCAAAGCTCCGCCGACGGAAAAAGTATTGCGCGTGCTTGAAGAGCTTGCCCCTAAGCTTTGCTATATGCCTGTTGTGAAGATTCAGTTCAACGGTCATAACGAGCTGATGAAAAGGAACGTAAATTATATTGGCGTAGAAGCGTTGTTTTATGATGACGAAGACCCCATAGTTTCCGAGGAGTTTATCCATTCAGTGCATAGGGACGGTAAGCTGATGTGGGCAAATTCAATCATCTACGATTGCGAAAAGCAGATAGCTGCAGGACATTCCGATGATACGGCGCTTACCGAGTCCGAGGATAAGGGCTGGGGCTGGCTTGCAGACAAGGGCTTTGACCTCATACAAACGGATTGGCCCATGATGCTTATTGATTATCTCAAGCGAACACATAAATACTATAAAGTATAAAACTTGGATTATCAAGATTTTATAAATTAAAAAACGAAAAGGAGACAACATGAAAAAAACTTTCAAAATTCTGTCAGCGATGCTGGCACTGCTACTACTTTTCTCAATGACGTTGATCTTCACCTCGTGCGGCGGAAACGAGGAAGAAGAGCAAACGTTGGGTGCTGACGGCACCGTATCCACGGTGGAAGGACTTCCCGAGCTTGAAATCAAAAATCTTGGAGGAAAGGAGATACTTATACTGTGGCCCGAGATGCACGCGGACGGACACTACGTGCATAACGAAATAGCGGTTGCGGAAACGTCGGGTGACGTTATCGACAGCGCGGTAATAGAGAGAAATACTATCGTTCAGTCGGCATATAACGTAAAGATAACCACGAATATGAAGTTTATTTCAGAAGTTGCTAAGACCGTTCGTACCGAGTATCAGGGCGGCACGTCAACTTATTCCGCAATTGCCTGCTCGATAAACAACTCAAATATGCTTTCGCTTCAGCAGGAGGGCGGACTTGTAGACTTTAACACTCTGAAGTATTACGACGAGAGCCAGCCTTGGTGGAATCACAGCTTGATGCAGGATCTCTCCGTAGCAAACGCTCGCTACTTCGCAAGCGGAGACATTATCTACAGCGACGACTTTTATCCTTATTGTACGTTCGTAAACAAAACCTTGTCAGCTAACGTTGGAATTACCGAGGATTATCACGAGCTTGTAAAGAATAATGAGTGGACGCTTGAAAAGTTCCATAGCTTTGCAATTCAAGCTCAGGACGATCAGGTTGACGGCGACCCTAACACTTGGAGTGACAGAGACGTAAACGGAGCTGTCGTAAACGAGAATTTCGCAAAGGCAGCTTACTACTCGGCGGGTAAGGGAATAGTTGATTTTGACGCTAAGGGCTATCCCGTATGGCAGATGACCGTTGACCGCGCGCAGACTATACTTGAAAAGATAATCGGAGTTATTCATAAGGACAAGGCTTGCTTCAACGCAGGACAGTTTGACGACCACGCAGTTCAAGAGCTCAGACTGTTTACAAGCGGAAAGGCATTGTTCCTCGTTGAAGAGCTTATCTTCGCAGAGCGTATTACCAAGTCAGACGCATCTACCGACTTCTCTCTGCTTCCGTTCCCGCTTTACGATGAGGATAGCGAGTACGTAAGCGTTCTCAACGACTCCTTGGTCATTTCCGTTCCCGTTATGTGCAACGATAAGGAAGATATCGGACTTGTGCTTTCCGCAATGTCCAGAGAGTCTGTCAACACACTGACGCCTGCATTCTTTGAGACGGTTCTTACCTACAGATATATGCAGGATCCTCAGTCCGTTGAAACACTTAACGTAATTCTTGATTCTACAGTAGCGCCCGACATTGCGACCATAAAGAACTGGGGCGGCTTCAGAGAGCAGTTCAAGCTCTTGGCGTTTGCAAACTCCACTGACTTCTCTTCCTATTATTCCTCCAATATAGGAAAGGCAATGGGAGAGCTTGAGAATTACTGCGTATTGCTTGACAATTTCTACGCAAACAAATAATTTATTATAAAAGGAGAACAACATGAAAAAGATCATTAGCTTACTCATGGTTGCTTGTATGATGATCGGTATGTTTGCTATCATGCCCATCAGCATCGGCGCGGCAACTACTATCACCATCGCGTCAGTTGACGATTGGATGACACAGCTCAGCGGAAAAGAAGTTGGCGAAGCGAACATCAACGTAACCGCGTCTGAACTCGACTTTACGGGTAAAGACCTTAAGCCCGCTAAGAAATTCAAGGGCTCGTTCAACGGTAACGGCGTTGTTATCAAGAACGCAAACATAAACAACGAGGGCGACGAATGCGGTCTGTTCTATTGCCTGGACGGCGCGGCGACCTTTGAGAATTTCGTTATCAAGAGCTCTACCTTTGAGGGCAAGCAGTGGGTAGGCTCGATAGCTTGCTGTATTTGCGGCGATACTACCGTTAAAAACGTTTACGTACATAACGACGTAACCGTAAGATCCGAAAAAGGTGTTGTTGGCGGACTTATAGGCGGATGTACGGGAAGCTCACACATTACCATAACCTTTACCGACTGCGTAGTCGCTGCAACGGTTGATGGCGGAACTGATAAGTACGTTGGCGGTTTGCTTGGAAACGGACAGACCAAGAGCGAGACTCAGGCTAAGACCTTCGTTCTTACCAATTGCATGATGCTTGGTTCTGTAACGACTACCGCCACCGACGCGAGCGGATTTATAGGCTACAACGTAAAGTCTGACGCGTACGGTTCTATAACCGCTACGAATTGCGTATATGCAGGCAGAGGATTTATTTCCTATCCCTTCGGAAACGCAGGTAGCTTTACGGCAACAAATTGCTATACCACTCACGTAAATGAAGACAAGAGACTTTACAAGAACGCAGGCGTTGCGGTTACGACCGACGACCAGAACACAGGCGTTACCTTAGTTGACCTAGCGGCTCTTAAGGGAACGAACGCTACCGTTACTATTGACGGATTTACCAAGCGCGCAGACGATATCATGGTGCCTGATGGCGTTGCTTCCAAGGCTCCCGCTTTGTATACACAGACCTACACGGTAACGTGGAAGAACGGCGAGACCACACTTGCAACCGAGAACTATAATTACGGCGCTACTCCTACCTTCAAGGGTACAACTCCCACCAAGGCAGAGGATGACGTATTTACCTACGAATTTAAGGGCTGGACTCCCGAAGTATCTATCGTTAATGCTAACGTAACGTACGAGGCAGAGTTTACTCCTCTCCTTAAGAATACCGACGGTGTTTATAACCTTTGGGACGGAACGACCGCAACCGCATTTGCAGGCGGAACCGGAGTTGAAAACGACCCTTATCTGATAGCTAACGGCGCTCAGCTTGCGCTCATGAGAGACAAGGTAAACGACGGAACGGCTAACACTGCTTACTTTAAGCTGACCGATAGTATTTCTCTTAACGCAAGCATTGAGTATCCCAGCAACGTTTGGACTCCTATCGGAGTAGGCAACGCGTTCAAGGGTAGCTTTGACGGAAACGGCAAGACTATTTCCGGACTTTACATTAAGTATAACGGTGCTGACGGAACGGGCTTCTTTGCAATGGTCAATGATGCAACCATAAAGAATTTTGCAATTGTTTCCTCTCATATTGAGAGCACGGGAACGACCAATGATTGCGGAGAGACAGGCGGTCTTGCGGCGTTTATAAAGGATACCGTTAAGGGAACAGTTATTGACTCCGTTTATATTCACGCAACCGTAAGAGGATACTACCAGAACGTTGGCGGCTTCGTTGGACTTTTGTCGGGAAATAGCACCAAAACTTTGACTATAAGAAACTGTGTATTTGCAGGAAAGGTATCTGCCGTTCATATCCGTGTCGGCGGCTTTGTCGGTAGCGGTAACGGTGCGCCCGTTGAGATTTATGACTGTCTTAATGCGGGAGACGTTGAGTCTGAAACAAGCAACAATGCTGCTGGGTTTATGGGTACCCACTCGGGAGACAAAAAGTGGGTAGTCAAGAACTGTATAACCGTAGGAACGGTTAAGGTTGCTACGGCAAGCGGTGGACTTAGACACTTTGTTACGAGTTCAGGAGAAAAGACCAATACCATAGCAGATTGCTACTATATTAAAGGTCTTATGGAGAACAACGGAACTACTGAGGTTTCTGCGTATGCGGGAGCACCCGCAGGTATTGAGAGCGTAAAATCAAACACTCTTGATTTCTTCATTGGAGATACATCTATTACATGGGCTAACTGGACCGAACGTGATGGAGACATTATAATTCCTTCCGGTGTAGCAGAATTTGCTCCTGCGCTTTACGCTGCGAAGTACACGATAACTTGGGTCGACGAGGACGGAACAGTTCTCGCAACCGAGGAATACGACGGCGGTTCAATGCCCGAATACAAGGGTGAGACACCTACCAAGGCAAGTGACGATACTTACGATTATACCTTCTCTAATTGGAGTCCCGCACTTACGGTTGTAACTGCTGACACGACCTACAAGGCAGAGTTCTTCAAGACGAGAAAGAGCGTCGTTGTTGACGATGAAGAAGAGACTGACGCTCCCGAAACCAAGGCGCCCGAGACGAAAGCACCCGAGACCGAGGAAACTGTTGAGGACGAAGGCGGATGCGGTAGCGTTGTCGGCGGTGGAGCAGTAGCTCTCGTAGCCGTTATCGGAAGCGCAGTAGTTCTTGGAAAAAAGAAAGAAGACTAATTTATAAGTTTAACTTATAAGTAACACACCAACAAGCCTTCCTTTACACAAGGGAGCATCAAAGAGTGCGGACCTTGAATAAAACAAGGTCGCTTCAAAATTGACTGTCTGGGGTGAGAGCATACCCCCTATGAGCTCACCCCGATGGTATTATACAAGCCGTTTGAAACGGCTGAGCGATTTGAAATACCTTTACGACTTTAGCCAAAAAGTCAGACCTTCATAAAATAAATAATTTCAAATCGCACTCCGTTCAGGCGGCTTTCACAGGGCTGCCTGAACAATAGTCTTTTGTGCAAGTTTAATTTAAAACAAAAAATTATTGAAAGGTAGCATACAAAATGAATAAAAAATTGATTTCAATTGCTCTCATACTGTCCATGCTCGTAGGAATGTTTGCAATAATGCCTATATCCGTAGGCGCGGCAACCTTGGATAAAGATGGAGACACATATTTGATTAAATCCGTATCGGATTGGGAAACTTTTGCAGGTGGCTCTAACGGTAGCTATAGATTGGAGACTGACCTTGATTTCTCTGAGGACGGCTACACACAGGTGAAAAATTTCACTGGAACTTTTGACGGAAACGGTAAGACCATATCCGGTATAACTATGGAAACAACCGGCGAAGCAGGAATGTTTGAATGCTCCGGCGGCGCAAAGACTATTAAAAACTTTGTTTTGCGTGATTCTTCCTTTAGCGGAAATCAGTGGGTAGGCGCGATATGCTGTGACACGAATGCAAATACAGAGATAGAAAATGTTTACGTTTCTATGGATGTGAGCGTAACAGTAGAAAACGCGAAAGATGGGAAAGCGTATGCCGGAGGTTTTGTTGGCGGATGTGGAAGCAGTACGCACTCCCTTGAAATAACGGATTGCGTTTTTGCGGGAATCGTATCGACTGACGGTCAGTACACTGGAGGCTTTGTTGGCAGTGGAAACAGTACTTCCGACGAAAAACTTCACAGTATAGCCATAACAAACTGTCTTATGATAGGTGACGTTTCTACGACGAAAACGACAGCGACGCGTACCAGCGGATTTATTGGATATTCTTACTACGAGCACGATGATCTTAGCTACTCAATAGTCAATTGTATTTACGCGGGAACAGGAACGAACAATTATTCTAAATTTGCTGATGTCGGTGATTTGGAGTTAACTGGTTGTTACTCTACCTCATCTGACGGAGTTATGTGGTGTGACGACAACAATGGCGGTGACAGAAAAATCGATTCCGAGGACGTAAACGTAACAATCGTTACGCAAAATGCCCTTATCGGAATAACGGGTGACACGATTGAAGGCTTTACAAGACGTGACGGCGATGTCATTGTTCCTACGGGAGTTGCCGAATTTGCTCCTATCACCTTTACACAACAGCTTCTTGACGGCGCGGCAGTAAGACTTGATACTCCCACGGGACTTCGTTTTACGGCTGTTATGGGTAAGGCGTATCTTGACTCATTCAAGGAAGAAGGCAAGACGGTTACTCACGGTATCATTATTGCTCCTACCGATTACATAGTTGACGGTGAGTTTACCGTTGACGCTCTCGGTAGCGTGGACAAGTATCTCGAAATCGAAGCAGAGAAGTACGTTAACGACCCCGAAGCAGACGGATATTACAAGTATACGGGTGTTATCGTTAAGATCAATACATTGAACTACGAAAGAGCTTTTTCCGCAATAGCGTACGTTAAGGTAGTTGACGATGAAACTCAAGAGGTAACGTACTATTACTCGGATTATGATGAGGCAGTAAACTCCAGAAGCGTAGCAGCTATCGCTGAGGATGCATACAACGACCCCGATGGCGGTTACACCGAAGACGAGATGGATATACTTGCAGGTTTTTTTCAGACAGGGGCAACTCAGTAACGCTTGAGGACTTGGTTTTTCTGACGTATAATATAAGAAACGTGGTAGACTACGATTTTGAAGATGACGGCAGAGAAAACAAAGTAGTAAGCTCTATTTTGAGTTATGACCCCGACATAATAGGACTTCAGGAAGTAAGCTCGCAAAAGTCATGGACAAAAGAAGCAAATTGGTTTACTTACCTTGGAGATGAGAATAACCAAACGGGTCTTGTTTCGGCAGGTTACGCAGTTTATAAGGGTGAATCCGTGATAGGAAATCACACGATCGATCTTATTGGTACGGAAACCAATTATAACCCGATTTACTACAAAGCTGACAAGTTCAGAGTAATAACAGAGCTTAGCGGAACGTATTGGTACACCGATGACGGAAAGTACGGCAAGACAACGGTTGGCAGTCTTACCGCAGAGCACTACAAGGCGTTTACCTACGTTGTGTTTGAGGATATAGAAACGGGCGCGCGCTTCGTATACATAAACTCACACATGGAAAAACGAGACACAGGTGATAGATTAGTTCCGATAATACAGAAACAGTCTGAATATCTTGATAGCTTCGTTGACAGCTTGCAGACTAAAGAGGGTTATGTGGGTCTTCCCGTAATTATCGGCGGTGACTTTAACTATCACTTCGGTGGAATTGAAGGCTTCTTCGGTAATGACAGTATTATAAAGAATGCTGCAAAAGAAGCAAATAAAAACGAAGGAGCATACGTATACGGTTGTTCAACTGTAAGCTCTGATTTTACAACGGTTGGCGACTCGTCAAGTCCGATAGACCATTGGTACGTATGCGGTGACGCTTATGTCAGCGGTTTTGAGGTGCTTGATAATAAGGACGGCGAAAAATATCCGTCTGACCATCTGCCCGTAAGGCTTACGGTAACTTTAACATTCAAAATAAACGTATAGGAGGGTGAGAGAAATGAAGAATTATAATACTCCCGAAGTGGAGAAGCTGTTGTTTGCAAAGGAAGACGTATTGAACGCTTCCGATGACAATATGGGTGAAGATAAATTCCCCGTGCAAGAATAATATTAGTAATGCTTATGCGGGTGGCGGGGTAACCACGCCACCCGTCTTTCAAGGAAGAATTTTATGGAAAATAAGACTTATAATACTCCTGAAATGAAAATCGAGCTTAACGATTCCGTATCGTTCTTGTCCGCATCGGACGAAAAGTGGACTAAAAATTATTGATAAATAATCTTATAGTTTGGTATTCAAATTTTGACTTGTCGGGGGTGACATGATTTTACACCCCCGACAAATCAAAATTTGAATAATAACTTATCCTCAGATAAAAAAGGAGACAAAAACATGAAGCTTCAATATTTGGGAACTGCCGCGGCAGAGGGCGTACCGAGCCTTTTTTGCAGATGCGATAAATGCGTAAAGGCGAGAGAACGAGGCGGCAGAGAAATACGATCTCGCTCGCAGGCAATAGTGAACGATTGTCTTTTGATAGACTTTCCGAGTGATACGTTCAGCCATTGCAATGAATATGGGATTGATTTGAGCAAGGTGAATAATTGCATTATCACTCACGTTCACGGCGACCATACGTTTCCGTGGGAGCTTCATCATCTTAGGCGGGGCAATTCAGTGCTTCCCGAGGATTACGAGGGCTTTCATCTGTTTGGAAGCGAGGATATTCTCGGACGCTTCGATGCTCCGTACAATCAAACCAACGGAAGATTGAGACTGCATACAGTTCTTCCGTTCCAGCCGTTTGAGCTTTGCGGTATGAGAATAACCGCGCTTAAGGCAAAGCACGGTACTGCTAATCCGTATTTCTATATGATAGAGGACGGAGGCTTGGCTATTCTTTACGCTCACGATACCGAGTTCTTTTCAGAGGAAACTTGGGAATACCTAAAGGATAGCGGGGTGAAATTCAGCTTGGTGTCGCTTGACTGCACGGGCGGCGCGGCAGAGCATATAGAAAAATATTCGCATATGTATCTTGGAGAAAATAAAAAATGCAGAAATAAGCTTATCGAGCTTGGTCTTGCCGACGAAAATACCGTTTTTGTACTTAACCATTTCTCGCACAACGGCTTGAACGTTAATTACAAGGAATTATGCGAAATAGTAAATTCTCTCGGCTTTGAGGTGTCATACGACGGAATGGAGATAATATGCTGATATCACCTTATAGAAAACCATATATCACGCCGCCTGCCGAGCATCCCCGACTGATGCTGAGGGCGAAGGATATAGAAAGAGTAAAGAAAAACATAGCGCTTAACGAATGTAAAATGTCTGCGGATATCTGGCGAGAGCTTTGCGAAAAAAGGATATCTTGCATTGGCGCAACACCCGATTTCGGTACTTACGACCTATCGGAATATCTTGCCGTTGAGGCGAAGGCGCTTAATGCTTTACTTTCATGTAGTGAGGCTGATGCTCGTGAGGCTATTGACAGCGCAATTTTTCTTCTTGAAAATTCCGAGTTTGACAAGGGAATAATGAAGGCTCGCTGGAGCGGACATCTTATTTTCGTTTGCGCCGAGGTTTACGATTGGTGCTATGCGTATCTGTCCGCCAACGAAAAAGCGCTTATAATATCAAAATGCGAGCAAATGGCAGAGAACTACTTTGAGATGGGCTATCCCCCTGCAAAGCAATCTGCTATAAGCGGACACGGAAGTGAAGCTCAGCTTTTGCGTGACCTACTTGCTTTGGGTATTGCGGTCTACGATGAGCGTCCTGATATTTACGATTTTTGTGCGGGAAGAATTATAGACGAGTACGTTCCCTCTTACGATTTTATGTTTGCGGGTGGCTTTCACCATCAAGGTCCTACCTACGGCTCATACAGATATACCTGCCTTTTGTGGTCTGCGCTCCTGTTTTATTCAATGAGCGGACAGAAGATATTTACGGAAAAGCTTGCCGAGCTTGCCGAGAGCTTTATTTATCTGACAAGAGGTGACGGACAGACGGTGCGCTTGGGGGACGATACGTATGAATACAAAGCGCCGTATCTGAGCCGTGCTCCGTTTACAGTTCCCATGTTCTTTGCGGCGGCATATACGGGCAGAGAGCAGTATTATGAGGTTTTCCGAAAAGGGCTTGACAGAGAATATCTTTTGCCTTCAAAATGCGGAATGGATTATTACGCTGAAGGCTCGTTTGGCGAGGGCTTGTTCTCTCCCGTGGCGCATCTGCTATGGAATGGACTTTCTCCCAAGATAAAAAAAGGAAAGCAACCGCATTATCGCTACTTTGGCTATCCCAACGGAATAACCGTATGGAACGACGGAGAGAGAGTAGTGCTTATGAAGATAGGCGAGCTGTGGGGCTCTAACCACGACCATCTTGACACGGGCTGCTTTCAGATATATTGCGGCGGCGCGCTTGCTACAGATTCGGGAGTTTACGACAGCTATCACACGCCGCACAGAATGAATTATACCATAAGAACGTCTGCGCACAACTGTTTGACGGTGTTCGACCCCGAAAGACCTCTTTACGACGAATGGAAGGACGGTGCGGCATACGACGGCGGAACGAGACGTCCATGCGCGGGAAAAGAGCCGAAAACTCTTGAAGCGTGGCAGGAGAATTATAAAATGGCTACGGTGATTTCTCACACGGAAAGCAATGAGCTTTGCGAGATAGTGGGAGACATGACCGAGGCGTACTCACATACTTGCGATAAGGTCATAAGAAAAATGCGTTGGGAGCCTACACGCGCAAGCTTCGGTGTGCTTACTGTCGAGGACACGGTTGAGAGCAAGTCGAAGGAATTCATAAAAGCCGTTCATATTCATTGCCAAACACAGCCGAAGGCTATTGACAACCGTGTTATAATAGATAATGGGGAGTATGAGCTTGTTTGCAGGGTGCTTTCTCCACAAAACGCAAGAATAGAGCTTATCGGCGGTGAGGGACGGAAGTTTGAGATAGACGGTGTGAACTACGATACAAACAATAAGGAAAATACCGAGGCAGGTTGGGGTCAGATAGTTGTGACCGATATTTTACCCGAAAAGAAAACGAACTTTAAGGTCGAAATGGAAATAGTTAAAAAGGAGAACGTATGAAGAATATCACGAAAATACTTATTTTAATTCTTGCTCTTTGTCAGATAGTATGCTGCTTCAGCGCTTGTAAAAAGGATAAAGAGGATACGGATACGGAAATAGCATTTGATTTGACAAAGGAAAATTTGTCGGAATACAAAATAGTCATTCCTCAGTCAAGCAGCGAAATGAATTCCGTTGCAGCTACGCTTCAAGGAATAATTGAAAAGGCTATAGGAGCAAAGCTTGATATAAAAACGGACAGAATAGAAGAAAACTCGGATACTTACTGCGAGACGGAATACGAAATACTTTTAGGTTACACGAACAGAGATGAGGCGCGTGAGTTTTATTCTTCCCTTAAAAATAAGGACGGCGGATATGCATTGGTAGGAAAAAAACTGCTTATTCTCGGTTATGATATGGCGGCAGTAAACAGCTCCACTATGCAGTTTAAGATAAACGTTCTTGATAAAACAGGTGATGACGGCGTTCTTTTGCGTTCGGGCGATAAGAGCGTAACGCAGGGTGAGTATGAGTACGACACTCTTACGCTGAATGGCGTTGATATATGGAAATATAAGATAGTGTATTCTCAGTGGAACGATCACGGTGAGGGAGAAGCGGCTTTAAATTTGAAAAATTGGATAACGCAAAAAACGGGATACGTTCTGGAATGTGTAAACGATACCACCGAGCCGCATGAATACGAAATAATTATAGGTGATACTGCCCGTGTAACCGATGATATGAAAACCGAAAGGGCAAATAGCGGCTATGAAAACGGAAAAAGCTATATAGGTGTGAGTGATAAGGTGCTGTGGATATCGGGTAACAACAGCGCATTGCTTCATCAGGCGACGTCTAAGCTTATTAATAGCGCGGAGTATGCGGATAAGAATATAACTATGAGTATCAAAAACTCAGCTTGCGTTACCTTCAAGGGCGAATTTTCTATAGCGGTCATGAGCTATAACGTGTATTACGACCTTTCCGAGTCAAAGAGAAATCCCAATGACGTGCTTGTCAGCGTAAAACAAAAAAATCCTGACGTGTTTGGACTTAACGAGGCGGGCAAAAATTGGATAAATAAATTCAAGGCTGATACCGAGATAAGTGCAAAGTACGCTTGTGCAGAGGGTAAGGCGCTTGAGAATGCATCGGATTCGTCGTATAACCCCGTATTCTACAATAAGGACAGATTTGAGCTTATAGAATGTGACACCAAGTGGCTTTCAAAAACTCCTGACAGAATGTCCATTGATTCCGACGCAAAGCACTATAAGGGACTTACTTACGTGATTCTTAAGGATAAGGCAAGCGGTACGGAGTTTATGTATATCAATACTCACCTTGACGGAAGTAACGAAAGCGATGCTCACGCGGCGCTCAAGGAAGTCAGAAAGAGACAGGCGGAGATAGTCAAGAGCTTTGCCGCAAAATATCCCTTTATGCCTATCGTGATAGGCGGTGACTTTAACGAAGGTCCTACAAGTGCGGTTATCGGGGGAATGTCAAGAAATACCCGATTCAGATACTGTATGGACGTAGCGGACACCAAGGTGAATATTAATTCCACTGACGTCAATAGTTCATTTGACTCAAAATCGGACGGAGTAATTTTTGATTACCTGTTTGTTTCTGCTGACTGCATTACCGTACAAAAATACGAGCAATGGGATAACAAAATCAGCGGTAAATATCCTTCCGACCACCTACCCGTTTACGCTGAAATAACTATAAAATTCTAAAAGGAAGCTTATAGTATGAAGATATTGTTTACAGGGGATAGCATTACCGACGCGGGGCGCGATAGGAGAAATTATCACGATCTGGGCAACGGCTATGCAAGCTGTGCGGCAAGGCTATTGAGAGAAGAACTGCCCCATACCGATTTTGAATTTATCAATACGGGTATCAGCGCAAACCGCACGGGGCAGCTGTTTGACAGAATATATTACGATGCGGCTGCATTTAAACCGGATATCGTGGTGCTGCTTATCGGTATAAACGATATCGGTAGACGCTATAAGATGGGGGAGTCTCATATTGAGACGTCTGACGAGCAGATAGAGGCAAATTATCGTTCTATCCTCAAGCAGCTCAAAAAGCATACCAACGCTAAAATTATAACAATGTCTCCGTATATTCTTGATGCGGAGATAAATAAGCTTTTTCCGCTTGACACTCCAGGCGGCGAGAATATGAGAAAAGACCTCGTAAGGATAGCTCCCACGATAAAAGCACTTTCGGAGGAATATGCAGATGATTTTATTCCGCTGGACGTAATTTTTGAGGATGCGCTGAAAACACAGCCACAGCCTATGTACTATTCGGACGACGGTATTCACCCCAACGCAAACGGCGCGGCGTTTATCGGAAGAATATGCGCTGACCGCTTAAAAAAGTTATTGACAAAGTAACACTATTGGAGAACGTTGAAATGAAAATTTTTGCAGAAGGACATAGAGGATATTGCGCGAAATATCCCGAAAATACGCTTATTTCCTTTGAGGCGGCTATCGACCTCGGAGTATATTGCTTTGAGTTTGACGTACATCTGTCAAAGGACAAAGTACCCGTAGTTATGCACGACGCAAACGCAAAGCGAACCTGCGGAGTTGACCGCAAGCTGTGTGATATGACACTTGAAGAAATAAAGAAGCTTGAAGCGGCTTATGTCGAAAAGTTCGGTGATGAGTTCGTGGGAAAAGGACTGCAAGTACCAACTCTCAGAGAGCTTTGCGAGCTTGTTGACAGAAAGCGCCCCCATATGCCTCTCGGAGTGGAGATTAAGGACTACGACGAGGAAACGGTGGACGCAACCGTTGCGATCTTGAAGGAATACGGACTTTTTGACAATGCATGGTTTTACGCCTTTGACGCGCCTACGATAAAATATCTTAAAACGCAGTATAACGCAAGAACTATGGGCTATCCCGATTTTCAGATGAAGCGCTTTGACCATGAGGAAGGCTACCGCTATTACGATGAAATAGGGCTTGGTATGAATATCGTCAAGTCCGAGGTGTTCCCGATATTCGCAAGCAAGGGGCTTCCCATGCATATGTACTGCGCCGACACAGAGGAAGACGTAAGACTGTGCATTGAAAAGGGAGCGGCGCTCATAACCGCTAACGACCCCGTGCCGTTGTTGAAAATATTGAACGAGGAATGAAAATGATAGCCGCAAGATTAAATATGAGATTCCCGAGTGAGCGTGTTAAAGCGGTCACTCTTAGCTACGACGACCAATCTGAGCAGGATATAAGGCTTATTGATATTCTGAATAAAAATGGAATGAAGGCAACCTTTAATATAAGCACGGGGCTTTATTCCTATGAAGGTAAGCAGTTTAAGGAAGGGGCGGTATGCCGCCGTGTAACACGCAAAAGGGCAATTGAGCTATACAAGGACAGCGGACATGAGGTAGCAGTGCACGGATTTTCACACCCCTATCTTACTCAAATGCCGTCCTCGTCGGTGGCGCGCGAGGTGTTTGCCGACAGATTAAATCTCGAAGCGGATTTTGAGACTGATGTGCGCGGTATGGCATATCCCTTTGGCGATTATTCTTACAGCGAAGAAGTAGCAAACGCGCTGAGAGCGACGGGGATAGTGTATTCGAGAATAACTTCTGCTACAAGAAAATTCCGTCTCCCGTCCGATTGGCTTAAATGGAATCCCACCTGTAAGCACACAGATGAAAAGCTTATGGAGCTTGCGAAAAAATTTGCAGAAGATACCACCAACAAAGAGCCGATGCTGTTTTACCTATGGGGGCATAGCTTTGAATTTGAGGCGGACGATAATTGGGAAGTTATAGAGAAATTCTGCGAACATATAGGTAACAGAGATGATATATGGTACGCTACCAATATAGAAATATACGATTACGTACAGGCATATCAAAGACTTGTTTGGACGGCTGATATGAAAAGAGTTTATAATCCATCTGCCATTCCTGTTTCATTCCAGTATCACACCATAGAGGATAGCGGAGAGATAAAGCAGACCTACACTGTTCGCGCAGGAGAAACGCTTGTATTGACACAGGGGTTAAACGCATGAAATTGTCACAAGTAGGCTTGAATACTCTTTTGGAAATGCCAAAGATAAAAGGGCTACCGCAGAAAGCAACATTTTGCGGTAGCCTTTTAAGCAATAAAATACAAAAATACACCAAAATAAAATATTGTTATATCACATTGTCATTCCCATTCCCATGGAATTGTCTTCATTATCAGAAGTATTACAATCCATGTATATAGCATCTTGTATAATATCTTGTCCGTTTAAAATAAAATCTTTTATAAACTCACGATCAACCTCTATAGGAATTTCATTCAAACACTCGTCTATTATTTCATCGGTAATTTCAGGTAAATCCATTTGGAGATACATTTCATGAGCATCTTCACAAACATCCACCATTTTCCGTCTATTAACTTCCAACACTTTTCGAAGCTACCTATGTTGGTGAGTTCAGGTGTTCTTGATGGTTCTTGCAAAAAGGCATCGGGGTCTCCTCGTAAGGCGAGTTGATCAAAATAGTTTTCAGATTACTGACAAAGCTTAGCTCGCGCTTGAGATGGGCTTTGTCAGTGATCTGACCGAAGCCATTTAGCTTCGGTTTTGGCAGGGGCAGGAGGATAGGTCGAACACGTTTGGCTTCGCCAAACTGCGACCCACGGTTTTGGAGTGGCTCTGTACTGTAAAAGCACCTCGCAATTCCACGCTCTTTCACCCACTTTGGCTCATTTTTTCGGCAGTTTTAAACTGCCAATTTTTTATTTGATGTTTTATTGATGCTATGAAAAAATTACACGGATCAGTTAAATACCGATTTATTTCCGATTTTCACGGCTTCTTTCCTTATACTCCGACGGAAGACACCCCATGTTTTTTGCAAATGCGGAGATATATGCGGATTGACTGTGAAAGCCAACGGCGTACGCGGCATCCGCCACGTTCATTTTTTGAAGCAACTCAAGGCTTTCCATGACTCTGCGTTTGGCGAGATACTTGGAAATATGTATATTGAAAGCTTCGTTGAATTTCCTTGATAGGTGCTCGCGGCTATAAAAGAACTTATTGGCTATATCGGCTATATTACCGATGTTTGCATATTCATCGTCGATATAACGCTTGACCTCAGCCATGGTATCGACGAATTCATTTGCCTTTTCAGCTTTCATCTTTGAGGAATTGAGTATGCCGAAAATTTCTATAATGTAAGATTTTAGAAGAAGCTCTGAATATGGCTTGTCAAGCTCACAGACGGTATCCGCTTTTTTTAGAAATGCCAATAGCGAGTCAACCATATTTTCAGGTATCTTGACGGCAAAGCTCTCCGAATTTTCCATGAAGTCCGTCATGGGCGCATAGACGCCGTGGATATGGAAGAAATCGGGAGTGAAGTATAGAACGTATCGCTCGTATTTTGAGGCTGATACCAATCGTGCTGTATGCATGGATCCCGGCTTAAACCATATTGCTGTGTAAGGGGAAGGGGAAATGAGAGTGTTTTCATTTATGTATTCCACGTCGCCGCTGACGTAGATGATCAGCTCATAATATTCGTGAACGTGAAGTCCCTCGGTGAACGTCTCGCGTGTGAAATAAGTATTTCTGTGAGAATATATCAATTCTTCGTCGACGGGAATATCTATCCAGCCGCGGCGGTGCTGAAAATTTTTTATAGGAAGATCGTTTGTGCTTTTGACATATTTTTTGTTTTGACGGTGTGTTTTGACATATCGTTCTACCATACTCATACGCCATACCTCCTAAATATCACAAATCGAAAAAAATTAATCACAATTTGAGTAGATTTTTTGAAATTTTAGATTTATAATAGTATTGTACATCATTTATGCAATTTTGTCAAGATATAACGCAAATTTTAAAAATCTTTTGAATAACTTTCTTAATATCAGATTGAGAATGGAGAAAAGACGTGTTTATTGCTATTGATTGTGGTACTACGAACATGAGATGTCGACTTTATGACAATGATCAGCTCATATATAGTACCAAACGTCAGACGGGGGTGCGCAACACTGCGTTTGACGGAACAACGAAGGCGCTGAGGTGCTCTTTCAGAGAATGTATAAGCGAGATATTAAGTAGCAACGGTCTTACCGAAAGGGATATTGAAGTCATTATTTCATCGGGAACACTTGCCTCTGATGTAGGAATATATCCAATCCCGCATGTAGTTGCGCCCGCCGGCATTGAGGAGAGCTCCATTGGAGCGCGGCTGACAGTGATGGAAGACATTACGTCTGTACCGATATTTTTTATACCCGGAGTAAAGATACTTCCTGATGCAAGTGTATCTGATGAAATACAAAAAATAGCAATATGGGATTCCATGAGCGGAGAAGAATGCGAGATATACGGCATAATGAAGCTGATGGGACTTTCGGGAGAGATTGTAGCCTCTTTGCCGGGGTCGTATAACAAGACTTTGGAGATAGACAGTAACGGGCGTATTGTGTCTATGCGTACGGGAATGTGCGGAGAGTTTATTGCTGCTATGTCGGAGCATACGCTTCTGCGCCATTCTCTTCCTTGTCCCGTTATCCGTAAAATAATTCCTCAAAAATTAGTGCAGGGATTTGAATTTGCAAAGATAAACGGTGTTTCTCCGGCAATGATAAAAGCGAGACTTGTGCGCTTCATCGGAGGTTGGGATGCGGATGATGCGGCAAACTTTTTCGTTGGGGCGATTTTGCTGGACGATATCAGAATGTCGGTGCCTCTCTGCGAATCAGGAAGACCGTTAGTACTTGGTGGTTCAGAGCCACTAAGAACGGTGTTTGGAATATTGCTTAAGGCTTGCGGTGTGAAAAATATTATTGAAGTACCATCAAATGTTGCAACCATAGCATCGAATATCGGTGCAAGAATGGTTTATGAAAGATTTATACAAAACAATAAATATCAGTGAGGAGGATTTAAAATGGGAGAACTTTTAAGAAAAAGTAGAAAAGTTGACGTGTGCGTAGTAGGCGGAGGACTTGCGGGAACTTTTGCGGCAATAGCTGCGGCGAGACACGGAGCAAAGGTCGTTCTTATGCAGGACAGACCTATGCTTGGCGGTAATGCGTCAAGTGAGATAAGAATGTGGGTATCGGGCGCGGGAAGCCGTGTTCGTAACCTTCAGGAAACGGGAATTATGGAGGAGGTGCTTCTTGAAAATATGCACCGAAATCCGACGAGAAACTTTTCTGTGTGGGATTCCATTCTCTACGAAAAGGTAAAGAACGAAAAGAATATCGAGCTTCTTCTTAACTGTGCCTGCTGCTTTGCGGAGTGCGAGGGCAACGTTATAAAGAACGTAACGGGCTTCCAACTTACAACTTACACGTGGCAGAGGGTCGAGGCAGATACCTTTATAGATTGCTCGGGTGATAGCATACTCGCAGAGCTTGTTGACGCTGAGTATATGGTAGGACGCGAGTCCAAGGATACCTTCGGAGAAAAATGGGCGCTCGACGTAGCAGATAAAAAGACCATGGGTATGAGTCTTATGATACAGGCGCACGAAACAGACCACAAATGTGACTTTATCGCACCCGATTGGGCGTACAAGTTTACAACTGACGAGGAGATGAAGTTCAAGCCACACGACTGTCTTGACAGAATTGAAACTAACTTCTATTGGATAGAGCTTGGCGGCGAGGTTGACTCTATACACGACACCGAGGAAGTAAGAGACGAGCTTATCAAGATCGCCTACGGTGTTTGGGATCACATAAAGAATTACGGTGACCACGGCGCTGACAATTGGGAGCTTGACTTTATAGGCTTTCTCCCAGGAAAGCGTGAGAGCCGCAGATACGTTGGTGACTATGTACTTACTCAGCAGGACGTTGAGTCGGGCAGACAGTTTGAGGATGAAGTGGCTTACGGCGGCTGGCAGATAGACAATCATCTCCCGGGTGGCTTTGCTATGAGCGGAGCGGGAGAGGGACATCTGCAAAAGAAGAGACTTACCGAGCCTTACGGTATCCCACTGCGCTCGCTTTATTCCAAGAACGTCGAGAACCTTATGTTTGCGGGAAGAAATATCAGTGCGTCGCACATAGCCTTCGCAACTGTCAGAGTTATGGCGACCTGCGGAATTATGGGACAGGCGGTAGGAACGGCGGCGGCTCTTATGTCAAAGTACGGCATGACGGCGCGTCAGCTTGCCAAGGAAAAAATAGGCGAGCTTCAGGATGTACTTATGGAGGACGACTGCTTCCTGCCGGGATTTAAGAGAAAAATGTCGTCCCTCTGCAACGAAAATACACTTTCTGCCGATTGGGGCGACGCATCCGTTCTTCTTAACGGCACAGAGCGTAAGATATGGGGTAACGATAACGGCTATTGGGGAATGTGCAACCGCGCTATAACCTATACCTTTGACGAAAAGAAGCATATCACGGAATTTCGTCTTATAGTTGACAGCGACCTTGACAGAGAATATACCGACGGAAATCCCGCTGTGCTTAATATCTCCGCAACGCTGTTCCGCCGTGTTGACTATAACTACACGAGCTTTGGCTTCCCAAAGTGTATGCTTAAGGCATTCCGAATAGAAGCGCTTGACGATGACGGAGAGTGGAAGACCGTATATGAGACTGATAATAACTATCAGCGAATGATAAGAAAGCCGCTTGACGTAAATACTACGGCTATACGTCTCATTCCCGTAAATACCTATTTTTCAGAGGAGCTTGGCGTTGCAACCTACGGAAGTGCTCAGGCGCATATCTTTGCATTTGAGGTGAGATAAGGAGATCGCTTTATGAAGATTACTCAGTATATAACGGCAGAAAATCTAAGATTTGAAGGCAAAGAGGTATATCCGTCGGTAAATATGGACGGAGCTATAAGACTTAGCCTTGGTGAAGAGATAGGCAGAGATTTTCTTGGCTTTGGAGTTGCTATAACGGGTAGCTCCTGCTACGAGCTTAACTCCATGTCGGCAGAGGCGCGCACGGCAGTCCTCAAGAGCATATATACAAAAGAGGGCTTGGGGCTTTCGGTAGGACGTCTGTCGGTAGGCTCGAGCGATTATTCCGCAGAGCTATATTCCTATGACGACGTGGACGGCGACGTGAGCTTAGAGCATTTCTCCATAGACCGAGATAAAAAATATATCATTCCCATGATAAAGGAGATATTAAACGTAAATCCCGACCTTTATCTATATGCGTCACCTTGGAGTCCGCCCGCTTGGATGAAAACGGGAGGAAGTCTTTGCGGCGGATATATGAGAAGGGAATATATAAACTGCTATGCGGAATATATCATAAAATATCTTAAAGCGTACGAGGAATGCGGTATAAAAATACGTGCGCTGACTCCTCAGAATGAGACTGAGCAGAAGCAGCACGGACTTATGCCTGCTTGCGATTGGCATCCCGATATAGAGGCGGAATTTATATCCGTTCTACGTAAAAAGCTTGACGAAAACGGACTTGACGTCAAGATATGGATGTATGATTATAACTTTGACGGAGTACCCCGCGTAAAGTGGAGTCTTGATACTCACAAGGCGCTTCTTGAGGATTGCGACGGCGTTGCATTCCACTACTACAGAGGAAGCATTGAGCAGACCGACGCTTTAAAGCGCGCTTATCCTCAAATGAAGCTACATTTTACCGAGGGAGGACCGAGACTTTTTGACAACTACGGCACGGATTGGTGTAAGTGGGGCGTTATGATGTCAAAGGTACTCAACCACGGCTTTGGCTCGTTTACGGGCTGGAATCTTATGCTCGACGAAACGGGCGGTCCTAACATAGGACCTTACTTCTGCGGCGGCTTGGTGACGCTTAACAGTCAGAGCGGTGAGATAACGTATAGCGGTCAGTACAAGGCATTCAACGCTATATCAAGATTTATGGATAAGGGCGCGGTCATATATTCTACCGCGCTTGAGGGCAACGATATCGGAATGTTCAGATATCCCGCAAAGGACGTTGCCATGACCTCCGCGGCATTCAGAAATCCCGACGGAAAGCTCGTCTATATTCTTACCAACCCCGATAAAAGCTCTAAAAAGCAGGTACAGCTCTTTGAGGGAGACACGTGGTGGTACGTCGAGCTGTTGCCCGATACCGTTTCTACCATAGTGGTTGAATACTGAAAAGCGGTATACAAAAACAGGAAGTAATTGTAATAGGGGCGTACAAATTTTCGATGCTGCTTGGGGAAAGGCGGCTTCGGAAAGCTTTCCCGAACGGTCCTTGCGCATTTTACAGATATTGGCGTTTTACAAAATATCAATTTTATGATATAATCAAGACCCGATAAACAAAAAATTAGGAGAACTGCATATGAAAAAGCTACTTTCTATTTTTCTTGCTGTTCTGATGCTGTGCGGAGTATTCGTGGGTTGCTCAAAGGAGACCCCCGAGGAGACCGAGGAGGCAGTATCAACAGTAGGCTCAACGGAGACCGAAGGTCTTGTTGCCGAGGATTTCGGCGATGCAAAAGGAAACCCAAGAGACTTCATGATGCTCGTTCGCGCTTCTCGATACAGATATCTTTACGCCGAGTCCGACGATGCTGACGTCGTTGCAAGAGCATCGTACGAGAGGAACATCACGATAGAGGAGATGTTCAATATTGCGTTAGATATCACCGAGGTGCCCGACGCTGCGGCAAACTGGAATACCATTCTGACGGCATCCACGGGCGAGTTTGACCTCGCTTGCTTTGACTACCTTTATCGCGTAGAGGAAATGGGCGTACTTCTCAATATTCTTGAGATGCCCGAGCTTGACCTTTCCGATGATTATTGGTATCAGGGCTGGAACGACGTCGGTACGGTCAACGGACAGCTTTACTCGGTTGCGGGTGACGCTTCCAATGAAATGGTTGAGAATATGAGCACGGTATTCTTTAACAAGAAGAAGGCTAAGGAAAACAATCTGGATGTGTACTCTATCGTTGACAAGGGTGATTGGACGCTTGAACAGATGAGGCTCATATCTACCAAGGTAGCCACGGGACAGGACGACGGAGACGCTACCAATGACACCTTTGGTGTTATGTTCGACCTTCACAGCGTCCGTATGGCTAACGCCTGCTTCGGTTTAGTTATTACCGAGCCGACGCAGAACGGATATTACCGAGTCGTTGACGATACCAATATCAACGAGCGCAACTTCAATATCGTACTCACGTTTCAGGATTTCGTGAGAAATTCGGGAGCTGTACAGTATAGTGGTGACACCGCACGCGCAAGGGAGACGGATACCTTTACCTCGGGTAAGTCGCTGTTTTTCGCAAGCGCGCTTCTCGTCGGCGAGAGAATGAAATCCAAGGTTAACGGTTGGGAGTACGGAGTAATTCCTTATCCCAAGTTTGAAAAGACCGCCGATTATGGCGCTACCGTTTACGGCTGTTCGGTATTCGGCGTGCCTAAGAGCGTAAAAGACGCTCATTGCTCCGCCGTAATACTCAACGCTTTGAATTATTTCGGCTCTGAGAGTAACATTGCCGCGTTCTACGACAAGGTAGTCCTCGGTCGTGTTGCGGATTCCTACGACGACCAGAGAATGCTTGAGCTTATCAGAACGAGAATAAAGGTTGACTTTGCTTTTATACACGATGAAAACGTTATGACGCTTTTCCAGAGATACGGTTGGGCGGTTACTAACGGAGATGCTCCCGCAAGTATTTTTGACAGCCATAAGAGCACAGCCGAATCGGGACTTGCAAAGGTCCTCACGGCATATCAGTAAGCTTATGAAAAAAATCAAATGCATCGTTGCCGTTTTGTGCGCTATCTGTATGACGCTTGGCATTCTTGCTTGTACAAAGCAAGAAACGCCAACGCAAAATAGCGATACCGATACGCAGCTTTCGGAGACGCAAGCTGAGCTTCAGAATATTATTTTCAAGGACGGAGCTACCGATTTTTACATAATATTTCCCGAAACTCCCTCTGCTACCGTATTCGGTGCGGTCAGGAACTTGCAGGAAGCGTTTAAGAAATACGGCGGCGTTGATATCGCGATAAAAGAGGAGGGAGTAGACGTTACCTCTGTTCCCTCAGCGCAAACACGTGAAATACTCGTCGGAGACGTTGACAGAGCGGAAACCAAGGCAGTGAAGGCTGATATGACCGATATAGGCGGCTATGCAATAGCTCGAAGGGGCGAGAAGCTGGTTATCTGTGGCGGAAGTCCTGCGATGGTGGTTAAAGGCGTAGATTACTTTATTTCTACGTATCTTAAAGCTCCTGCACTGAAAAACGAAAGCAAGACCCTGAGCGAATTAAGCTTCGGGGTGGACGACGACTATTTCTTCGTAAGGATGGGACTTATGACTTCGATAAAAATTGACGGAGCAGAGCTTGAGAATTTCAAAATAATGACCTCAGATACGGGATATACCGAGGCTTACGCGGCGGAGCTTTTCGCCGATTACCTCTATACCTATTACGGCAGAAAAACGCCCGCCATCATTACTGACGGGGGCGCATATGACGGTAAGGCGATAATTATCGGCAAGACGGCGCGCACCACGGTAAGCGCTCTCAAGGGAGAATATCGTATCGAGGTAACGGCGAACGGAATTGAGGCGGTAAGCGGCTCGGTGGCGGGATATATGGATATATTCAATAGGCTTAAGGAGATCTTTCCGTCGTCAAGCTCAACCGTTGAGTTAAAGTTAGGGGACGTCTGGACGGGAAAGATAACCGATCATACGGCAGTTGCGCAGACCGATATAAAGGTAATGTATCATAACGTGCTTGGCTACGTTGATAAATATCCCGCGGCAAACCGTCCCGATATGACATTGCAGATATATCTTGAGCATACCCCCGACGTAATAGGACTGCAAGAGTTCGGACAGACGTATTACCGTGCCTATGCAAAGAATCTTACGGACGGACTTCGCGCGGCGGGATACGTAGAGATATGCTTTACGTCGCAGGGCGGTACGGGTAATCCTATTTTCTATAATTCCGAAACGCTGACGCTTGTCGATAGCGGATATGCGAGAGCGAGGTCGGGAGATAAGGGAACTACTTGGGCGGTATTTAACACTAAGGACGGAAAAACTTTAGCTGTGACAAATTCTCACTTTGCCGCCAATTCCAATGCGGGCGGTAATGCGACGCTTGGAAACACCTATAGAGTTGCGGATGCGCAGACTTTGCTTGACGTGATAAGCAATATCAATACGAGCTATCCTAATATTCCGATAATTGTCGGAGGCGATTTTAACTCCTCCATGTCAAGTGACCCGGGGCGAACGCTTAAGGACGGTGGACTTACTCATGCTACGGACATAGCTGCTAAGTCAGCAGACTATTCCGCGTGGATAAGCTATCCCATGTACGACGCTGACAGGGGATATTATCTGCCGAGAAGCTTCATATGGGCGAATATCGCGGGCGCTCTTGACCACATCATGCTCGGAGGAGATACGAGCGGTATAGAGGTCAGGGAATACGCAATCCTTAATGATAAGCTTGCGTGCGTCGTCAGTGACCATTTGCCGCAAATGCTTTACGTCGATTGGAAATGATAAATAGGTGAATTGTGATTTATCGGGGATGCGGGGGACGCGTTGTCGCTTTTCGAGAAAAGCTCCGCAAAAGCTTTCTTGCAGGGTGGTAGCCCGACAAATTCAGCATAAAATCCAAAATAGCTTAGTCGGGCTACCACCCTGCAAGGAAGTTTTTTGCCAAGC
>JAFTXE010000098.1 GCA_017461745.1 Clostridia bacterium | reverse complement strand
AGCAACGAGCAACGCGAGGCAGGGATCTACTAACGGCTTTCGATAACCTTCTTTGCGTAAGTGTTACTTTTATATTGCTGAGGGAATGTAAGTTTTAAGCACAAAAGGGATAGCAATAACTCGAAGTAGATCCCTTCCTCACTCCGCTTACGCTCCGTTCGTCGCTTTTTGCTCGACTCGTACCTCGTCTCCCAAAAAGTTCGACTTCGTCACAAAGGAAAATAAGACAACAACAATTTTATTTCTTCTTTGTGACTCCGCTCAGGATGACACGTTGAGGTGAAGCTACTGCTCAGAATGACACCGAGAGAGTGCGAACATAGTGCAAAAAATACAACCGCTAAGTAAAAAAACCGCTGGCTTTTTTCGCTTTTTGGGTTTATCCGCGCCTTTATTTATATTTTTGAAAAGAAAATTGTAATTACTAAGATAAAAATTTAACAAAACCTCTTGATATCTTTGGTAGTTTGTGGTATACTAATGTTTGGTAAATAATTTTGAAAGGTGGATAAACTCACATGACTTACAACAAAAAATCCGTTGAAGATATTGACGTTGCCGGCAAGCGAGTTCTTGTTCGTTGCGACTTCAATGTACCCCTCAAGGACGGCGTTATCACCTCTGACAAGAGAATAGTTGAAGCGCTTCCTACTATCAAGTACCTTCTCGAAAAGGGCGCAAAGGTCATTCTTTGCTCTCATATGGGTAAGCCCCACAGCATCTTTACCGAGGGCTTTGGTCTTACCAAGAAGGAAAAGAAAAAGGTTGAGGCTCTTCCCTCTGAGGAGCAGGCTGCTGCTACCGAAAAGCTTCTGAAGAAGGCTCTCGACGACAAGAAGACTCTTACCCTTAAGCCCGTTGCTGACAGACTTAACGAGCTTCTCGGAAACAAGGTTACATTCGCTGAGGACATCATCGGTCCTGACGCTAAGGCTAAGGTTGCCGCTCTTAAGGAAGGCGAAGCTGTTCTTATCGAGAACGTTCGTTTCGATGCAAGAGAAACCAAGAACGGCGCTGATTTCGCTAAGGAGCTCGCTTCTTACGCTGATATCTTCGTAAATGACGCTTTCGGCTCTGCTCACAGAGCTCACGCTTCTACCGCAGGTGTTGCTGATTACCTTCCCGCTGTTTGCGGTTACCTCATTCAGAAGGAGATCGGCGTTATGGGTAAGGCTCTCGCTGAGCCCGCTCGTCCCTTCGTTGCTATCCTTGGCGGTGCTAAGGTTTCCGACAAGATCGGCGTTATCAACAACCTCATTGAGAAGGTTGACACTCTCATCATCGGCGGCGGTATGGCTTACACCTTCTTCAAGGCTGCGGGCAACAACGTTGGTACTTCTCTTTGCGAGGAGGACAAGCTCGACCTTGCTAACGAGATGATCGCCAAGGCTCACGCTAAGGGCGTTAACTTCATGATCCCCGTTGACAACGTTATCGGTAGAGAGTACGACGAGAACACCGAGCACATGGTTATCTACTCCGACAGCATTCCTGACGGTTGGATGGGTCTCGATATCGGTCCCGTTACCCGTGAGCTGTTCGCAAAGACCATCAAGGGCGCAGGCACTGTAGTTTGGAACGGACCTATGGGTGTTTCCGAGTGGAAGAACTTCGCCGCAGGTACTGAGGCAGTTGCCAGCGCAGTAGCTGAGAGCGGCGCTATCTCCATCATCGGCGGCGGTGACTCCGCGGCTGCTGTTGAGAAGCTCGGTTATGCTCAGAAGATGACCCACATCTCCACGGGTGGCGGTGCGTCTCTTGAATTCCTCGAGGGCAAGGAGCTTCCCGGTATAGCTTGTCTCCAGGATAAGTAATATAACTCATTTCCCATAAAAATCGCGGGGGAAGCAAGCTTTTCTCGGAAGGCTGACTTCCCCCTCTTAAATTTAAATACGTAAAATTAAGGAGATTATCAAAATGAATCCTGCAAATAGAAGAACGGTTATCGCGGGCAACTGGAAGATGAACTTCACTCCCGACGAAGCAACCGCATTTATCAATGAGATCAAGCCCATGGTTGCGGGCAAGGACAACTGCGACATTATTTTCTGCGCTCCCTACGTTACCATTGACGCTGCTATGAAGGCTGCGGCAGGCTCTAACATCAAGATCGGCGCTGAGAACGTACACTACGAGGAAAAGGGCGCTTTCACGGGCGAGGTTTCCGCAAAGATGCTTAAGGCTATCGGCGTTGAGTACGTAATAATCGGTCACAGCGAAAGAAGACAGTACTTCGGCGAGACCGACACCACCGTTAATCTTCGCACCAAGGCGGCTCTTGCTAACGGCATGAAGGTTATTCTCTGTCTTGGAGAGGTTAAGGAGCAGAGACTTGCGGGCATTACCAACGAGGTAGTTGCTATGCAGACCAAGCTCGACCTTGCTGACGTTGATGCTGAGGCACTCAAGAACGTTATCATCGCTTACGAGCCCGTTTGGGCTATCGGAACGGGTCTTACCGCTACTCCCGAGCAGGCTGAGGAGACCTGTGGAGAGATCCGTAAGGTTCTCGCAGATATGTACGGCGCAGACGTTGCAGAGACCGTTACCATTCAGTACGGCGGTTCTATGAACGACGCAAACGCCGCTGAGCTTCTCGCAAAGCCCAACGTTGACGGCGGTCTTATCGGCGGAGCTTCCTTGGTCGCTTCCAAGTTCACCGCTATCGTTGACGCCGCTCAGTAATTTATAATTGAAATATTTAATGGGTGATGTTCTTAGCGGAGAATTTGAAAAATGCTATTAAGTGCGAGCATCGCATTTGACTAGTCAAACGCAAATGGGCTAAGCCCAAACCCTTATAACAACAGAAAGAGCAAACACGCAAGAAGAAAATCTTGTATGTCTGCTCTTTTTCTGTTCGTTTTAGTTTAGAGTTATGAGGTTCGCTTTCGCTCACCGTTATGAGCTTGCATAGCAAGCGTTATGATATGATTGCCCATCTAACCTACAACTTGGCGAAGCCAATTATAACGATACGAAGTATCTCATAACTCATAACTTGCCCGTAAGGGCAATCATAGTTTAGCGTGAATACTCCGTTAAGAGTATCACGCTAATCTGCCTCTTTTTGTATTATTTCATCATACCGTAGCCGCCCGCGTATTTGCTGACCTCGGAAGCCACGACGAACACCTTATTATCGCACGCCTTTCGTATATCCTTAAGTACCTTGGGAGTTTCCTTTCGGGGTAAAACTATGAATATCATATTCATTTTGTCCGTTGAGCCGTGTCCCGCAAAAACGGTATATCCCCTATTCTCTGCCCTGAGATATTCGGTTATCTTCTCCGTGCTTTCGTCGCTTGCTATAAGCTCAAGATTGGACGTACCAAGCGCGATCTTACCTTCTATCGTTGAGCCGAGGAAAAGACCCGTCGCGTAGCCTATGCAATAAAATAGCAACAGAAAAATATTGTCGCCAAGTGTGCCGATGATGGTAGAAATAACGAGACCCCAGATGGTACATTCAAGAAAGCCAAGTCCCGCCGCCTTTAGTCTCTGTCCCTTGACCATCATGCAGGTCTTAAGTGATTGTATGGATATCTCCACGATTTTTGCGGCGCATACGATAAAGCATACGACCACAGGATGTAATGACGCTAAAAATTCTGACATTTGTTTTCTCCTTCTTATTTTGTTGTTTTATGATTTGTGAGGGGATGCGGAGACGCGGGGACGCGGGGACGCGGGGGACGCGTTGTCGCTTTTCGAGAAAAGCTCCGCAAAAGCTTTCTTGCATGGCGGTAGCCCAACCAACTTGCGTGTAAATCCAAAAATAGCTTTGTCGGGCTACCACCATGCAAGGAAGTTTTTTGCCAAGCTTTTTTTCAAAAAAGCGGAAATCGCGTCCCCGCGTCCCCCGCATCCCCGCGTCCCCTTACAAATCATAATTTATAGTTAATCCAATTCAATTCCTACGGGACAGTGGTCGCTACCCATGACCTCATTCAGAATGAAGCTATCCTTTACTCTGTCCATAAGTCTATTGGACACGACGAAGTAGTCGATACGCCACCCTGCGTTTTTCTCTCTTGCGTGATACATATAGCTCCACCACGAATATTTGACGCTATCGGGGTAGAGCTTACGGAAGGTATCCGCAAATCCGCTATCGAGAAGCTGAGTGAATTTCGCTCTTTCCTCGTCGGAAAATCCCGCGCTCATATGATTAGTCTTGGGATTTTTCAAATCTATCTCCTCGTGCGCAACGTTAAGGTCACCGCAGTAGACAACGGGCTTTTTGGCGTCAAGAGTGATAATATACTCACGAAGCGCATCCTCCCATTTCATTCGATAATCAAGCCTTGCAAGCTCTCTTTGCGAGTTCGGAGTATAGACGCAAAGCAAGTAAAAATCCTCGTATTCAAGCGTAATGGCTCTGCCCTCTCCGTCGTGCTCCTCAATTCCTATGCCGTATCTTACCGACATTGGCTCGTGCTTTGTAAACACAGCCGTACCCGAATATCCCTTCTTTTGCGCGCTGTTCCAATACTGAAAGTACCCGTCAGGGCAAAAGCTCGCCTGCCCTTCTTGCATCTTAGTCTCTTGAATACAGAAAAAATCAGCGTCCGCCGACGCAAAAAATTCTTCAAAGCCCTTTTCAAGACAAGCTCTGAAGCCGTTCACGTTCCAAGAAATAAATTTCACGTTTCTCACGCCTCCTTTACTATTTTTCCGCAAATATGCTCGGGGACAAGCTTTAACAGCAAGGTCGCCTCGGCATAGCTTTCTATTTCTTTTCGTATATACTGCTCATCCTGAGTAAACTTTCGGCAAAGCCTCTCCGATATTGTGATGACCTTTTCCAAGTCGTCGATTATTTCTATTTTACCGAACACGACGACGCTTCTCACCGTAAGCGCCCAATCGCCGTCCTTACGGCAGCCTTCCTCATAGGTACAAAAAGACGCCTTCGTACATTTTCTCAGCACGTCAAGTCTATGCCCTGTTCTTCCGCAATGGAAATAAACGCAAGCGTCCTCGTCGTTGTAAAAATGGTTCATCGGCATTCCGTAAGGATAGCCGTCCTCGCCATTCACAGACAAAACGCCACGCGTTTGCCGCTTTAGTATTTCAATACACTCCTCGTGTCTTATCTGCTTATTTTTTCTCGTAAGCTCTCTGAACATTGCTCAAACCTCAATACTGTTTCTCCATACCATTATACCATAAAAGCGTTCATTTGTGAAGCATCTGCGTTAATTTTATCATTTTTTTGAAAAAAGCAACCGACCCGATGTTTTCGAGTCGGCTACCGAAATTAAATATCTGCGTATTTTTTACGTTTCTTGCGCTCACGGCGTTTACTGAGCTTTTCCTGCTGTTCCTTGAAGGGAGCCATAAGCTCGTCTATCATTTCGTCGGTAAGCTCCTCCTCGGGCGCGTCAAAGCGCTCGGTCTCAACGGCTTGAAGTCCTCTGAGTATGGAGTCCTTTTCCGTTTCACGCAGGTCACGGCAAAGAGCGTATCTCAGATATTTTACCGCAAGGTCGCAAAGTATCATAACGAAAGTAAACGTTGACGCCATCACAAGCAGCGCCTTTCCCTTTTCATCAACGGGAATCCGCCAATCCGTAAGAGATTCAAATATCGGAATTGCTATCAGCACCACGGACATAAGTGAGGAAAATATACCCGTCTCCTTATTTCTCGGCAGCATTCCGCCCCATCTCGCAAGTGTTCCCGTCAGAACAGAAAGAGTAAACACGAGGGCGACTATCACGGCAAGCGCTCCAAGCATAAACATATACTGCTCAAGGAATTTTTCGCCGTAATCCTTTGAAAAAATATTTTTTAAGGCGTCCTTACTGACGACCGCGATATACTGACCGAGTATTCCCGACCGCGCAACGCATACGTAGTAGCCGAAAAACGCGGTAAGCTTGAACGCAGACGAAAACTGAATTATATTCAGATACCTTTTGCCAACGGGGGTATGATACTTGAACCTTGAGCACACCGAGCAGAAGGCAAAGCCGAAAACGCAAAGGCAAAGCGCGACTATAATTCCCGCAGACATACGAATACTGCTATCAAGCAAGCCAAGGGCAAGCACTATCAGAAATACCCTTGCCGCGCGTCTGAAAATACGCATCATATACAGATACGCCCTTTCCGACCTTCTGTGCAGTATAAGCCAACCGACGAGAGCGAATACCAGCGCCGTCAACATAGCTATTGGAAGTATCACCGTCATAAGTATCATTATGATAACGATAGTCATGTTGAGCGAATTTCCCGAAGCGCTCGTTATAACCGCCGCAAGCGCCATCATATCCATAAATTCGCCGCTGTTTATTATCTCCTTGGCGTCGGCGGCTATGACCTGAAGCTTATTATAAGCCTGATAATATTCGTTGGTAGTCGTTGCGGTCCTATATTCCGCGACCTCCATAATGCTTTTATAAAGGTCAACGATATCGTCTATCTTGGTAGCCGCCCGTATAAACAGCATAACGTTCACGTTGAGCTTTTCGGGCATCTTAAATTCGATATCCTCGCCGCCCGATATCAAGGGATCGTTCAGCACGGTCTCAACCTGATACATAGCCGTCTGCATAAACGACGGAACTTCAACGTCAACGCTGTAAATAGGCAAAAAGCTTGCTATCATCATAAGCGCTATGAGTATACAGCAGACTCTCGTCTGCGTTTTCAGCAATCGTTCCCCCGCCATTTTCTCCGAACGCATATATGCTCTCCTTAAAAAGCCTTACGGCAACCGTTTTTGATGTCAATACATATAATTATTATATCATAATCTATTGCCTTTGTCAATGACTTTTAAAGTTTAATAACAAGTGCTACAAAATCAAAAAAAGAGGACCGAGTCAGAGGCTCAGTCCTCAGTTTATCAATTACTTTTTCTTGTACTCAACAAGACCTATCTTGATACCGTCCTCGGTCTCTTCAAATGCGAAGGTACCGCCCTTGATATCGTTGTCGTCCTTATCAAAATCAAGAGTGATCTCGTCGTCCTTGATCTCATAAGTTCCCTCGAAGGTCGTGCTTTCCTTTGCGCCAAGAACAGATGCGGTCTTGGTAGCGGTTACCTTGCTTCCGCTGAACTCATAGGTAGCGGTGTAGCCGAGAATATCTCCGCCGATCTCAGCCTCGTATGTTCCCGAAAGCTTCTTGCCGCAAGCAACGAGTGTCAGACAGAGCATAACAGCAACAAGTGCAACTGCAATAATTCTGATGGATCTTTTCATAATTTGCCTCCTTAATAAGTAATTAAAATCCACTAATATGATACCATAATATATTGTGTTTGTCAAGTATTTTGAGCAGTTTTTTTGATTTTTCGACTTAAAGCGTCATATATCATCAACGTACAAAACGCCGCCAGAAGCAAGCCTATGAACAAATTTCCTATATAAGAATACAGCGTTCTGTGTGTATTTACGTGGACGTCGTAGGACACGGTTCCCTCGACGAGCGGCTCAAGCTCGCACAGCACGTCACCCTTGGCGGATATGACCGTGGATATACCCGTATTTGCCGCTCTTACCACGTATCTGCCGTTCTCTATCGCTCTCATCTGAGCCTGAGCGTTATGCATATAAAGAGCCGCGGAATCGGTAAACCACGAGTCGTTCGTTGACAGCGCTATGACCTGCGCTCCGTCGCGCGTACTTTCTCTTGAAAGATAATCGTATATGGAGTCAAAGCAGATAAGCGAGCCGATATTTACGTTTTCAAGCTCAAGCACCGCAGTTCCCTCGCCCGCCACAACGTCGTCGTCACTCATGACGAGCTCTGCAAGCGGCGGAATCAGCACCTGAAACATGCGGCGCATGGGAACGAATTCTCCAAACGGCACGAGTCTGCGCTTGGAATACACCGTTTCATGAAAGCTTCCGTCGGGCAGCACGCATATTATAGAATTATACTGCTGTCCGTCCTCGTTCTCAGTAAAGCCTCCAACGAGTATCGGAACGCCCGCGGTCCTCGCAAGCGTCTTGCAATAATCTCCGTAGACACCGTCCTCGGTTACGGTATACGGCAGAGCGGTTTCAGGCCACACGACGATATCCGCGCCCTCCTTCGCCGCCTTTAAAGTATATTCAGCATACACGGACAGCGTGCGCGGTCCTATTGAAAAATCCCATTTTTCGTTTGAGGATATATTACCCTGCACTGCCGCTATATTTACGGTATTTTCGCTGTCCACGGGGATAAGATACAGCGCCGTACCAACTCCGTATTGGAACACGAGAATTGCCGCCGCGCTTATTGCCATAAGCTTTAGTTTTTCGCGGTGGATAATTGCGTAAGCAACGCACATATTGACGGCGACTATTACGAACGTGATAAAATACGAGCCTAAAAGCGACGCCGTTTGCAGTCCGACTATATATTCCGACTGAGCAATGGGAAGCCGTCCCCACGGAACGCCCCACCAGCCGAAATTCTGCGTCCATTCGTATATTGCCCACAGCCCCGCAATCGCGAAAGGACGCAGGACTTGATGCTTGGTAAACAATCGCGTTTTAAATACGAGGCGAACGGCAACGAACATAAGTCCGCCGAAAAGCGCCTGAAAAGCAGAAAGTCCGATACAGCCCGCAAGAACTACGGTAACGGCAGCCCACGTGGTCATTCCGTCTATAAATTCAAGTGGATACAGATTTATAAACCAATGGAATACCACTACGTAAAAGCACATGAAAAAGAAAAATCCGTAGCCGTAAAGACCTCTGCATCTGCGATTATCGGCGTCCGCTTCGCAAAGCAGGAATATTCCAACGGGCAGTAGCGTCAGCCATTCAAGAAATCCAACCTCGGTGAATACGAGCGTCAGCCCCGTAAGTGCTCCGCCAAGACCAAGCAATAAAAAATTTTTCCATCTTTTATCGGTTAAATTCATTCTTATCTCCTGAGAGGTGAATAATTGAGTCAGAAGCTTTCCTTAAAAAAGGTCGCCTCTGCGTTGCGAATACAGCCATCATAAGTTCAAATTGTGATTTGTCGGAGAGTTGGATATCTATGTTCGCACTTACTGTGTCATCCTGAGCGTATGCATAAAATTGGGAGCACTGAACTTCAATTCGAAGGATCTTTGCCGCTTGCGGCAACAACCAACTTAGGTGGGTGATCTCTTGTGCTTCAAGAAATCTCCCAATAACTATATCGTTAGTTGCTCCTTCGTCGCAAAGATTCTTCGCACTGTTTTCTTAGTTCTCCCCCTAAAGTCTCTTCTGCTCAGAATGACACGGAGAAAGTGCGAACATAAATTCCAACCCATTCTTGTCATTGTGAGGTAGCTTGCGACCGCGACAATCCCATAAAAGCAAGGTTCTCACGGAGAAATTCAAACAAACCAGATATCTTTCTTATCAATAGAAAATTCCCGTCCCTCAAGGTAGGACAGACTGTTTTCCGCATCTGTTTTCGGGAATATGAGCTTATAGGAATAGAGCGCCTGATATTTAAAGCCGCGCTGTCTGTCGTCCTTATTTATTCCGTATTTTCCGTCTCCGACGAGCGAGCAGCCGATATGCGCCATATGCGCTCTGATTTGATGTGTGCGACCCGTGAAAAGCTCTATTTCGACGAGTGTCTCCTTACCGCGCCTTTCGAGCACGGTATATCCCGTGACTATTTCCTTCGCTCCGTCAAAGTATTTATCCCTCACCTCGACGGTATTATTTCGGCTATCCTTTCTCAGATATCCTCTTATGACGTCCTTCTGCTTTGGCGGTACGCCGTGGACGAGGCAGATATAGTGCTTTCTTATCTCTCCCGCCTTAATTTTGGCGTTCATATCTCTGAGTGCCTCGGCGTTCTTGGCGGCTATAACTATACCGCCCGTATTTCTGTCAATTCTGTTACACAAAGAAGGCGCGAAGGATTGCTCCTTATCGGGAGAATACTCTCCCTTGCCGTAGAGATACGCCTTTATATGCATAATAAGCGTATTCTCTCCCCCGTCGTCGTCCTCGTGAACGAGCACCCCGGGGCGCTTATTGAGCAGCATTATATTATCGTCCTCATAAACGATATTGAGCTTGGGGACTATTCTTGACAGCGCGCCGTCGTCCTTTTCGGGATTATCGAAGAACTCGTCTCTGATAAAGAGCTGTATTTCGTCACCCTCGCAAAGAACGTAGCTCTGCTCCGTTCTCTTTCTGTTGACCTTTATCTTCTTGGTTCTGATGCTCTTATACATCATAGACGTCGGCAGTCCCTTGACCGCCTTGGATAGAAACTTATCGAGTCTCTGTCCCGCGTCGTTTTTTCCGACAGTAATAATTTTCATATCAAGTTAAGGGACTGCGCAAAGCGACAGTCCCTGTCCTTTCTTAAAGTGTCTTAGAGCGTACCGAAAATTCTGTCGCCCGCATCTCCGAGACCGGGGACTATGTAAGCGTGCTCGTTAAGTCTCTCGTCGAGAGCCGCCGTGAAAATATCGACGTCGGGGTGTGCGTCCTGAACTGCCTTAACTCCCTCGGGAGCGGAAACGAGGCACATAAAGCGGATATTCTTACAGCCTCTTTCCTTAAGCATGGTAAGCGCGTCCACAGCCGAGCCGCCCGTTGCGAGCATGGGGTCAACGAGGATTACTATTCTGTCCTCAATATCGTGGGGCAGCTTGCAGTAATACTCAACGGGCTTATGCGTTTCGGGGTCGCGGTAAAGTCCGATATGACCTACCTTAGCTACGGGAACGAGGCTCTGAAGCCCGTCCACCATACCAAGACCTGCGCGAAGGATCGGAACGATAGCGAGCTTTTTGCCCGATATCATTTTTGCCTTCATCTTCGTGAGGGGAGTCTCGATATTTACCTCCTCCAAGGGCAAATCGCGTGTAAGCTCGTAGCCCATGAGCATGGATATCTCGTTCAAAAGCTCACGGAAATCCTTAGAGCCCGTCTTTTTATTACGCATTATGGAAAGCTTATGTACTATCAGGGGGTGGTCAATTACGTGAAGTGTACTCATTTTTTATTCCTCCGTTTTTGTTCTACGTGATACTAACGTATATATTATAGTCCAAAATTCGCGTAAAAGCAATAGCGTTTTTGTAAATTCTATATTTTAAATAAATATTTTTTCTATTTACAAACTTGCGTTTTCGTGATAAAATATATACAACGCTCATGGGAGAACAAAATTATGGAGAAAAAAAGCATGACCGTCGGGATATACACTCTCGGCTGTAAGGTAAATCAATACGAATCCGAAGCTATCGCCGAGGAGCTGATACGCAAGGGCTTCAAGATAGACTCGCCCTCCGCAGTATGCGACGCCTACGTTATCAACACCTGCACGGTGACCGCCGAATCCGACAGAAAGGCGCGGCAGTTTATACGCAGAGCTATCACGAAAAATCCCGATGCCTACGTTGTAGTAACGGGCTGCATGGCACAGACCGCCGCTGAGGATATAGCGAGGATAGACGGAGTTGACGCTGTCGTCGGAAACACGGACAAGCTATCGGCGGCAAGGCTCATTGAGCAGCTGACGAAAAAGGGAGAGAAAAGCTCCTCCCCTATAATATGCGTATCGGATATAGACAGCGCCGACTTTGAAAAAATGAATATAACGACCTTCGACCGCACTCGCGCCTACGTTAAGATAGAGGACGGCTGTGAGAGCAGATGCACCTATTGCATTATTCCATCGGCTCGCGGCAAAATACGTTCAAAAGCGCCCGAGGACGTAATAGCGGAAGTCAAGGCACTGACTGCGGGCGGCTGTCGCGAGGTGGTTCTGACGGGAATTGAGACTGCGTCGTACGGCAAGGACCTCGGCAACACCAACCTTGCTTCCCTGCTCTGTGAAATCGACAAAATAGACGGTATCGGCAGAGTGCGTCTCGGCTCACTTGACCCGTCGCTTATAAAAAAAGATTTCGTTGAGAAAATATCGGGACTTCGCTCGTTAGCCCCCCATTTCCATTTATCTCTGCAAAGTGGCAGTGACACCGTTCTCGCGCTGATGAAGCGAAAATACAACTCAAAAATGGCAATGACGGCAATTGAGCTTTTGAGGGAGTACATTCCCGACGTAAAGTTTACCACCGACATAATAGTGGGCTTCCCTTATGAGACCGAGGAAAACTTTATGGAGACGGTGGAGTTCGTGCGCAAGGCGGATTTCCTTATGACGCATATTTTCCCCTACTCCAAGCGTGCGGGAACGCCTGCCGCAAAAATGCAGGGACAGATACCGAAGGAGGAAAAAAGTCGCAGACTTCATCTGCTGTCCGACGTAGAAGCCGCATCGAGAATGAACATATTGCAAAAGGAAATAGAAAAAAATCCTTATAAAGAGGTCCTTTTTGAAACCTTCAAGGACGGAATTCTCACGGGTCACACCGCCGACTTCATCGAAGTTAAAGTTCCATTCTGCCGTCCGCTCCACGCCCAGCTCGTAAAGGTTCGCCTCGATAGCACCGACGGCAACGTTATATACGGAGTTATTGACGAGGGTTAGATTTTTGAGGGATTTGTTTTGAAAGTTAGTTTGTGATGAGTTTTTTCGTCAGAAACTTTCTTGAGAGAAAGTTTCCGACACCTTCAAAGAACTTGAAGAAATAAATGTTAAGGCTGTTGGAATATAGTGCTGTGCTTAATTTTAAGTATGGTATTTTCTAAGGTGGAAACCACGTCAAACGCTGCTGCACGTTTGACGGGTTTCTTTTTTATTTAAAGGTGAGTGCGAACATAGTGCTAAAAAATGTATTTATATGCGTTTTAAAGTAACACTATCGCAGAGAGCACGCCGACGAAGGTCGGCGTGCGCCTTGTCTCAAGTCTTACTTTCTTCCCGACAAATCATAATTCAACGCACCATGT
>JAFTXE010000097.1 GCA_017461745.1 Clostridia bacterium | reverse complement strand
CATATCTGAAACCTCCGATGATGTTTGGTTTGGTCACTTAACATTTTATCAGATTTTTTCAGATATGCTCTTTCTTTTTTTACTTTTTTACAGTTTGTTTGCAATATCTGTTGGCTTCACCCCAACATTTATTATAGAACCTAATATTTTTATTAGCGCCTTATTTTTTGACAAAATCTATTGACAAAACGACGAAAATATGATATTATATCTTAGTAATGCTTTACTAAGGTAAAGTATTAAAACCGATTTCATATCGGAAAAATAAATTTTGCCGCAAATGGCGGTATGGAGGATATTTTTATGAAAAAACTTCTTTGTTTGCTCTTGGCGCTTGTAATGTGTACATTCGCCCTCGTTTCATGCGGAAACGACGATTTACAGTTTGGTAAAGAGTATCGCGCTCTTTCAGGTCAGATGGACGTTCTCTTGCAGTTGAACGCAAAGTCTATTGACGTTGGCGTTATGGACAGCATCATGGCGGGCTACTACATGAATCAGGACACCAACTACTCTAACTCTCTTATGATAGTTGAAGATCTTGACCTTACCACCGAGCAGTACGGTATTGCCGCAAGAAAAGGAAGCGGTCTCATCAAGAAGATCAACGAAGCTCTCATCGCACTTACAAACGACGGCGTTGTTGATACCCTTGCTGAAAAATACGGAATCAAATCCGAGCTTTGCATTGATAAGGATGCAACCGTTGCTGAGATGACGGAGTCCGAAAAGGCGGATTGGGATTACATAGTAGGTCAGGATAAGTTTATCGTTGGTTACACCCTCTTTGCTCCTATAGCATACGAAGAAAACGATGAGCTTATAGGCTTTGACATTGAGCTCGCTAAGGCTGTTGCTGAATATCTTGACCTTAAGGTTGAATTCCAGGAAATCGACTGGGATACTAAGGAAGCTCTCCTTGAGGCAAAGAGCATTGACTGTATCTGGAACGGTATGACTATCACTGAGGAAAGACTTGCTCAGATGGAAATTTCCATTCCCTACCTCAACAACAAGCAGGTTGCCGTTATTCGTATTGAAGATAAGGATAAGTACACCGATAAGGAAAGTATGTCCGGCGCTATCGTTGGTGCTGAGGCAGGCTCAGCAGGTGAGGCTTGCGTTGTAATCGCAAAAGAGGAAGAATAATTTTCTAAATGAGTTTTCTTGAAATTTCTCTTAAACTCTCAGAAGGATTTCTGTATACGCTTCTGATATTCGGAGTAACGCTTATATGCGCACTTCCCTTGGGTCTTTTGATTTGCTTTGGCTCAAGATCACGGATCAAAATCGTAAGCATGATCACCCGCGCATTTGTGTGGGTGATCAGAGGTACTCCCTTGATGCTTCAAATAATTTTCTTTGACCTTGGTCCTGGGCTCGTTTCTAAATCCTTGGGAATTGATTTTGCGATACGCTCCGAATGGCAGCATTTGACCATGGTATGCGTGGCTTTCACTATAAATTACGCTTGCTATTTTTCTGAAATATATCGCGGTGGTATACAAAGTGTCCCAGCAGGACAGTATGAAGCTGCGAGCGTTCTCGGCTTGACAAAATCACAAACCTTTTTCAAGGTAGTGTTCTTACAAGTCGTAAAGCGAATCATAGCTCCCATGTCTAATGAGATCATCACATTGGTAAAGGATACCGCGCTCGCAAGCGTAGTTATCAGACTTGATTTGTTTACCGTAGCTCAGAATATAGTCAATAAAGAGGTTATTCTTTGGCCGATATTCTACGCGGGCGTATTCTATTTGCTGTTCAACGGTCTTTTGACTATTTTGCTTGGCAAGCTTGAGAAAAAACTTGATTATTTTAAGGTGTAAAAATGGCGTTTTTTGAAGTATCAAACATAACAAAAAGCTTTGATAAAACCGAAGTTTTAAAAGGAATAGATTTCACGCTTGAAAAAGGAAGCGTTCTTTCTATAATCGGTTCTTCGGGTAGCGGTAAAACCACCCTGCTCCGTTGTTTGAATTTTCTTGAAACTCCAAACACCGGTACTATAAAGATAAACGGTGAGGTTATATTCGATGCCGCTTCACTGAAATCTTACTCTGAAAACGACCTTCGTAATTGTAAATTACATTTCGGATTGGTCTTTCAGTCCTTCAATTTATTCCCACAATACACAGCTTTGGAAAACATCACGCTTGCTCCTCTTATGAGATTAAAGGCTGAAAAGCTTTCCAAAGAAGAAAAGAAGCAAAAAAAGGAAGAAATTCAGAAAAAGGCGTTGGAGCTTCTTGATAAAGTTGGATTAACTGAAAAGGCAGATTTTTATCCCTGCACTCTTTCGGGAGGTCAACAGCAGCGTGTAGCTATCGCAAGAGCATTGGCTCTCTCACCCGACATTCTCTGCTTTGACGAGCCTACGTCAGCTCTCGACCCTGAGCTTACGGGCGAGGTTCTTAAGGTTATTAAAGATTTAAAGAACACCGACTGTACCATGATCGTCGTAACACACGAAATGGAATTTGCCAAGAACGTTTCTGACAAGGTAATATTTATGGCAAACGGTATTATAGAAGAATGCGGAACACCCGAAGATGTTTTCGACAATCCTAAATCATCTATTACAAAAGCGTTTTTACGCAAATCCGAAGAATTATTTTAAATTTAAAAAGGGACTATTATATTAAAATAGTCCCTAAAAATAAGGTTCTATAATAAATATTGGAGTGAAACCAATATTTGTTATAGAACCTTTTATTATTAATTTATTTAAATTCTGACATATCTTTTTTCATAAGGTCGGTACGCATTATAGTATACCATTCCAACGCAGGATCGCCGCTCATAACGCCGAGATTTTGTTTAAGTGCGGTTATAAGCATTTCAGGGTTAAGATACTCTGTGCTTGACGCTGACAAAACACACTTAATTTTTAGTGTTTGGCGTTCGTCGTCAAAGGATACGCTTACCGAGCTTATCATAGGAATTATGTCAACTTCCTTTTCACCCGACTTTGTTCGTTTTACAAGCATCAAGGGAGACGAAGTAAGCAACGCTTGCGCATTCTTTGCCATCTCATCATCTGCGCCATCGGTATATATTTCCATATCATAGGACGCCCATGCGATTTCAGAAAAATCATTCTTTGGAATGTACGCATCGGTAATAAAAAGCTCATTCGTAAGCTCCCCGTTTAATCTTTCCTTGATTTCCTCGCAAGACATTTCCCTATCGATTCTTATATCAAGATATTCGCAAACACTCTGTGCTCCAACGCTCAAAGGTGTTGAAAACACCAATTTTGCATGAGGGTTAAAGCCCTTCGTATACCAAACAGGCAAGCAAGCTCTTACTATAACTCTGTTAAAGGTTCTCTGTAAATCAAGGTGAGAAATGTATTGAAGACTTCCGATCTTTCTGAACTTAAGTCTTACCGTCAGCGGTCTTTCGAGCTCAGGAAGGCTTTTAAGCCTTTTCTTTTCAATTAATTTTTGGCTTTCGGGCAACACGTTCTCTCACCTCCCATTTTATTTGCTCCACATCCGCTACACTGCTCTCGGCAATTTGGCGTCGTGCGCTCGCCGTATGCTTTAGCACGCTCACGAAGAAAGAATTCCTTGCTCACGCCGCAGTCAATGATATCCCAAGGAAGAACCTCGTCAAGACCAAAGGCTCTGTTTGCATAGAACGCGGGATCAATACCGCATCTTTCGAGAACGGACAACCATTTATCGTAGTCAAAGCACTCGTCCCAAGCGTCGAAAGCAAATCCTTCCTTGCAAGCAAGCGCCAAAGCGGGAGCAAGTCTTCTATCTCCGCGCGCAAGCACCGCTTCAATACGGCTGACGCGAGCGTCGTGATGCGTATATCTGATTTTTCTGTCGGTAATTTGAGAGCCAAGATATTCCTGCTTTTCCGCAAGCATTTCCATTGTATCCTGCGCTTCCCATTGGAAAGGTGTAAAGGGCTTCGGAATAAAGCATGAAACGCTTATGGTAACCTGCGGCTTCTTACCCTTATTTCTTGTCGGACACTGATAATAAGCGTCAATAACGTGAGAAGCAAGGTCGGCAATTCCCTTCAAATCCTCATACGTCTCCGTAGGAAGCCCTGACATGAAATACAGCTTGACAGTATTCTTTCCCGCCTCAAAAGCGACGTTAACGGCTCTTAGCAGGTCGTCCTCTTTTACATTCTTATTGATAACGTCACGCAATCTCTGTGTTCCCGCCTCGGGAGCAAAGGTGAGTGAAGAAGAACGAACTGTTGCTATTTTATCCATTAGCTCCTTGGTAAAGCTATCAACACGCAAGGATGGCAAAGAAAGGCTTACCATATTATCATTAGTCCATTCAAGGAGCATATCCGTCAGCTCCTCAAGTTGAGTGTAATCGCTTATAGACAAAGATGTAAGCGATATTTCATCATATCCCGTAGCCTGATACAAGCATTTTGCTTGCTCGTTAAGCACCTCAGGCGTTTTTTCTCTGACGGGTCTGTATATCATTCCCGCCTGACAGAAACGGCAACCGCGTATACAGCCGCGATATACCTCAAGCATTACTCTGTCATGCACCGTTTCAATATAAGGCATCACCACCTTATCGGGAAAATACGCCTTATCCATATCGGTCATAATTCTCTTTTTGACCTGTTTCGGAATATCGTCGTATATTGGTGTATAAGCATTTATCGTTCCGTCGTCATTATATGTAACGTCATAAAATGAAGGCACATATATTCCCTCAATAGTTCTCGCCGCTTCATGAAGATAGGCTTGCTTTGTATATCTCCCCTCATCCTTCATTTTTATGTAAAGACGGCAAAGCTCGGGGAGCATCTCCTCTCCCTCACCGATGTTAAACAAATCAAAGAAGTCCGCAACGGGCTCTGCGTTATAGGCACAAGGACCACCACCTATGATTATCGGCATTGAGTCGTCTCTGTCCTTTGCATACAGAGGAAGTCCCGCAAGCTCTAACATATTGAGTACGTTGGTATAGCTCATCTCATACTGCAAGGTAAAGCCTATCATATCAAATTCGGATATGGGATCTCCGCTTTCGCAAGCGCACAGCGGCAGACCGTGCTCACGCATTTTTTCCTGCATGTCTATCCACGGGTCGTATACTCGCTCACACCATACGTCCTCCTCTTTATTGAGAACTCCGTACAGTATTCTTACTCCGAGATTTGACATTCCTATCTCATAGGTATCGGGAAAGCAAAAAGCAAATCTCGCCTTTACTTTTGATTTATCCTTTATTATCTGACCGTATTCTCCACCCGAATATCTTCCGGGCTTTGATACCGATTTCAAAATCGTGCTAATTTGTTTATTCATTGTATTTCTTAGTTAACTCCACTTTATTTGTTATCCGTATTATTATGCTCACTGCGCATTTCCTTATCGTATGCCCTTTCAAGCTCCTCGTACAATGCATCAACGGTAAAATACCTTTTACTCGGTAAATACGCAAGCATTACCGCAATCACCGCAACCGTTTCAAGCAAAAAATATAACAAAACATATATTTGTTCTACGTATGCTGTAACACCCAATCCTACCAGAAGTAAGAATACAACTGCTCCTATTGACGAAAACGCAATTGCGAGCTTTTTACATATTTGCTTTATGCGAGAAAGTCTTTTCAGCCATATTTCCAATTCCGCAAGCTTTAATCTTGACGCGCATGAAACCACTCCATCCGACTGACTTCTATATCTGTTTTTCTTTTCCGCGTGAAAATCCGTCGCATTGTTATGTATAACGCTTACGGGCGTATCTCCTATAGTTCTTGCTTTACCTATCATAACGCTGTTTATCAAAGGATCATAGGTCTGTATCGCGCATTTTATTCCTTCGCTGTTCAAACGTTCAATAAGCATTTCAAATATAGGCTCAACCTCGTATTTAACACTCAGCTTTGCCGTTACCTTACCGTCCAAAGAGACGCACAGCGTACTGCGTCCGTTATCCTGCTCGTTAGGTGGGAAAACAAGTCCATATCTCTGCATAAACTCCGCTTCGCCGACTATCAAAGTATGCTTTTTGCCTATTATAGCCTCTATCCCGTTGCGCGTCATTCGTCTTATGATAACGTCATCGAACTTAAAGACGTCGGGAAGATTCATTTTCATTCCCGAAAGCGGTCCTCCAATCTTGGAATACAAAGCATCAATGCAACCGAGAACGAGATATCCGACTTTATTATCGTAAATTGCGATTCCTACTTCCTCGGTCTTGCATTTCTTAAATATATGAAGATCGTTGAATACCATTATATCGCAATCACTATATTTATCTATTGCGCTCTTACCCGCAAATGCGCTTCCTCGTTTTGACAGTCGCAACACCGCTATAGCATAAGGAAGATTTTCCGAAGTAATAAGAGCCACAGGCAATACAAAGTACAGCGCAAGCATGCATACGGAAAATGAAGCATATGCGTCCGCTCCAAGTATCATAGTAATTATTGACGCAATTACTCCTACGATGAGCATTGGAATAAGCAAGAGCGTCATAAGCGTATTCTTTTCATCGCGTTCATTAACGCTCTTGAAAAATCCGTTTGGGAAATCAACGGAGTGAACCGTATATATTTTTTTGTCGCTACCGATTCCGCCGCCATACATTTTTGAGCCTACACTGCTGTTAGCGCTCTCTTCAACCAAGGTATATTTATTGGCAGTATCCGAGTATATCTCAAACGCCTTTTTCTCAGAGAAAACGTTAAAGTATCTGAAGCATGCGCTCACTGCTATTAAGCATACTGCTATTGCGTTATACGCACACGGCATATCGTCATTAGTAAACGCCAATACTATTACCGTAATAATATCATAAATAACCGTTAACGCAAGTATAAGCGCGACAAAAGAATCAGCATTCGGCGTCAGTGAAAACGCTCGCTTTAATCCTCTCCATATCTGCTTATGATATATAGCTGCGGAAAACACAACGAATTGCAATCCTATAAGAGCGTAAACAGAGGGATACGTCTTATAGTCAAGTATTCCCGCAAGCCTGATTTCAAATAAAGGCAAAAGCTCGTAAATTAAAGCAATTAAAGCAATACAACCGCAACCGAGCATCGTCCAAAGCGCGCCAAAGCTTTTCTTTTTATAAGCGCGCAGAACCTCGGCTTGCTGAGACTGCTCCATATACTCCTTGTCTCCAAAGACATTATATGCAGATTCGAGATTTACAGTAGAATTTTCATATTTCAAAAACTCATCTACATTCTTGTCTCCAATGGTTTTGTCAAGCTCTTCCTTTTCGCAAAACTGCATCATCAGATTTACGGTTGAAGGGTCTATCGCCTCATTGATAGCGTTTTCCAACAATTGCTCTTTGCTCAGCTCTTCTACGTTTTGCTCCGACTCCAATTCATTGATATCATTCTCGTCAGTTTTATTTTCCATCAAAGAATGATACATCTCTCCCGTAGTGAAATCAATTCCCGTTTTTCTTATAGTAGCAAGGAAAGTATCGTTTGTTTCCTCCAAGCTATCACTATCGAGCTCAAGATTAGCGCTATCGTCGAGAGATATATCTTCTTCAACTATGTCTTGTGTTGATACCTCAGCTTCTTCAAACTCATCTTTTTCAATTATCACTTCATCAAAGTCAACCGAAGCGTCTTCCTCGATTGGCTTCAAGCCCGCAATCAGCTCCTCAACATTATCCTCGGGAAGCTCGTCGTCATATATATCATCATCCTCGTCAAGCGCACTTAAATGCTCGTCAGGTGTATATTCCGTAGGCTTTAAAGCAGCAATCACCTCTTCTACGTTATCCTCCGGCAAATCGAACTCCGCTTCATCTTCAAAAGCATCATGCTCCTCTTCAGCTTCAAAGTATTCATCAGTGCCAGATTCTGTAAGAACAAGCTCGTCGTATTCCAAGTCAGCATTGCTCTCGTCCTTATCAACCGCATCAATGTCCGACTGTTGTTCTTGAATAAAATCGTCGCTATCCTCGATTATTTCGGCAGCCTCGACTTCATCAATCTCTTGCGGTTCTTCAACCGTCACGGATATGTCGTCCATATCAAAAGGTACATCTTCTTCATCAGCTTCTGTCAACTCAGACTCGTCAATATCAACAAAGCCTTCGACACTTTCAAGCTCCTCAAGTGTTTCAAGGTCATCTTTCTCATCAAGCGTATCAAGCTCTATAAGCTCATCCGTTTGTTCCACTAACTCCGTTTCATCCGATATTTCTTTATCTGAAATATCATCAGCAATATCAACTTCTTCCGCACTTACATCTTCCTCGTTTTCCGAGTTTACGAAAGCGGTTTCCGTAAGCTTCAACTGTTCTACGATATCATCCGCATCAATATCATCAATATCGGAAGGCGCGTCCTTTGACATCTCCTCTTGCATGAGCGCAATGCCGCCCTGCTCCTCTTGGAGTTGGTCTTGTGCAGATGGAGTCTCAAAAAATAAATCTACCACCTCGATTTCGCTGTTACCGTTATCGTCAGGTATACTTTCAAAAGGCTCATCTGACGGCTTTGGAGATTCCTCTACGGAACGCTCAACCTCAGCCAAAAAATCGCTGTCGATAACGTATTCCGTGCCGACATTCTCTTCCTCATTAGCCAAAGACTCCTCGGAGGCATCGAATAAATATTGATTTTTCAGTTTTTGCTGTAGATCTTCCGTAGAGATCTCCTTCTGCTTTTTTTCGGGCTTGGGTTTATCCTCAGAGACTTGCTCTGTGGCAACAGAATCCTTCAAAAGCTTTAGGATATCATCAATACTTTGTTCTTTCATAGTGCCTCCCGATAACAGATAGCATTAAAAAAATTAAGATAGTCTGTGTTGCTTTGCAACCTCCGCAAGAATAACGGCGGCAGCCGTGGAAACGTTAAAGGAATTTACGTGACCGTACATGGGGATAGATACTATATAATCGGACTTGTCCTTTATCAAGCGCGATACTCCATCTCCCTCACTGCCGAGAACTATTGCACATGGGCATTTGAAATCGGTATTATAATACGCATCTCCACCCGCCTCAGCGGAAAATACCCAAATTCCCTTTTGCTTTAATTCATCAATAGTAGACGCAAGATTTGTCACCTTTGCAATTGCCAAATGCTCTATAGCACCGCAAGATGCCTTAGTAACCGCAGGCGTAAGTCCAACGGCTCTGCGCTTAGGGATAATAAGTCCGTGCGCTCCAACTCCCTCCGCGCATCTGATAAGCGCTCCGAGATTGTGTGGGTCTGTAATACCGTCGGCAATAATAATAAACGGACGCTCTCCACGTTCTTCCGCTATTTGCAAAATATCGTCAACCGAGCAGTATTCCTTTTCGGCAGCCATTGCGACTATACCTTGATGGTTGGCATTCGCTGTCATTTTATCAAGCTTAGCCTTCTCAACCTCAACTATTGGAATATGTCTCGATACTGCCTCAGCTACGAGAACCACTATCGAGCCTTCTCTCTCTCCCTTTTGAACAAATATCTTATCAACAGCTCTGCCCGATTTCAAAAGCTCTCTTACAGCGTTTCTGCCGATAACGAGTCCTTCATTTACATCGGTCACTTCCGAATATTGTCTGTCGTTTCGGTTTCTTACTCTGTCACCGCCGTGATAATTTTTCTTATTTCCCTTATAATTTTTATTGTCCATATCTACTCCGTAAGCAAAAATAACTATTTTATTATTTTATTATACCATAAAACTTAAAATTTGTATATACCTTTTTCGATATTAAAATAAAAAAATCACTACGGATAGGCTTATCCGTAGTGATTTCAATAATATAATCAGCCCTGTGAAGAGTAGTTAGGAGCTTCCTTGGTGATGTTGATATCGTGAGGATGAGATTCACGCAAGCCTGCACCTGTGATTCTGACGAACTTAGCGTTCTGTCTGAGGCTCTCGATATCACCCGTACCGCAGTAGCCCATACCGGAGCGGAGACCGCCCATGAGCTGATATACGGTATCTGCAAGCGCTCCCTTGAAAGGAACACGACCCTCGACGCCTTCGGGAACGAGCTTCTTGTTGTTCTCCTGGAAGTATCTGTCCTTAGAACCGCTTTCCATTGCAGCGATAGAGCCCATGCCGCGATAAACCTTGAAGCGTCTGCCCTGATAAAGCTCTTCACTTCCGGGGCTTTCCTCACAGCCTGCAAACAGCGAACCGATCATAACGCTGGAAGCGCCTGCGGCGATAGCCTTAACAAGATCTCCGCTGTACTTCAAGCCACCGTCAGCGATAACGGGAATGTTATACTTGTCCGCAACCTCAGCAGCATCGCAAATAGCGGTAATCTGAGGAACACCGATACCTGCAACGACACGAGTAGTACAAATAGATCCAGGACCGATACCAACCTTAATAGCGTCAGCACCTGCGGTTATAAGGTCATAAGCAGCCTCACCAGTTGCAATATTACCCGCAATAAGCTGGCACTCGGGGAATGCGTTCTTAACCTCGTAAATCTTCTTCATGATGTTCTGCGAATGTCCGTGAGCGGAATCGAGAACGAGATAGTCAGCGCCTGCGGCGAGGAGTGCGCCTGCGCGGTCAATAGCGTCCTTGGTAACTCCGATAGCCGCTCCGCAGATAAGTCTGCCGCGTGCGTCTTTTGCAGAGTTAGGATACTTGGTAGCCTTCTCAATATCCTTGATGGTGATAAGTCCCTTAAGAACGTTATCCTTATCAACGAGAGGAAGCTTTTCAATCTTGTGCTTGCGGAGAATTTCCTGTGCCTCGGGGAGAGTAGTTCCCTCGGGAGCGGTAACGAGATGCTCCTTAGTCATAACGTCTGCTATACGGACGTTAAAGTCAACCATAAAGCGCATATCACGGTTAGTGATAATACCTATAACGCGCTTGTTATCATCGCATATCGGAACACCGGAGATCTTGAATTTACGCATAAGCTGTTCAGCCTCGTAAACATAATTATCAGCGCCAAGGAAAATGGGATTTGAAATAACACCGTTTTCACTTCTCTTAACTCTGTCAACGTTGTCAGCCTGAGCCTCGATGGACATATTCTTATGAATAGTACCAGCGCCGCCCTCACGAGCGATAGCGATTGCCAGACTTGCCTCGGTTACGGTATCCATAGCCGCACTGAGAACAGGAATATTCAGAGTAATTTTGTTTGTCAATCTCGTTTTGAGAGAAACATCCGCAGGAAGAACGTCACTTTTAGCGGGTACGAGAAGTACGTCGTCAAATGTCAAAGCTTCCTTAATAAATTTTGTGCTGTAATCCATAAAACCTCCCCTTGCCGTATATGCACAGCAAAATCATTTATATTAGGATTAATTATATCAAATTATTCGACCGTTGTCAACTGTTTTTTGAGTTTTTTTACGCACAAATTATACATTTGTTGAAGATAACAAAAGAGTAAATTAAGGATTTGTAAAACATAGAGATTTTTATTAATATAAAGTATAGATTATTGTCAAATTATGATTTCCACAAATGAAAAATTGGGGTAAACTAAATAAACGAAACTGAAAATCTGTTTTTTTGCAAGTACATAGAGAAAGAGCTGTCTCAAATGCTTTTATTTATGGCATTTGAGACAGCTTATTTTTATTCGTATCTATTATTCCAATTCGTCAGCATCCGTGGGTTCAAAGTCTTCCTTTGAAGCTCCGCAGAGAGGACAGGTCCAATCCTCTGAAATATCCTCAAAATCCGTTCCCGGTGCAATTCCGTTTTCGGTATCTCCCACAGCATTCTTATACACATATCCGCAAAGTGTGCATATGTAGTTCATAAAATCCTCCATTAATTTATAGTTTTTATTTTTAAATTAATTATCACACCGTAATATAATAATACAATTGACGGATATTGTCAAGAGAAATTTTTCCAAATAATTCAATTTTGTAATACATTACATATTATTATATTGGCAAATAAAAAATTTTCACCATTATAACATACTTTTTTACCGCTTCTAAAGCTTGATTTCGACTCATATACTTTCTTACGTATGTATTCACGGTATAACGGGAGAAATTCTTGAATGAATCGATTAAGAAGATTTATGCTTAACGGAATGCTGCTGGCTATAGTCGCGCTTATTATGCGCACGGTTGCCGTCGCGTTCAACGTTTATATTTCAAATAAAATAGGTGCTGTGGCAATGGGGCTTTTCAGCCTTATAAGTACGGTATACGGCTTTGGTATAACCTTTGCCACGTCGGGCATAAATCTTGCGACTACACGGCTAATAGCGCAAGCAATAGGAGACAGCAATACAGACCTCGATATCAGAGAGTCGGAAGAAAAAAGCGCAAAGATAAACTGTATTCTTAAAAGATGCGTTATTTATTCTCTCGTATTCGGAAGTATCGCAACGGTAGTTCTGTATACGTTCGCAGATGAAATAGGAATAAATATTCTTCGCGACGAGCGTACCGTCCGCTCGTTAAAGGTGCTTGCTCTGACGTTCATACCAATTGCCACGTCGTCCGTTCTCAGCGGATACTTTTCAGCAGTCAGACGCGTATATAAAAACGCTGTAATTCAAATACTCGGACAAGGAATAAAGATATATGCTTGTATCGCGTTTATTTCTCTTCTCGGTGCGAAGGATACGGAAAGCGCTTGTCTTTCGGTAGTTTGCGGAGGCGCTCTTGCGGAAATATTATCATTTGCAATAGGCTTACTTTTGTTTTTTATAAAGAGACCTAAAAAAAAGCAAGCTCTTACAGATACGGAAAAGAAATCCACCACAAAAGACGTTATTGCCAACGCATTGCCCTTGGCGCTCAGCGCATATATGCGTTCGGCGCTTGTAACCATTGAGCATATACTCATTCCGTTAGGACTTGAAAAAAGCGGCTCGTCAAGAGATATGTCCTTGGCGGCATATGGAATCGTTGGCAGCATGGTATTTCCTCTGGTTCTCTTCCCGTCCGCAATAAGCGCATCATTTGCGGGCTTGCTTATACCCGAGATAGCCGAATCTGCGGAAACGGGAGACGAAAGACGAATAAAAGGAATAACCACATCGGTAATAGAAACGGTTCTGATATTCGCTATCGGCTGCGCGGGAATAATAATGAGCTTTTCGCTTGAGCTTGGCTCACATATATATCCCGAGGCGGAAGGTGCGGGAAAATACATATTAATGATAGCGCCCCTCATACCTATCATGTATCTTGATACGGCTGTCGATTCCCTGCTTAAAGGCTTGGGCGAGCAGGTATACAGCATGTGGGTAAATATAGCCGACGCTTCGGTGTCGGTAATTCTCGTGGCTATACTTCTTCCCATAATGGGCATAAACGGATATATAGTGACGGTCTACTTCACGGAGATATTGAACGCTACGCTGAGTATTACTCGACTACTTATTAAAAGCAAGGTCAAAACTCATGTATTACTATGGGTCGGCAGACCGCTTTTGTGCGTTATCGGGGCTACCAAACTGACGCATTTTCTGATAAATGCTATATTTCCCTTGGGCAACGTTTGGGGGCATATTATTATTGCGGCATTGTTTTACGTGTTATTTATGGTAATAGCGGGGGGAATAAAGATACACAGGATAATTACGAGTTTAAGATATATGATAAAAACAAAATAATTATTTTGCTCAAAAAATATAATCGTTTTAAGTGAGCGCAGACCTCATAGATTTCACTTGACAATTATGGCATTTTATAGTATAATAATATTAGGAAAGTAACATACGGGATCTTCCTATGTGTTACTGTGATATACTTGGAGGAAATGCTATGAAAAAACTCACGTACATTATAGTTTGCTTATTACTTCTTTTGACACTTACCGCATGTGATATGGGTAATATCGTAATACAGCTGGACGATGCCGTTTTAGAAAATGCAAACGTAGATATCAACGTTTCAAACAGCAAGGATAACGCAGAAACCGAGCACTCCGTAGGCACAGAAGAAGATACAACACAGAACGAAAACAAAGACACGGACAGTAATAAATCCGATTCGGACAATAACAATAACAATACCAATAACAGTAGCAACACAAATAATAATTCAAATGTCCAAAGTGGGAACACCGGCGCAATACTTAAAGAAATCTCTAACGAATCTATGCTTATTCCCGTAAATATAAAGCAATTGGGGACAACGAACGTAACCGAGGAAAATAATGCAAAAAATATCACAGCGAAGGTAATTCAGTACACGCTTGACGGAAACGTCGTTAACTGGATATCGGAAAACGATATTATTTACGTTATAACCAAAGGTAACAACAGACTTGTCGTTATTGACTCAAAAAACATGAGTGCTCTTTACAATGTGCCTCTTTCGGGCATACCCGCAGAGATGAATATAATTGGAGATAAGATCTATATTTCCCTTCCCGACCTTTGCAGAATTGACATCTTTTCAAAATCAGACTGTCGAAAGGAATCCTCTCTTTACTTTGATACCGCGGTATCATCCTTCTGCTTTGATGGAAATTATATTTATTATTCAGAGCACGACCAGCACTGTAAGGTATTTAAGAAAAATCTCGTGACAGGCGAAAGCACACAAGTAAGAACCGACAAAATATACAGCTATAGCGAGCCCAAAGTATACTTAAACAAAGAAGATGGTATTTTATATATTGGCGAACGCGGAAGCTCCGGAAGTGCTATTTATTATTTCGATGCTGATACTTTACAGCTAAAGAGCGTATTTGAGAAAGATAATTACGGCATATATAATCACACACGTGAAATCTTCCATATAGGAGACACTATCTTCTGGGGCAACTACTGTTTGTCGGATACAAACGCAAAGCAGATAGTAGCCAAATACGGAACAGCCGATTATGGCAGCGTAGTTTTTGCGTCGAAAGAGTTAGTTGCAACCTACGAGGGAATTTTCCTTACCGATACGTGTGAGTGTATTGTTAATTATTTCGATGCCGATTTTGAATTTGAGTATATACTCGTTTCAGATTCCTATAACGTTTTCTTCAGACTGAGAAGTTATACCAATGGAAATATAATTATCGGCGTTAATTTTGATATGCAATAATAAATAAGCTATGCTTCTAATCTTTTCAGAAATTTTTTATTAATTTCAAAAAAGGTATTGCAAAATGACAAAAAGTATGATATAATACTATGGTCACGGAGGCATAGCTCAGTTGGTTAGAGTACTTGCTTGACATGCAAGGGGTCGCAGATTCGAGTTCTGCTGTCTCCACCAT
>JAFTXE010000096.1 GCA_017461745.1 Clostridia bacterium | reverse complement strand
ATTGCGGAGATATCATCAACTTCAAAACCTATTCAAAGTCTTTTAAGAACAAAACGAGAATACAGAATCCCGAAGAAAAATGGGTGATATTTAATGACGTACACGAGCCAATAATTGACCGCGATACTTGGAAACAGGTACAGAAGCTTATAGCCAAAACAAAACGCCGCGCTCCGAAGAAGGAGAACGGCGAGAAGAATATGTTTTGCGGCTTGCTCTATTGTGCCGATTGTGGAAGCCCCCTGTGGTTTAACGTCAATCAACTCAATAAGTCTATTCAGTATTTCAACTGCTCCAATTACAGAGCGAACAGAGGAACTTGCCCGACCACACATTATATCCGCGCAGACTCTCTTGAACAGATCGTCCTTTGCGAACTAAGAAGATTGGCAGAGTATCTTATGCACGACGAGGAAGCTTTTGCAGACATCTTGGAGCAAAAGACAAACAAGGACTTGCAAAGGGAGAGGAAAGCCACCGAAAGCACCTCGCAAGCTACCATAGTCCGAAACAACGAGGTTTCTAAACTTTACGAGCGTATCTATGAGGATAACGTAAATGGTAAGATTACGGACGAAAGGTTTATGCAGTTATCCCACAAGTACGATACCGAGCAGAGCGATTTGAAGAAACAAATCCTTGCGCTGAGAGAGCGTCTGAGCGAGCTTGACGGAATGAAAACATCAAAGGATAACTTCATCAAGGCAGTTCGTAGGTTTATGGAAATGCGAACTCTCACACCTGCTATGCTACACGAACTGATTTACAAGATAGAGGTTCATCACATCACGGGAACGGGTAAGTCGAGAGTACAGCAGATCGTTATTCATTACCGCTTTGTCGGTTGCATCGAAATACCCGACGCACCGCAAGCAGTCCATACCCTCGATACAAGACAAGGCGTTTCTGTTACGTATCAAGCAATCGCGGGATAAAATAAAAAGGAGCAGAAAGCTCTGCTCATAAACAACGAAATATTTAAAAACTAAGGCAAAAAATATCGAGTGTTCATTACTTTCGTTATGAACACTCGATATGGCTGGGATGGCCGGATTTGAACCGACGGATGCCAGAGTCAAAGTCTGGTGCCTTACCGCTTGGCGACATCCCAATATTCACGACAACGATTATTATACCATAATTATACTCCCGTGTCAAGCGTTTTTTTAAAACTTGACACGTTTTAAAGAGGTCAAATCGCAATTGTGACGGTTTATAAGTGATTTTAGCGCTCGCCCGTTGAGCTTTTTGCGTCTCTGTCTCTTTTAGAAAACACACAGCCGCAGAAATCCTGACGGTAAAGTCCGTATTTCTCCGATAGCTCTATTGAGCGCTTGTAACCGCCGCGCTTCTTGAAATCGGAATACAGATACCCCACTCCGTATCTTTCCGCCATTTCGCCGCCTATCTCACAAAGCCAATCGGCGTTTTTGTAGGGGCTTATTGAAAGAGTAGTGGTGAAATAATCAAATCCGCCGAGAGACGCTACCTTTGCGGTTTGTTCAAGCCTTTGGGCGTAGCATAGCTTGCATCTTTCGCTTCTTTCGGGGAGAGCTTCCAAGCCTTTAACAAGCTCGAAGAAGACCTCGGGCTCGTATTCTGCGTCAGCAAACTCAACGTCGCGAAGTCCCATGTCGCTGACTAACCTACGAAGCTCGTCGTATCTCTTGTCGTATTCTTGCTTCGGGAATATGTTGGGGTTGTAATAAAACAGAGTTATCTTAAAAATATCCGACAGATATTCAAGCACGTAGCTTGAACAGGGAGCGCAGCAGGCGTGGAGCAACAGAGAGGGACGGGAGCCGTCTTTTTTTATCTGCCCAACGGTCTTGTCGAGCATTAATTGATAATTTTGTTTCATGTCGCTCCTTTCCTGATTACTTTAAGATTTGTAGCTTGCGTTTCAATTATTGTTTACAAACTTTTCGTTATAGCACTTTATGCAATCCGCGATAATTTCGCAGGCTTCCTTGGCGTTGAAAAGCTCCTTGACTGCGGTCTGCTTGTTCTCAAGCTGCTTGTAGACCGAGAAAAAGTGCATTATTTCATCAAACGTATGGTGAGGAAGCTCGTCAATAGACTTAAAGCTGTTATACATGGGGTCGGAAACGGGAACGGCGATTATCTTGTCGTCAAGAGAGCCGCTGTCTATCATTCGCATAACGCCGATGGGAGATACCTTCACCAGAGTGAGCGGCTGAATTGCTTCACTGCAAAGAACGAGAACGTCGAGCGGGTCGCCGTCGTCGGCGTAGGTGCGCGGAATAAAGCCGTAATTTGCGGGATAGTGTGTTGCGGTATAGAGCACTCTGTCAAGGCGCAGAAGTCCCGTGTGCTTGTCAAGCTCGTACTTACAGTTGCTGTGCTTGGAGATCTCAATTACCGCAGTAAAGCATTCGGGGGTTATCTCCTCGGGAGAAATGTCGTGCCAGATGTTCATAATCGTAGTCCTTTCCGTCTTTTTATTTTACGTAATCAAATTCAAGCTCATAAATTGATACCGTATCGCCGTCAACGCAACCGTTTTCTTCAAGAAGAGAGAAAACGCCGCTGTTTTTGAGTACCTTTTGGAAGTAGTTCATCGACTCGTAGTCGCTGAAATTTATCTGTCCCATGAGGTTGTAGAGCCAATCGCCCTCGACGTAGAAGGTATTGCCCTCGCGGCGAACGGTGGTTTCCTTCGCTTTCTCAACGAATTCGTCCTCGGGGGTATATTCGCGCTCGTACACGAGCATGGGCGGGAGCTCCGCGAGCCTTTCGGCGCACTTCTTAACGAGCGTGTCAAGACCCTCACCCGTAGCCGCCGATACGTAGATAAGCTCACAGCCGATATCCTTGACGTACGCTTCAAATTCTTCTATATTTACAACGTCTCTGTCAAGAGCGTCGCATTTGTTTGCGACGATTATCTGAGGACGGTCGGCAAGCTCGGGGCTGTAACGCAAAAGCTCGGTGTTTATCATGATTATATCGTCAATAGGATCTCTGCCCTCAAAGCAGGATATGTCAACGACGTGAAGCAGAAGTCTGCATCTGTCAACGTGACGAAGGAATGCGTGACCAAGTCCAAGTCCCTCGGAAGCGCCCTCAATAAGCCCCGGGATATCCGCCGCAACGAAGCCGCTTTCAGCACCCGTGGACACAACTCCCAAATTGGGAGATAGGGTAGTGAAGTGATAGTCCGCAATCTTTGGCTTTGCGGCGCTTATACAGGAAAGTATAGAGGATTTGCCTACGCTTGGATATCCGATAATTCCGACATCCGCAAGCATTTTAAGCTCTAAGGTGACCTCTTTTTCCTCGCCCTTAGTGCCGTTCTTGGCGAAATTTGGAAGCTGACGCGTGGGGGTCGCGAAATGCTTGTTACCCCAACCGCCTCTGCCGCCTCGGCAGCAAATAAAGTCAGCGCCGTCGCCCTCGGTCATATCGTGTATTATTTTTCCCGTAGCGGCGTCTCTTATTATCGTTCCGGGGGGAACGGGGATAACGAGGTCGGGAGCGGTTGCGCCGTGGAACTTGTTCGGCTTGCCGTTTCCGCCGTTCTCGGCAATGAATTTGTGCTTGTAGCGGAAGGCGAGCAGGGTATTAGTGCCCTCGTCAACGCGGAAAACTATATTACCGCCGTGACCGCCGTCGCCGCCGTCAGGGCCGCCCTTAGCGACGTATTTTTCTCGGTGGAAGGCAATAGCGCCGTTTCCGCCGTCTCCCGCCTTTATATAAATTTTTACGTTATCTACGAACATAATTTTCTCCTTGACTGTAGAAGTAGCATTACGATAGTGCGAGGTTTCATATCAAGCAATTAATTTGAAAATATTGGTGAATAGAATAATATTTTGGTGATGAATGTACGTTTTACAATAGGCTCTCTTGTGTAAAGGGAGCTGTCAGCGTAAGCTGACTGAGGGATTGTTTGATCTATTTATTTATCAGTCCCAGCTCCGCGAATATTTTCTTCCACTCCGAAAAGTCGTGGTAGACGCCGTCAACCTGCGCCTCGTCGTTTAACGGAGAGGGAAGTCCTTGCTCCCAAACGGCAATGACCTTTCCCGCGCCTGCGGCTCTTGCCGCAAGTATTCCGCTCGTTCCGTCCTCGAAAATAGCGCACTCGGAAGTATCAAGACCAAGTCGCTTTGCCGCTAAAAGATATATGTCGGGAGCGGGCTTGCCCGCAAAGCTTCCGTCGCAATAGACTAAATTGTCCATGGTGAACCACTTGCCAAGTTCCAGATATTCAAAATAGAACTCCACGTTTTCAAGCGGCGAGCCCGTGGCGATGCAGTAGGGAATTGAATTTTTCTTGAGGTAGTCAAGCATTTCCGTCACGCCTTCGCATAAATGAAGATGCGTCGGATTGTCGATGCAGGCGTCGGTGTAAAGCTTTTCCTTGTATTTACCGAATTCCTCGATTTGTGCCTCGGTGGCGTTTGGAATATAGTGGCTCATGCAAATTTCGGCGTTGGTTCTTCCGAAAATATTGTTTATCATAAACTGCCTGTCAAATACGGGCATGCCGTATTTTTCACAGCATAGCTCAAACGCCCTTGCGTGATATTCGCTGTCAAAGAACAGAGTGCCGTTGAAGTCAAAAAGAACGCCCTTTATAGCCATCAGCTTTCTCCTCGCATCTTGACTATAAGCTTTATTGGAGTACCCGAGAAGCCGAAGGTCTGTCTCAGACAGTTTTCAATATATCTCTGATATGAGAAATGGAAAAGCTCTATGCTGTTGCAGAACAGAACGAACGTCGGGGGAGCGACGCTGACCTGAGTCATATAGTATATCTTGAGCCTTCTGCCCTTGTCGGAGGGAGGCTGAACCTTCATGGTGGCGTCGGCAAGAACGTCGTTGAGCATACCCGTTGAGATACGGGTGTTCGCCTGATTGTGAACGTATTTAATATGCTCAAAGAGCGTGTTTATTCTCTGACCCGTGAGAGCGGATACGTAAACTATAGGCGCGTAGGGCATATAAGCAAGCGAGGTTCTTATTCTCTCGTTGAAGGTATTTACCGTGCTGTTGTCCTTCTCAATGCTATCCCATTTGTTGACGACGATAATGCAAGCCTTGCCCGCCTCGTGAGCTATACCCGCAATCTTTTCGTCCTGCTCTGTAATGCCCGTGCCCGCGTCTATCATAATAAGACAAACGTCGGCACGCTCCACCGCCATATGAGCGCGGAGAACGCTGTATTTTTCTATTTTATCGTTTATCTTGGACGCTCTGCGGATACCTGCCGTGTCGATAAAGGTAAACTTTCCGTGATTGTTTTCAACGTGCGTGTCAACTGCGTCGCGCGTAGTTCCCGCAATGTCCGAGACGATAAGGCGGTTCTGTCCGACTATCTTGTTGATTATAGAGGATTTGCCCGCATTGGGCTTGCCGATGACGGCTACCTTTATGCTGTCGTCCTCCTCGTCCTCCTCGTCGGTCTCGGGGAGAGACGCGAGAACGGCGTCGAGAATATCTCCCGTTCCGCTGCCGTGAACGGAGGACAGAGCAATAGGCTCGCAATCAAAGCCAAGCTCGTAAAATTCGTAAAATTCGTAGGGAAGATTTCCTACGCTGTCGCATTTATTGATACAAGGGATAATGGGCTTTCCGCTCTTCTGGAGCATGACCGCAATATCTCTGTCCGAGGCGGTGAGTCCGGAACGGACGTCGCACATAAAGAGAATAACGTCTGCGTTCTCTATAGCGACCTCAGCCTGAAAGCGCATTTGCTTTAAAATAACGTCGTCGGTCTTGGGCTCAATTCCGCCCGTGTCAATGACTATAAGGCGGCGTCCGCCCCATTCGGTCTCGCCGTATATTCTGTCTCTCGTGACGCCCGGAATATCCTCAACTATCGAGCGGCGCTCACCTATAAGCTTGTTGAAAAGCGTGCTTTTTCCTACGTTGGGTCGTCCAACTATTGCAATAACGGGTTTTCCCATGTTATATATCTCCTTTTATTCCAAGTATACCGCAAATAAACCTTTCCGCGTCGGTATCGGACGGGGATACGGCAACTCCGAGGGCGTGTCCTATATCCTCGGGGGAGACGTCGTCAAGAAGCACGTCGCCCTCCGCGCGCAGACAAGCGGCGGGGATAAGTAATTCGTCGCCCAAAGCTGCGCCCGAAAGCTGTTCGATAATATCCTTGCCCGTAAGCAGACCCGAAACGGTTATCTGCTCGCCGAAAAAGTTGTTCTTTATTGGGTATATGTTGATAGTCAAATTTTTAAAATGAGCCGAAAGAAGCTCCGAGAGCGCGCGAATATGCGCCTCTGCGGCATAGCCCGTCGCCAAGGAGACGGTGCGCTCGATATTCTTGTAGGGAGCGTACTTTTCCTTGTCCTCAAGCTCGCGTATAACGCATTCCTTCATATCGGTTATCATACCGACACCGTTCTGTATCTGCGCGTAGTCCTCGTAATAATCGTCCTCGGGGAGCGGAAGCCCAGCCTTGATATAAAGCTCGTCGGCAGGGTAGAAAAGGCGCGTCCCGTGCTTATATTTGCACATATCTCCAAAGTCGTTTATCTGCTTGATTACAGAAGCGCACTCCTCGGGAGTGAACGGCTCAAGCTGATAGAGACCGTCACGGAAGCGCGTCAGCCCCGCGGGAACTATTGAAGTGCTCTGCATTGCGGGAGCAAGCGCCTCAAGGTCGCGCATGGTTCTGTCAAGCTCCGCGCCGTCGTTGAGTCCTCGGCAGAGAACTATCTGACAGCAGAGCGTAATACCCGCATCGGCAAGCCGTTTAAGATACGTAAGCACCTCGCCCGAGCGCTTGTTCTTCATCATCTTGACGCGAAGCTCAGGATTGGTCGTGTGGACGGAGACGTTTACGGGGGAGATATGCATATCGATTATACGCTGAATATCGTGGTCGTGGAGATTTGTCAGCGTGATATAATTTCCGTGAAGGAAGGAAAGACGGGAGTCGTCGTCCTTGAAGTACAGCGACTTTCTCATGCCCTTGGGCAATTGGTCGATAAAGCAGAAAACGCATTTGTTCTCGCAGGAGTGCTTTTTGTCCATGAGAGGTGTCTCGAAATCAAGTCCGATGTCGTCGTATTCCTGCTTTTTTATCTTGAATTTCTTCTGCTTACCGTCCCTCAAAATAATAAGGGTTACGCTCTTGCTTGCGAGATAAAAACGGTAATCAAGCACGTCGTTTATTTCTTTTTTGTTTATAGATACCAGCTTGTCTCCCGCTTCAATGCCCGCCTTTTGAGCGCGGCTGTTGGGAAGCACGTCCGTAATCGTTACCATTTCAGTCTCCTTCAAGGCATAATAATCCATACTATCATATTATTATAGCATATTTAAAGAAAAATGTCAATGATTTTAAAACAATTGGAGCTGAATCAAGTTAATGACTCAGCTCCGTTAATTGTATATTTAGTTTTGGGTGCGCTGATATTACCAGCCCGAGCGATTATAATTTTTGTTGTTGTAATTTCTGTTATAATTGCCGCCCGAACGGTTGTAGCGGTCATCGCCGTTATCGTTTCCGTTGTTATCATTGTTGCCGTTACCGCCGTTTTTATTTTTGTTCTTGCGAACTGTCTTGACCATATAGACCACGATGACGACTATAAGCACGAGCATTACTATAACCGTAATAATATCCGAGAGGGCAAGGGTCTTTCCAAATGCGTTTTCCGTCGTATCAACGACTATAGCCGCGGAAATTTCCGTTCTTTCAACAAACTCCTCAAGAGCCGTCTCAACCGTAGCCTCGGTGAGATCCAATGAGGAATAGTTGCTCAGATTTGCCACGTATTCGTCGTGTCCATAGTCCTTATAGAACGACGACTTGAGTCCGAGTCTCTCTATTTTATCTGCCATTTCGCGCATGACCGAGGCAAGATTTGAGTCGAGAGAATACGCAAAATACTCTTGATTTACAGAGGATTGCATGGTCTTGTAGAACGGAGTTCCCTCAGCGCCGAACATATGGTTTATGTCGCGGTGGATATTATCACCGACCCAAGCGATGCAGTAGTATCCGTCGGCTTCCTCGTTGGTAAGAAATACTATGAGAATATTGTCCTCGTAGTTGTCGGTGGGAAGGTCTCCGAATTCCTCCTCGTAGCGCGAGTTTGCGTAAGCCTGAAATTCAGGCTCGTCGTAGTTTATAGTTCCTCCGCTGAGAACGTTTCCAAACGCCGAGCTTATAGTTCCGAAAAGAATTGCTACGACTACAACTAAAAGAATTATAGGTAGCATAAGCATTCCGAGAAGTCCGCTAAGACAACCGCCACCGTAGCCGTAATGTCCGTAGCCGTAATGTCTGCGAGGTCCTCGATAAAAGCCTCCTCCAAAGCCGCCACCTCTGTGACCGCCGCCAAAGCCGCCTCCGCCGAAGCCTCCACCGCCTCCGAAGCTGCCGCCTCCAAATCCGCCGCCGCGTCCTCCACCTCCGGGTCCTGGCATAATAATGTCCTCACTTTCGTTTTTATTTTTTAGTAACTCTAATTATACTCTACTTTTATGAATTGCATATGTTGTTTTTCAAAATAATATTTAAAATATTAAAAATGAACGCAATTTCCTGAGCTTTTCAAACCTCTATACCACAATAACACAATTATGACTTATCGAAGGATGCGGGACGCGGGGACGCGGGGGACGCGATTTCCGCTTTTTTGAAAAAAAGCTTGGCAAAAAACTTCCTTGCCGGGGTGTAGCCCGATTAGATATATATAATTCCAAGAATAGCTTGGTCGGGCTACAACTCGGCAAGAAAGCTTTTGCGGAGCTTTTCTCGAAAAGCGACAACGCGTCCCCCGCGTCCCGCATCCTTCGATAAGTCATAATTTACACTTTCGTTGAAATTGACATTTTTCTCTTTACTTTTTTGTTCGCGTATGATAAAATATATATGTATTTATTTTTGAAGGGGAGGGATAGCGTGCTTTTTATAATATCCGTGGCGCTTGTGGTGCTGCTTGTTATTTCACCGTACGTTGTGACTGTGTGGAAAAGATATAAAATGCTCAGACGGCTGACGGCTGTTGCGGCGAAAAACGGCTTTCGTATAAGGCGCTTGCGCAAGCTCGTTTGCTTTTCTCTCAACAGAGCGAAAAAATACGATATCCTTTTTGAAAATAAAAGCTGTGCTTACGCAGTCAAGCTGTGGTCGGCGACGAAGAAGGACTCCACGCTTGTCATAAAGGCTAACGGAAGTATTTTCCTGAGCTCTATGTCAGCGTCACCTCTTTACGTTGACGGTACGGCTAAGGAGCGCCGAAAAAACAGCAGGATAACGTCAGTACCCGTAACTCAAAACAACTTCCGCGTGAGAAAGGGCAAGCCCGTCGTAAACGTGCTGTTGTATTATCCGCCGTATAAAGAGGTCGTGCTTGATTTGGGAAAGTCTAAGAGGAGGGTAGAAAGCGGAGACAGACTGTTTGATAAGGTATTTTGCGTCCCCGCATATTTTGAAAAAATACTTTGTGAAAACGCCGTAGACGCTGCAAAAACGGAAGCACTTGCTCCCAAAGAAAGCGGCGTACCAAATTTTACGGAGAAATCCTAAAATTTTCGACAAAATTTCGACAAAATTTTAAACTTTGTGTTGACAAATATGTAATGATATGATATAATTACGATGTATGTGTTTATGTAAAAAATAAACTCAAAATAACACTGAAATAAAGAAAGGTATACTTATTTTATGAAGGTCGTAATATTGGCGGGAGGCTTTGGAACAAGAATTTCCGAGGAGTCTCATCTCAAACCCAAGCCCATGATAGAGGTGGGCGGAATGCCTATTCTCTGGCACATAATGAAGTACTATTCTTCCTACGGTTACAACGAGTTTGTCATCTGCGCAGGCTACAAGCAGCAGGTTATTAAGGACTTCTTCAATAACTACTTTGTTCATCACTCAGACGTTACCTTTGACTTTACCAACAGCACCAACAGAATGAAGGTTCATAAGACTTATACTGAGCAGTGGAAGATCACCGTTGCAGATACGGGACTTAACACCATGACGGGCGGACGTATCAAGAGAATAAAGAAGTATCTTGACGACGAGCCTTTCCTTCTTACCTACGGTGACGGAGTGTCCGACGTTGATATCGCGGGACTCGTTGATTTCCATAAGTCTCACGGAAAGCTCGCTACCCTTACCGTTGTAAATGCGGGACAGCGCTTCGGCGTTATAAAGATGGGTAAGGAAAACTCCATTTCCTCGTTCAGAGAAAAGAAGGATTCCGACGGTAACCCCATCAACGGCGGATTTATGGTTCTTGACCCCAAGGTTCTTGATTATATCGACGACGACAGCACCGTATTTGAAAAAACTCCTCTTGAGCAGCTTGCTAAGGACGGAGAGCTGATGGCGTTCAAGCACGACGGCTTCTGGCAGTGCATGGATATGCAGAAGGACAGAGATAATCTTGAAAAAATCTGGAGCAGCGGTGAAGCTCCTTGGAAGAGATGGGAAGACTGATGCTGGATTTGAGTTTTTACAAGGGCAAAAAGGTTCTCGTGACGGGACATACGGGCTTCAAGGGCTCTTGGATGTGCAAGCTCCTTGTCGGAGCGGGCGCTGAAGTCACGGGCTTTTCTCTGACCCCTCCCACAGATCCTTCGCTCTTCTATATGGCAAATATCGAAAAGGGCATGACCTCGGTCATTGGCGACGTGAGAGATTTTGACGCTCTTTGGGCGTGCTTTGAAAAGGCACAGCCTGAGATAGTTCTGCACCTTGCGGCTCAGCCCATCGTGCGCGATAGCTACAAGCAGCCTAAGTATACCTATGAGACTAACGTCATGGGTACGGTCAATATACTTGAATGCGTCAGACTTTCGAGCTGTGTCAAGTCCTTCCTTAACGTAACCACGGATAAGGTATATAAAAATAACGAGTGGGAATGGGGATACCGTGAGAACGAGCCGCTTGACGGCTTTGACCCGTATTCCAACAGTAAATCCTGCTCTGAGCTCGTGACTCACAGCTATAAGGATTCCTTCTTTGCCGACGGCAGGGTTGCTATCTCCACGGCGCGCGCGGGTAACGTTATAGGCGGCGGCGACTTCGCCAACGACAGAATTATTCCCGACTGCGTCAGAGCGGCAATGAAAAAAGAGGATATCGTAGTAAGAAATCCTCATTCAACGCGTCCTTATCAGCATGTTTTAGAGCCTGTCTGCGTATATTTATTAATAGCGCAGAAGCAGTATGAGGACGGAAAATACGCAGGCTATTATAACGTCGGTCCTGACGATTGCGATTGCTTTACGACGGGCGCGCTCGTTGACCTTTTCTGCGCAAAATGGGGAGAGGGCATGAAGTGGATAAACCGTTACGACGGCGGACCTCACGAGGCTAATTTCCTTAAGCTTGACTGCTCCAAGGTCAAGAGTGTATTCGGCTGGAAGCCCGTCTGGAATCTCGACGGAGCTATTTCGGCGACGGTGGAATGGTCTAAATGCATGAGAGACGGCGGAGACGTCGGCGCTTGCATGGATAAGCAGATATCCGAGTTTGTGGCGCAAAGCTCGTGGATAAACAAATAATTTTTTGAAATCAGCGTCAGAAGCTTTTCTGCCGCTGATTTCTGTGCGTAAAGAACGTTTTTAAGGAGAGGTTTTGTTATGAAGGCAGTAATAACGGGCGCAACGGGCGCTGTCGGAATGGCGCTTATCGCCGAGCTTGAGTCAAGAGGAATAGAGACTCTTGTTTTGTGTCGCGCGGCATCCGAGAGAAGCAAAAATATTAAAGAAAACAAACTTATCCGAAAGCTCGATTGCCCTCTTGATAAAATGGCAGAGCTTGACTTGGGAGCAGAGAAGTACGATATGTTCTTCCATCTTTCGTGGGACGGAACTACGGGCGCTTCGAGAAACGATATGTACCTTCAGAATCTTAACGTGAAGTACACGCTTGACGCGGTTGCCTTGGCGTCACGCCTTGGATGTAGCGTTTTTATGGGAGCTGGCTCTCAGGCGGAGTGCGGTATCGTTGAAGGAAAGCTCAGCTCGCATACTCCCGCATTCCCCGATAACGGCTACGGAATGGCAAAGCTTTGCGCGGGTCAGATGAGCAGAGTTGCGTGTCGGTCGCTTGGTATGCGTCACGTATGGGTGAGAATACTCAGCGTGTACGGACCTTACGACAGCCCAAGGTCGTTAGTGGCTTACGCTATAAGCAAGCTATCGGCGGGAGAACGCGCGTCCTTTACTGCGGGTGAGCAGCTTTGGGACTACGTTTACAGCGGTGACGCCGCAAAGGCTATGACCGAGCTTGCGCTCAAGGGAAAAGACGGTGGAATATATTGCATCGGAAGCGGAAAAACAAGACGCCTGAGCGATTTTATAAAGATAATAAGAGACGAGATAGACCCCGACGCAGAGCTTGGGCTTGGCGACGTGCCTTACGGCGCAAATCAGGTTATGTATCTGTGCGCAGATATATCCGAGCTTCAGCGTGATACGGGCTTTACTCCCTCGATAGAATTCGAGGAAGGTATCAAAAAGACTGTTGAGTGGTATAAGAACGAAAGGAAATGATAGATATGAAAAAGATTAGTATAATGGTTCCTTGCTATAACGAGGAGGAGAACGTCGTCCCAATGAGCGAGGCGCTCGTTGCGGAGCTCTCCAAGCTTCCTCAGTACGATTACGAGATCTTGTTTATAGATAACTGCTCTCTTGATTCAACCAGAGAGAAGCTCAGAGAGATCTGCGCGGGCAATAAGAAGATAAAGGCTATATTCAACAGCAAGAACTTCGGACAGTTCAATTCTCCGTATTACGGACTTTGTCAGACGACGGGAGATTGTACAATAAGCGTTTGTTGCGACTTCCAAGACCCTGTCGAAATGATACCTAAATTCATTGAAGAATGGGAAAAAGGATACAAAATTGTTTGCGCTATAAAAACGTCGAGCAAGGAAAACAAGCTGATGTATGCGCTTCGCAGTATATATTATAAGACCATAAGAAAGCTTTCCAAGGTTGAGCAGATAGAGCACTTTACGGGCTTTGGACTTTACGATAAGAGCTTTATTCAGGTGCTTCGCAATCTTGGTGACCCCACGCCCTTTATCCGCGGAATAGTTGCTGAGCTCGGACCTAAGATAAAGAAGATAGAGTACGAGCAGGCGCAGAGAAGAGCGGGTAAGACCAGCAATAACTTCGCAAGCCTTTACGATGCGGCAATGCTGTCGTTTACGTCCTATACAAAAATAGGCTCGCGACTTGCCTCCATTCTTGGCGCGCTTATGTGTGGCGGAAGTGTTATAGCGGCAATAATTCTGCTGATTTGCAGACTTGCCAATCCTTATGCCTTCCTGTTCTCAACGGGAACTGCTCCTATTATCATGACTACCGTGTTCGTTGGCGGCTTGATACTGTTCTTTATCGGTCTGCTTGGCGAGTACGTAATTAACATGAACGCGAGAATTATGAATCGTCCCTTGGTTATCGAGGAAGAGCGTATTAATTTTGATTGAGGGAAGTTAGTTAGTGAGAGGGATTTTCGTCAGAAACTTTCTTTCGAGAAAGTTTCCGACACCTTCAAAGAACTTGTGAAAATAAATATTAGGACTGTTGGAATATAGTGCTGTGCTTAATTGGGAGTACGCATTTTTCTAAGGTGGAAACCGCGTCAAACGCTGCTGCACGTTTGACGGGTTTCTTTTTTATTGAAAAAGTAAATGCGTTCCATCGCAAAGGCTCTCCTTGTAGGAGAGCTGTCAGCGCAAGCTGACTGAGAGATCTACAAGATATACTCACAAACCTTGTAATTGTGAGGTGGAGCAAACGCAGTGCGTTAAATTATGATTTGTCGGGGAGCACGGGGGACGCGTTGTCGCTTTTCGAGAAAAACTTCGCTACGCTTCGTAGCAAAAGCTTTCTTGCAGGGTGGTAGCCCGATAATTTCAGCATAAATCCAGAATAGTTTAGTCGGGCTACCACCCTGCAAGGAAGTTTTTTGCCAAGCTTTTTTTCAAAAAAGTGGAAATCGCGTCTCCCCGCATTCCCCGACAAATTATGATTCATTGCAGCATGCTATTTTTTGTTAAAACAGTAAGTAAAAAAAATGTTAAGTCGACGGTATAGTTATTGACAAATCTATCAAAATATATTATAATAATATAATTGGGACGGTAGGTCTCAATGAGGAATAATACTTATAATCGAAAGGTTGATATGTCTACTAAAACCGTTGAAATTTCTCTTTTGGAAAAAGAAGAACAAAATGGATATATGGCGGCGGTGAGAGCGCATAACGACGCTTTTGCGGAGCGCAACGGCTTTCGCAGAACAGCGTTCGTGCTTACTCTCGGCTGTCAGCAAAACGAGTCGGACAGCGAAAAAATATCGGGAATGGCGCAAGCGATGGGATACGATCTTACCGATACGCCCGATGACGCTTATCTCATAGTCGTGAATACCTGCGCTATACGCGAGCACGCCGAAAAGCGAGCGCTGTCCTTGGTCGGTCAATACAAGCACGTAAAGGCGAAGCGCCCCGAGACTATAATTGCGGTCTGCGGCTGTATGACGGCTCAGGAGCACAGAGTTAAGCAGTTAAAGAACAGTTATCCTTACGTTGATATACTTTTCGGCACGTCACAGCTTCACCGTTTTCCTGAATTTTTGGCTGAGAAAATAGCCAAGGGTAAGCGTGTGCTTCGTTCGGACGAGCCTGAGAACACCGTTCCCGAGGATATGCCCGTCAGACGCGAGAGCAATTATCGCGCTTGGGTCTCGGCAATGTACGGTTGTAATAATTTCTGCTCCTATTGCATAGTGCCTTACGTTCGCGGACGCGAGCGTAGCCGAAGAAAAGAGCAGATAGTAAAAGAGGTCAGGGAGCTCGTAGCTCAGGGCTATAACGATATAACTCTGCTTGGTCAGAACGTTAATTCCTACGGTAAGGACTTGGGAGCGGACTACGACTTTGCGGACTTGCTCGCGGAAATTGACAAGATTGAGGGGGATTATCTTCTCCACTTCATGACGAGTCATCCCAAGGACGCCACTCACAAGCTCATAGACGTTATGGCGCAGGGGACGCACATAGCTCATCATTTTCATCTGCCTATGCAATCGGGAAGTGACGCCGTTCTCAAGGCGATGAACAGAAGATATGATTTTGCAAGGTACGTTTCCATAGTCGATTACATCAGAGAAAAAATGCCCGACGCTACTATAACGTCGGATATCATCGTCGGCTTCCCCGGGGAGACCGAGGAGGACTTTGAGGCAACGCTGACGGCTCTCGGCAGAGCGAGGTTTGATATGGTGTATTCCTTCATTTACTCGCCAAGAAAGGGAACACCCGCCGCGGAGATGGAGCAAGTCCCCGACGAGATAAAGAGCGCGAGATTTGAGAGATTGCTCGACAGACAAAACGAAATATCTCTTGAGAATAATAAAAAGCTTGAGGGGCAGACGCTGAGAGTCCTTTGCGACGGAAAAAGCAAGAATAAATCCGAGGCGATAAACGGACGCACCGACGGCGGACGCATAGTATTCTTCAACGGCGACGAATCGATGACGGGCAAGTTTATAAACGTAAAAATTACCCGATCGGAGACCTTCGCGCTTTATGGGGAGATAATTTGAGAATAATATTGTGAAATTATGATTTATCGGGGAGATGCGGGGGATGCGGGGGACGCGATTTCCGCTTTTTTGAAAAAAAGCTTGGCAAAAAACTTCCTTGCTGGGTTGTAGCCCGCTTAAACATATATAATTCCAAGAATAGCTTAGTCGGGCTACAACCCGGCAAGAAAGCTTTTGCGGAGCTTT
>JAFTXE010000095.1 GCA_017461745.1 Clostridia bacterium | reverse complement strand
GAAAAGCTCCGCAAAAGCTTTCTTGCAGGGTTGTAGCCCGACGAAGCTATTCTTGGAATTATATATGTTTAATCGGGCTACAACCCTGCAAGGAAGTTTTTTGCCAAGCTTTTTTTCAAAAAAGCGGAAATCGCGTCCCCCCGCGTCCCTCGCGTCCCTCGCGTCCTCGTACTCCCCGACAAATCATAATTTATATTAATCATTCTCCGAGGATTTTATTCATATATTTTAATCAGTGATTAATTTGGGAGGAAAAGACAAAATGACAGAAGCAAAAGCCAAGAAGACCTCAAAGGCTTACGGATTGACCGAGACGCAGGTTGAGGAATCAAGGCGGGAGCACGGCGCAAACGTACTCGGCGTCAGAAAGAGCAAGAGCTTTATACGGCGTTTCTTTGAAAACCTCGGCGACCCCGTAATTCGCATATTGCTCGTCGCGTTGGGAATAAATCTTATTTTCGTTTTCAAGGGCGCGGATATCACGGAAACCATAGGAATAGGGATTTCCGTATTTTTAGCCGCCTTTATTTCAGCTCTTTCCGAAAGTGGCGGAGAAAACGCATTTCGCAGACTTTCGGGCGAGTGCGCAAAGCAGTCCTGCCGAGTCCGCAGAGACGGTAAAATAAAAGAAGTCCCCATTGAAGACATAGTCGTTGGGGATATAGTAATAATTTCAGCGGGAGAAAAAATATGCGCCGACGGCTATCTGCTCTCGGGCGCGCTTTCCGTTGACCAATCGGCGATAACGGGAGAGAGCAAGGAAGCGCGAAAAGAGCCGACGGGCAAAAAAATCCCCTCCCCTTCGGAAAAAGCCACTTTACTTCGCGGCTGTCCCGTGCTGTCGGGCGAGGGTGAATTTGAGGTGTTTGCGGTAGGCGACCAAAGCTTTCTCGGTAAAATATCCATAGAGGTACAGACCGACACCCGAGAGAGCCCCCTCAAGCTTCGCCTATCAAAGCTTGCAAAGCAGATCAGCCGCCTCGGATATCTCGCCGCATTTCTCATTGCGTTTGCCTATTTGTTCAACTGCATCGTCGTAGACAGCTCGTTTGAATGGATACTCATACTCATGAAGGTGACCGACGTCGCCTATATTCTCGAAAAGCTGCTGCACGCCTTTATGCTCGGTCTTACCGTCATAGTAGTTGCCGTCCCCGAAGGGCTTCCGATGATGATAGCCGTAGTGTTATCCTCAAACATTCGCAGAATGGTTCGCGACAACGTACTCGTCCGCAAGCCCGTGGGCATTGAGGCGGCGGGCAGCATGAACCTCTTACTAACGGACAAAACGGGAACGCTTACCGAGGGGAAAATGAGCGTGGAATGCGTCATTCTCGGCGAAGGCGAAAAAACGTCGTGCGCCGCGCTTGTCAAAAGGCACGCTCCGATAGCAAAAGCATACGTCGATTGCTGTCGTTATAACACCCAATCAAGCCTGTCAGACGGAAAAGCCGTTGGCGGTAACGGGACGGAAAGAGCCTTGCTCGACTCCGCGTCCGCGTTTTTTGCGTCCGACAAACGTCAGGTCGTCAGCCGAATACCGTTTGACAGCTCGGTAAAATATTCAACGGCGACCGTCCGAGACGGGAAACGCATGCAGACTCTGATAAAAGGAGCGCCCGAGCGCCTTTTGCCATTCGTCAATTGCTTTATGCGCTCCGACGGCAGCATAGGAGATTTTTCACCTTACCGAAATGCTTTCGAGCGCAAAATTGCCGACGCCTGCGCCGAGGGAAAGAGAATACTCATCGTTGCGGTCTCGGACGGAGCGCCCGACGGCAGACGCTTGCCGACGATGACTCTCGTCTGCGCCGCCGTCCTTGCCGACCCTCTGCGAAAGGAGGCAAGGCGCTCCGTCAAAGAGCTGAGAGACGCGGGCATCGGTGTTATTATGATAACGGGCGACAGCAAGGCTACCGCCGCATCTATTGCCAAGGATTGCGGAATAATCGGCGGAAGCAGAAATATGGTTCTTGAAAGCCGTGAGCTTGCGCAAATGAGCGACGCGCAAATTTCCGACGCTCTGCCCAATATTGCCGTCGTGGCTCGCGCTCTGCCTACGGACAAAAGCCGACTCGTTCGCATAGCGCAAGCTAAGGAGTTAGTCGTGGGTATGACGGGCGACGGAATAAACGACGCTCCCGCGCTCAAAACCGCAGACATAGGCTTCGCCATGGGAAGCGGCACTGACGTTGCCAAGGACGCGGGGGACATAATCATTCTCGACAACGACCTTGCCTCAATAGTAAAGGCGGTGCTTTACGGCAGAAACATATTCAAAAGCATTCGCAAGTTCATAACCCTTCAGCTCACCATGAATTTCTGCGCCGTAGGCGTTTCAATGATAGGTCCGTTTATTGGCTTCGATGCGCCCGTGACCGTCGTGCAGATGCTTTGGATAAATATAATCATGGACACCTTGGGCGGTCTTGCGTTTGCGGGAGAAGCTCCGTCGCCTCTATGCATGAAGGAAAAGCCCAAGCGTCGCGACGAGCCCATACTCAACAGATACATGATCAACCAGATAGTAATTCTCGGCGGATTTACCGTAGGTCTTTGCATATTCTTTCTGCTCTCGCCCGACGTATCGGCGCATTTCAGATACGCGCACGATAAGATTTATCTGCTGACCGCGTTTTTTGCCCTGTTTATATTTACGTCGGTGTTCAACTGCTTCAACTGCCGCTCCGACAGATTAAAAATGCTATCGGGAATTACGAAAAATCCCGCGTTTATAGGGATAATGACGCTTATCGCCGCCGTCCAGATAGTGTTCGTCTATCTCGGCGGAAGCGTGCTTCGCACTCTCCCCCTGACCGCCTCGGAGCTGATCTTCACTCTGCTCCTTTCCCTCTGCGTCTTCCCCGTAGAATTTCTTCGCCGCCTTATCTGGCGTCTGCGCGGAAAGAAAAACGGTTTTTAGAACTCGATTGTCGGAAGCTTTCCTTCTGGAAAAGCTTCCGACACCTTCAAAAAAGCCGGTTATAACAGACAAAATAAAGTGCTGTGCGTAATTGGGAGTACGCACAGCACTTTATTTCAATAATTATTACATTATTCGTTTGGAGCTATTTGGAGTAAGTGGGCTTTCTCCGAAAGAAAGCCCACGAAATACGAGTTTTAAACTAATTTTCCTCCGTAGCATACTCCGATATATCCAGCTTTTTCAGCTCGGCATCGGGGATCTTGCCCTTGGTTTTTTCATAGTAAGCCACGTTATTTCTGACCATGAACGCAAACTGCGCCGCGGGAGAGCGGTTTTCCTTCTGCGAAACGTACAGAAATTTTCTCAATAGCTCCTCGGAAATTTTGAGATTTACGTTACAGCTCTGCTTCATAAGTCACCTCTTATTATTTTTTCTTCTGATTGGAGTTATTGGTTCTCGTACCCGAATTGTTCTTCTTATCGGAACGCATCATGAGAACGGCAAGCACAACGATAGCAACGATGACCACTACAAGTATCACTATAGCTATAATATTGCCAACGTTAGTACCCTTATCAGCCTCTGCGGGCGCTTCCTCGGTTTGCTCCTCCGTCTCGGATTCCGCTTCCGTCTGCGCTTCCTCGGAAACGTAAGTTACCGTTATCTGAGTATCAAAGCTTGACACGATACCGCTCACCGTAAGAGGAGTTGCCTTATATCCCTCTATCGTGGGCGAAGGAAGGGAGAAGGACTCACCGTATTTGAGCTGCTCCGTGTAGGTCTCTGCCGCCGTCTCGCCGTTTTCGTATTCGTAGGTTACGGTGAGAGTAGCGTCACCCGTCAGAGAAGCGGTAAACTCAGCGTCCTCAAAATCAATCGAAGCCCCCTCAAAAGCATCGTCCGCAACGGACATTTCCTTCACCGTCTGGTTAAAGCAAAGCTTATCGAGCGAGGAGCAGTTCATGAAGGTCTGCTCGCCAAGCTCCGATATCTGAGCCATTATAATTGCCTCCTCCATTGCGGAGCAAAGAGCAAACGCGCGACTGCCGAGCTCTGTTACCGACGAAGGAACGAAAATTCCTTCTATCGACGTACAAGCCTCAAAGCAGCTATCTCCGATAGAAACAAGTCCCTCGGGAAGCTCAAGCGCCGTCAGCGAAGAGCAGAAGGCAAACGAAAGCTCGCCTATTGAGGTAACGCTTTCGGGAATTTCTATTTTTGTAAGCTCAGGCGTATAGTAAAAGGCGTAATCACCTATTGCCGTTATGCCCTTGGATATCTCAATTTCTTCTATATTGTGTCTTGCGGCGTACCACCATACGTCCTCGGGAGCGTCGCAGTCGGGTATTTCTCCCGTACCCTCTATCGTAAGGGTCTTGTCGTCCTCGTCGTAGCTCCATTCGATATCCGTTCCGTCGATATCACCGTCCATGCTCTCCGCGTCGGGCAGAGTTGGCGAGGTGCTTCCGCAAGAAGCGAAGCTTACGGCAAAGCACAGTATAAGTATTACGGCAAGCGCCGCTTTTAAAAGTCTTTTTTTCATTTTTCAGCCTTTCCTTTAAAAAACTTGAATACCTTAAAATTATATCACAGCAAAATCGGGATTTCAACATTTTTTTAAAATTGTTCCATTTTATTCATTTAGAGGTCATATACCGAGCAGCTTCAGTATCTCGGCTTCTGTCTTGACACCCGTGGTCTTTCCGATAACTCCGCCGTCCTTCATTGCGACGAGAGTGGGAATGACCTCGACCTCAAAGGTTGTTGCGAGCTCGGGCTCGTTGTCAACGTTGACCTTACATACCTTGATATCCGTTCTGTCGGCGAGCGCGTCGACCGTGGGAGCAAGCATTCTGCAAGGTCCGCACCAATCCGCATAAAAATCTATAAGCACGGGAGTTGCCGCGCCCATTACCTCTTCAACGAAATTTTCCTTGGTTAATTTGATAATCGCCATTTTAAAATCTCCTTTTTAATCCTTATATTTATAGTATAGCATACAGTGGCAGTAGCCCTCGAAGTCGGGATCAGCCATTTGTTCTCTGAATTCGCGGCAGATACATTTGGTATCCTCACTTTTCTTTAATCTGCAAGGGCAGTAGCCGTCCTTATCCTTAAGTCCCTGCTTTACCGTTTTAACGACCTCAGCGTTTTCGTTGAGCCTTATTCCCATAAAAAGCCTCCCGTTCCGTTTATTACTTATTTTCTCCCGATGAAGAAAAAATCTTACCTTCTTTATTTTACCATATTTTTATCACAATTTCAAGCGTTTACGCGAAATACTCACAAAACAAACACATATGGAAAATGTTGTGGGTTGATTATTTGCTGAATTTCATGTATAATTTAACTACCGCGGCAGTAGGAGGAAACGTTTCCTCCGTTTATCGCGGAATTTTAAAAAGGAGGTTGAAAGCCTATGAAAAAACTCAAAAGGACTTCCGCGTTTATTCTATGTGTGATAATGGCGCTCACGGTGTTTGCCGCGACGGTGTCGGCGGGAGCGGAGCAAGCGAGGGGATATGATTTTCCTGCGGGGTCTGTTCCCGTAAACGTAACGCTCGACGGCAGACGCGTGCTTGTGGGAGAAGCGGTCATTATCAATTCGGTTACATACGTACCCGTCAGAAGCTTTTCCGAGCTTATGGGGGCAGACTCTATAAGCTGGAATCAAGGCACGAGAACGGCGACGGTCAAAAAGGGCTCTGTCTCTATTTATCTTACGAGCGGAGCTCTTTACGTCGGAGCAAACGGCAGATATTTCTTTACCGTTGAGGAGATACTCAATATCAACGACCGTCTGTTCGTTCCGATAAGAGCCATAGCCGCGCCGTTCAGCGCCAACGTTGATTGGGACGCCGCAAGCCGTACCGTTATCGTTACGTCCACCAAGAAAACCTTGGTCAGCGGCAGTGAGTATTATAACTCTACTGACCTTTATTGGCTCTCAAGGATAATCAACGCTGAGGCGGCGGGCGAAAGTCTGGTCGGTAAGATAGCCGTCGGAAACGTAGTTCTCAACAGAAAAGAGAGCAGAATGTATCCCAATACCGTGTACGGAGTTATTTTTGACCGTAACGGCGGTACGCAGTTCTCTCCCGTTTCCATGGGAACTATCTACAGAACTCCCTCGGAAGCGAGTATCATCGCCGCCAAAATTTGTCTTGACGGTTATTCGGTAGACGAAAATATCCTGTTCTTTATGAATCCCCGTATTTCAACGAGCAATTGGATATCCAAAAATCGCCCCTTCGCCTTCACTATCGGCAGACACGACTTCTACTATTGATACGAGTGAAACGCAATCTTTGAGAACTTTGGAAGTTAGTTTGTGATTGGGTTTTTTGGGGGTCTTTCTTTCGGAGAAAGACCCCATACCCCAAAGAACTCGTGAGAAATAAATATTAAGTATGTTGAAATATAATGCCGTGCTTAATTGGAAGTGCGGTATTTTCTAAGGTGGAAACCACGTGGGCCGCTGCTGCGCGTTTGACGGGTTTCTTTTTTATTTAAAGATGAGTGCTAACATTGTGCTTAAAAATATTTTTCATTGAAAAAATAATTTATTACGACTTTGTATCATCTTCACCTCAACGTGTCATCCTGAGCGGAGTCACAAAGAAGAAATAAAATTGTTATCGCCCCATGTTTCCTTGTGACGTAGTCGAACTT